>CAMDVN010000028.1 GCA_945877595.1 Cyanobium sp. NIES-981 | reverse complement strand
TTGGGTGGGGCGGGGTTGGGCTGGTGGGCCTCCAGGGCGACCGCACCTGGCAACCACAGCAGCGCGTCGAGCACCGGTAACGAGGAGCGCAGTCGCAGCACCGCAAAAAAGAGATCGCTCAGCACCACCACCACCGCCACCACGGCCAGCCCCCCCACCACCCAACCCGGCAGGGGCAGGGCGGTCGGCAGCGGCGCAGGACCGCCCACCGTCACAAACAGGACCAGAACCGCCAGAGCCACCACCACCATCAGGGCGGGTGGAATCAGCAGCAGCAGGGCGTGGCCCCAGTCATAGCGGCGTGAACGCTGCACCAGGTCGCTGTACCGGGCTGCAAAAAACCCCTCACTGCCGCTCAGCCTCAAGTCTTGAAAGGCGGTCAGCATCTCGACCAGCTGGGCGCCACTGCGCTCCCGGTAACGCGCCGCCTGGGCTGCATAAAACCGCAGGTAGGGCGCCGCCAGAAACCCGATCAGCAGCTGCGCCAGCACCAGCGAGAGGCCGATCTGGAAGCCCTGCCGCGCGCCCCAAAGCAGCAGCAGCACACTGATCACCCCCAACCGGATCGCCCCCGCCAGCACCTGCAGCACTGGGGCCAGGAGATCGTGTTGCAGCCGATCCAGGCTCGTGGAGAGCCTGGCGGCCTGGGAGGCCGGATCCTCCTGCAGAAAGCGATCGAAGCGCTGGCCCAACAGTTGCCGGATCAGGGCATCCGAGAGTTCCAGGCGCATGCGCCCCAACAGCCAGGGGCTGAAAGCGCGGCGCAGAAACAGGGCCAGACCGGCCAGAAGCAGGTTGCCAAAGGACAGCTGCACCATGGCCAGCACCACGGCCACGCTCTCGAGCAGCACCAGGGCCGCCACCAGCACCACACCGAGCCAGCTGCCCGCCGACAGCTGCCGGGCCATTTGGATGAGGGGCCGCGGCGGCCGGGGCGTTCGGGTCAACGCAGGGGCAGAAGATCGCTGCAAGCTATGGGCGACGCCGCAGCCGCTGCAGCCGCTGGCGCCAGCCCTGCAACCGCACCCGCCATGGCGCCGGCGCACGCAGCGGCGGCTGCCCCTGCCGCAGCACGCGATCCCAGTGCTGGTTGATCGCCGTGAGGGCCCGCTGCCAGCGCTGCCGCAGGCGGGGCTCGCCCAGCTCCTCGAGCAGGGCGGCCAAGCTGGGCCCAGGCGCCCGCCACGCCGCCGGGCGCGCCACCGCCTGGGCGATGCGTTCGAGGTCGGCGGCCAGGGTGCCGGCTCCGATCTGGTGACCCAGCAGGCCGGGGTCGAGGTTGTCGGCCAGGGCGTGGTTGAGGCTGCTGAAGACCACGCAGCCGCAGGCCAGGGCCTCGATCGGCGGCAGGCCGAAGCCCTCGCTCACGCCGCGGCCGCGCCAGTAATCGGCCGAGTCGTAGAGCACCACCGTGGCGCTGTTGAACAACTCCACCAGATCGGCCACCCAACCGCTCTGCACCTCGACCCGCAGGCCCCGGTCCCGCAGGGCCGGCACCAGCTGCTCGAGCACATAGGCGCTGCTCTTGCGCCGCTGCACCAGCACATCGATCGGACGTTGGGCCGCCATCCCAGTGGATCGATCGCCGCGCTCAAGCCACTGGGGTTCCAGGGCGTTGGGCACCAGAAACAGCGGACTCCGAGGCGCGCGGTTACCCCAGTAGCCCAGGGTGTTCCGACTCACCGCCAGCACCGGCACCCCGGTCGGCAGGGCAAAGCGATAGCCGCTGCTGTGGGCGTGATAGGCCACCGGCCGGCCCCGCAGGCGCCGCAGCAGCCCGGGCACATCAAAGCCCCAACTCACGATCCAGAGGGATTGGCAGGCCGCGTCGCCGGCGAGGGGCTCGGCCTCGAGCAGATCATCGAGAAAGGCATGGTCTGGCTCCCGCTGCCGGTAGGTGACCACCTGGGTGGGGGCCAGGTCGGCGGTGAGCCGGGCCGTCTGCAATTCGACCAGCAGGCCACCACAGCGAAATCTGCCGCTGGTGCCCGGTACGAGAAATCGGAGAGGGCGCACGCTCAGGCGGCGACCACCTCAGTGCTGCCGGAGCGCTGGCGGCGGGTGAGGAAACCGAAGAGCACCTTGCCAATCGCCGCCACCAGGTTGCCCTCGAGCTCCTGGAACATCAACATGTTCAGGTGGAAGGCATGGTTGGCCTCCTCGACAATGCGGTCGGCCATGGCCTGGTCGATCGGCAGATGGTCGAGCGTGGCGCGGTAGTTGACCTTGAAACCCTTCTCATCGGGAATCGCTGCGAATTCGTAGAAGCGCAGGCCGTCGTGATCCCCCAGACCCATCGCCTTCTGGGCGATGTTCTTGAGGATTTGGCCGCCACTGAGATCACCGATGTAGCGGGTGTAGTGGTGACCCACCAGCAGCTCGGGGGCCTCGGCCGCCACCTGGTGGATGCGCGCCACATACTGCTGGGCCGCGGGGGTGGCCTTCACGGCCGTGCGCCAGTCGGCGCCAAAGTAAAAAGCGAGGTCTTGTTCGAGGGTCTCGCGGCGGTTGAGCTCAGGGAAGCCAACCGGACCCACCACCGGATGCCCCTGGTTGCGCAACCTGCCGATCTCCTCCTCCATCGCCGTGTAGACGAAGTAGAGATCCGCCACCAGGGTGCGGTAGCTGGCCTTGTCGACCACGCCCTTGAGAAAGCAGCTCACGAAGCCGGTGTTTTCGGCCATGGTGTGGGACTTTTTGGTCCCTTCCCGCAGTTGGGACGCCAGGGCAACAGCCATCGTTGGAACCGCGATTCAGGCACAACTGACAAATTAAGGGGGACATCGCGGCCGCCGTCTCACAAGGTTGCGAAGGGTTACGGGGCCGGTGATGGCGCCCCAGCCCCTCAGGCCGGGTGGGGATCGGGTTCGGCGGCCTGGGCGCGGTCTTCAAAAAGCTCAAAGAGCTCCCGGCAGAGGTGCTGCAGCTTCTGGGCCACCGCCCCCTGGGGCGGGTGGGAGCCCGAGGGCTGCCAGTCGCCCACCGTGGCCAAACGCCAGCGCTCCGACTCATCGGTGAAGCCACGGATCAACACCCCCAGCAGCCGGGGCCGATCGGCTCCCGGAGCCGCTTCACAGCGCAGCTGCACCAGCATGGAGCGGCATTGGTTGCGCGGATTCCACCCCGGAAAGTGAAACGCGAGATCAAGGCTCTCCTGCTCAGCGAAGGCCCGGGTCAAGGGGTCGTCGCGCCAGGGGGTGAGATTGGCGCGGGCGTCGGGGAAGTGGCCACGAAACAGGGCCGCCACCGAGGCGATCGCCTGGGCGAGGTGGAGGGATCGGGCCTGATCGGCGGCATTCATGCCGTTTCCCCTGAGCAGAACCGCACCATGCCTAAAACCTAGGCTCGCCGCACCGATCAGGCCGAACCGGTCAGTAGCAGCCCATGGCAACCCCTAGCGCCGCCAGCTTTGAGAAGCTCACCCCCCCTGCCAGCGGCACGGCCATCCGCTTTGAACATGGTCAGCCCATCGTTCCCAACGACCCGATCATCCCGTTCATTCGCGGCGACGGCACCGGCGTTGACATCGGGCCCGCCACCCAACGGGTGCTGGATGCTGCGGTGGCCAAGGCCTACGGCGGCAAGCGGCGCATCGAGTGGTTCAAGGTCTATGCGGGCGATGAAGCCTGTGATCTCTACGGCACCTATCAGTACCTTCCCGACGACACCCTCGAGGCCATTCGTACCTATGGCGTCGCCATCAAGGGTCCCCTCACCACCCCGATCGGCGGCGGCATCCGTTCGCTGAATGTGGCCCTGCGGCAGATCTTTGATCTCTACTGCTGTGTGCGCCCCTGCCGCTACTACGAAGGCACGCCAAGCCCCCACAAGCGGCCCCAAGACCTCGATGTGATCGTGTACCGCGAAAACACCGAGGACATCTACATGGGAATCGAGTGGGAAGCCGCCGATCCGGTGTGTCTCGAGCTGATCAAACACCTCAACGAGGTGGTGATCCCCGCCAACGGCAAACTTGGCCAGCGGCAGATCCCAGCCGGCTCCGGCATCGGCATCAAACCGGTGAGCAAATTTGGGAGCCAACGTCACATTCGCAAGGCGATTCAGCACGCCCTCAAACTCCAAGGTGACAAGCGCCATGTGACCTTGGTCCACAAGGGCAACATCATGAAGTTCACCGAGGGAGCCTTTCGCGACTGGGGCTATGAACTGGCCACGAGCGAATTTCGCGAGGTGTGCATCACTGAGCGAGAGAGCTGGATCCTCGGCAACCTGGAGCACGATTCAAATCTGAGCATTGAGGCCAATGCGCGCTTGATCGAGCCGGGCTACGACGCGCTCACCCCCGAGAAGAAGGAGGCCATCAACGCCGAAGTGCAGGGCGTCCTCGATGCGATCGGCGCCAGCCACGGCAACGGCCAGTGGAAGCAGATGGTGCTGGTCGATGACCGCATCGCCGACAGCATCTTCCAGCAGATCCAAACCCGGCCCCAGGAGTATTCGGTGCTGGCCACCCTCAACCTCAACGGCGACTACGTGAGCGATGCCGCCGCCGCCGTGGTGGGTGGCCTGGGCATGGCCCCCGGAGCCAACATCGGCGACAACGCCGCCATCTTCGAAGCCACCCACGGCACCGCCCCCAAGCACGCCGGCCTCGATCGGATCAACCCCGGCTCGGTGATCCTCAGCGGCGTGATGATGCTCGAATTTATGGGTTGGCAGGAGGCTGCCAACCTGATCACCGCAGGCCTGAGCTCCGCCATCGCCTACGGGGAGGTCACCTATGACCTGGCCCGTTTGATGGAGCCTCCAGTCAAACCGGTGAGCTGCAGCGGCTTTGCCGAGGCGGTGATCCGCCACTTCGACGACCAGGACTGGCAGGACGCCGACGAGCCGATCGACCTCTGATCGAGCCTTCAACAACGCGCAGGAACGGGCAGACTCGCCGCATGACCACGGTAAGCGCCACCGACCCCTGCGTGCACTGCGGCTTCTGCTTGCCCAGCTGTGCCAGCTACCTGGCCCTGGGCACCGAGATGGATTCGCCCCGCGGCCGCATCCACGCCCTCAAGGCGATCGAAGCCGGCGAGCTGAGCCTCGATGCCACGGTGGCCAGCCATTTCGACAGCTGCCTGGGCTGCCTGGCCTGCGTGAGTGCCTGTCCCTCAGGGGTGCGCTACGACCAGCTGATCGAGGCCACCCGCCCCCAGCTCAACGCCCCCGAGCTGCGCAGCCCGGCGCAGCGGGCCCTGCGGCGGCTGCTGTTTGCCCTGTTGCCCTATCCGGGGCGGCTGCGGGCCGTGCTGGCGCCGCTGCGGGCCTACGCCGGCACCCCCCTGCAGGGCCTAGCCCGGCGGGCCGGTCTCACCAAACTGCTGGGCCCCCAGCTGGAGGCCATGGAGCAGCTGCTGCCGCCCCTGGCCCCTGGGGCCTTTACCGATGTGCTGCCCCAGCTGGTGCCGGCGGTGGGCCCCCGTCGCTACCGGGTGGGCCTGCTGCTGGGCTGCGTGCAGCGGCTGTTTGACCCGGCCGTGAGTGCGGCGGCGGTGCAGGTGCTGAGCGCCAATGGCATCGAAGTGGTGATCCCACCAGACCAGGGCTGTTGCGGCGCCGTGACCCACCACCAGGGGGAGGAGGCCCACACCCTTGAGCTGGCCCGGGCCCTGATCGCCAGCTTTGAGGCGGTGGTGGGCCCGGGCAAAGCCGCCGGACCCGACCCCCTCGATGCCGTGCTGGTGAGCGCCTCGGGGTGCGGCCACACCATCAAGGCCTATGGCCGTCTGCTGGCCGCAGATCCCACCTGGGCCGCGCCCGCCGCCGGCCTGGCCGAGCGCACCGCCGACATTCAGGAGTTTTTGGCCCGGGTGGGCCTCAGCGAGAGCTTCACAGCGCTGCTGCAACCCCTGCCCCACGCCGATGGCAGCGCCGCCAGCGCCGAGCAGCCCCTCAAGTTGGCCTATCACGATGCCTGCCACATGCTGCACGGCCAAGGCATCGCCAGCGCCCCGCGCCAGCTGCTGCAGGCCATTCCCCATGTGCAGCTGCGCGAACCACTGGAGCAGGGCGTGTGCTGCGGCAGCGCCGGGATCTACAACCTGGTGCAGCCCGAAGAAGCGTCCCTACTCGGTGAACGCAAGGTGTGCGACCTCGTCGCCACCGGCGCCGAGCTCACCGTGAGCGCCAACATCGGCTGCACCATGCAACTGCGCCGCCACGCGAGTGCTGGCGCTGGTGCTGCCCCCCTGCAGATCGCGCACCCGATTGAGCTGTTGGCGCAGAGCTACCGCCCAACCCAGAGCGACAGCCCAACCCAGAGCGACCGCACCGCACCGTGACCCGGGAAGGCCAGGGCCAGCTGCTCAGCATTTTGGGGCTGGGTTTTGGGCTGGCGGGAGCCGTGGGCGGCACCATCGGCGCCGGCATTCTGCGCACCCCGGGCCTGGTGGCTGCCCAGCTGGGCAGCCCCGGCCTGATCTTGGTGGCCTGGGGGGTGGGCGGGCTCTACGCCCTGCTGGGCGCCGTGGGCGTGGCCGAGCTGGCCGCCAGCCTGCCCCAGGCCGGCGGCTGGTGGGTCTATGCCGAGCGGGCCTTTGGCCGGCGGGTGGGCCTGATGGTGGGCTGGACCGACTGGCTCGCCCATGCCATTGGCCTGGCCTGGGTGGCCACCACCGCCGGCGACTATGCCCAGGCCCTGCTGCCAGCCGAGCCCGGCCCGTGGCTCAGCCGGGGGATCGCCCTGGCCGCCATCGGCCTGTTTGGGCTGATTCAGTGGCGGGGGGTGCGGGCCGGCAGCGCCAGCCAGGAGCTGCTCAGCCTCGCCAAGGCCGTGGCTTTTTTGGCCCTGGTGGTGGCCTGCTTCGCACTGCCGCTGCCCGGGGCTGGGGCTGGGGCTGGGGCGATGGAGACGGCCATCGAGACGGCCTTCGAGACAGCGATCGAGACAGCCGAGGCCCAGGGTCCCACCGCGGCGGGGGTGGTGCTGGCCCTGCAAGCGGTGATCACCACCTACGACGGCTGGGCCAGCCCGGTGTATTTCGCCGAAGAATTTGAACAGCCCGGCCGCGACCTGCCCCGCTCCTTGATTGGCGGCGTGCTGGCGGTGCTGGTGCTCTACCTGCTGATCAACCTGGCCCTGCTGCACGTGCTGCCAACCACCGCCCTGGCGGCCTCCACCCTGCCCGCCGCCGACGCCGCCCGCACCCTGGTGGGCGCTGCCGGGGCCCACGCGATCACGGCGGTAGCCCTGCTGGCTCTCCTGGGCCTGATCAACACGGTGGTGATGGCCGCGCCACGGATCCTGTTTGGCCTCGCCCGCCGAGGGCTGTTTCCAGCCTGGGCGGCCGGGGTCAACGCCGGCGGCACCCCCGCACCCGCCCTGCTGCTGACCACCGCGGCGGCGGCTGTGCTGGTGCTCACCGGCAACTTTGAGCGCCTGCTGGCCATGGGGGCCGTGCTCTACGTGGCCCTGCCGCTGGCGGGCATGGCGTCGCTGCTGGCCCTGCGGCAGCAGGAGCCCGACCTACCCCGACCCTTTCGCTGCTGGGGCTACCCGCTCACACCCGTGCTGATCGCCGCCGGCTCGCTCACCTTTCTGGTGGCGGGGGCGACCGCAGCCCCATCCAGCAGCCTGGCCGCCGCTGGCCTGGTGGCCGTGGCCTACCCCGCCTCCCTCCTGGCCGAACGCCAGGGCTGGCTGCAGTAGCGCTGCAGGGCCGCTAGGCCACCCAGCGCGCTAAGCCACGCCAGCGCGCTTAAGCCACGCCAGCGGAGTCGGGGGATTGCAGCAGCCGCCAGGCTTGGTTGAGGGTGTGGGCCTCGCCGAGGTTTCCCGGGAACGTGAGCACCGGCAGGCCTGAGACCAGCGCCTCAGGCCCGGTGAGCACCAGCGAGAGGCCCGGCAGCAGCTGGCCCTGCAACGCCACGGCGGTGCAGCCGAGACCATCGGCCAGCAGGGTCTGGCTGGTGATGCCCCCCTTGCTGATCAGGTAGCCCAGCTCGGGAGCCAGGGCGGCAGCGAGGCGGGCCATCAGCGCCGCCAGCTCTAGGCCCAGCCGGCGCCGCTCGGCGGCGCTGCGGCAGTGCAGCTCCCCGCGACTGCTCCACAGCACCGGGGTGCGGCCCGCCGCCAGAGCACAGCGCAACTGCTGCAACCAGACCAGCTCCAGCGACGCCAGCAGCTCCTGGGGTGCGGGGCCCTCGAGCACCCGCGCCAGCCGCGGCACGTCGATCTCGACCCCGTGGCACGCCGCTTCGGCCAGCAGGCACTCCAGCTGGGCATCGGCCAAGGGCACATGGGAGCCCACCAGCACCAGGCCGGGCCGCGGCCGCCCCGTCCCATCCAGGCGCCGCAGGCCGGCGAGCCCCGCCGCGTCGAGCGGTTGCGGCGGCAGCGTCACCAGGCCATTGATCATGCTGGCCGCCGCTTGAAACAGGAAGCGCCGCGGCCGGCCCCAACGCTCGGCGGCCGCCGGAGCCACCAGCAGCCGCACGGCAGCTCCTAGGGCTTCCAACTGCTGGGGCCGCTGGGCATCCACCACCACCCAGGCACCCGGCTCGAGCTGGGCCAGCCGCCCCAGCAACGCCTCAAAGCCAGCACCGTCCACGCCAACGCCGCTGGCATCGAGCTGGGTCCCATCGGGCTGGGCCGCATCGAGCTCAGCCAGGCCAAGGCGCTGCACCGCCGCAGCCGTGACCCGCCCGCCGGTCTTGGCCTCGATCCAGGCGCTGAGGTCGCTGGTCTGATAGCCAAACAGGCGATCCCGGGCAAACGGCGTGGTGTGCACCGGCTCCCCGTGCAACAGATGCACGCCGTTCACGGTGGTGCGGCCCCCCGGCAAAAAGGCCGGCACCAAAAAGCGGGCATCAAAGGGACCCAGCTCAGCCTCAAGGGCCTCCGCTTCCAGCGGGAAATGGCCCCGCAGGGTGGAATCGCCGCGGCTCACGATCAGCAGGGGCTGCGCCTGCGCCACCAGCGCTGGCTCAGCGGTCGTCAACGCAGCCCATTGCTGCTTGAGGGCGCGGCAGATCTCGGCCACCCGGGCCGCCGCCGCCGCCGGCTCCAGGGCCCGGGTGTTGGCCAGCACAAACAGCAGGGGCGAAGGGTGCGCTAGCCCCCGCCGCAGGCTGGGGCCATCCCAGCGCAGTAGCAGCGGACAGCCGTGCACCGTCTGGGAGCCGGTGGGATCGTCGTCGAGCACCACAACCTTCATGCCCCCATCCTGAGGGCCCAGGGCCCGTGGCACCATCGTGCGGTGAGCGACCACGCCCCCTACACCCTGAGCCAACTCCAGGAGCTGGTGCGCCACCTCCATGACGAGGCGGTGCCCTGGCTGCCATCGGGGCAGGGCAGCCGGCTGCCCTGGGGCCCGCCAGTGGCGGCCGGCAGCCAGGTGGTGAGCGGCCGCCGGCTCCATGGCATCCTCGAGCACAACCCCGGCGATTTCACGGTCACGGTGGCGGCTGGCACACCACTGGTGGAGGTTCAGCAGCACCTGGCCCAGCACCGGCAATGGTTGAGCCTCGACCCGCCCTGGGGCACGGGCCTGGGCCTCCTTGACGGCGGCAGCATCGGGGGTCTGGTGGCCCGCGGGCTGTCTGGGGGGTACCGGCAGCGCTACATGGGCCTGCGCGATCAGTTGATTGGCATCCAGCTGCTGCGCAGTGATGGGGTGCTGGCGCGGGCGGGCGGCAAGGTGGTCAAAAATGTGGCCGGCTACGATCTGATGCGGCTGCTGGCGGGCAGCTGGGGCTCCTTGGGGCTGATCACCAGCCTCACCCTGCGCACCCACCCGCTCCCACCCCAGCGGCGCGCCCTGCTGATCCAGGCCCCGCTGGCGGAGCTAGCGCCACTGGTGCGCTGGCTGCTGAGCTCAAGCCTCGCCCCCGAACGGATCGACTGGTGGAGCGCCCCCCTGGCCGCCGCCGCCGGCCATCGACCTGAGCCCCTCCTGCTGCTCAGCCTGGCCAGCATCAGCGCCGAAACCCTGCTCGAGCAGATCAACTGCATCGAGGCCAAGACCCCCCATCACTGCCTCAGCCTGGAACCTGAGGCCCTCGAGCCACTGCTCGCCGCAGGACGGGGCTGCGGCACCGAGCCCGCCCCAGAGCCGCCCGCCTGGCTGCTGCGGCTGGCGGTGCCACCCGCCTCCCTGGCCGAGCTGCTGGCCTGCCCCGCCGCCCAGGGCCTGGCCATGGCCCTGGCAGCGGGCAGCGGCATTGGCGATGCCTGGGCCAGCGCCGCAGACCTCCCCCGCTACCGGGTCGAGGAGCTGCGCCGCCACTGCAGCGCCCTGGGGGGCTACCTCACCGTGCTGCACCAACCCGAACCCAGCCCGGGGGTAGCCCGGCTGAACGCCTGGCTCGATGCCCCCGCACGGCCCTGGATCGAGGCCGTCAAACGGCACTTTGACCCCAGCCAACAACTGGCCCGCGGCCGCCTGCCAGGGGTGGCGGGCTAACTAAGGGTGGCGGGCTAGGGGCGAGCTTGGAGGCCCTCAAGCCAGCCCAGCAGGGCCGCGTTGACCTGCTCGGGCACTTCGTCGTGGGGGCAGTGGCCAGCCTCCAGCACCACTTCGGTGGTCTGGGCCGGGGCGTGGCGCTGAAACGCCGCCCGCCGGCCCACCGCATTGATCCAGGGATCGCGAATTCCCCACAGCAGCAGCAGCGGGCAATCGAGCTGGGCAAACAGCTCATCGAGGGGCTGGCCGCGGGGAATGTCAAAGACGGTGCGAAACACCCCGAACGCTCCCGGATCAAGGGACGGTCGGCGAATCGCCTCCACCAGCGCCGCATCGACGTTGGTCTTGTCGACATACACCTGGTTGAGGGTGCGGCGGATCGTGCGGGGGCGGCGCAGGTTTTCAAACAGCAACCGCTGCAGCACCGGGCTCTTGAGCAGGGCCCCGCCAATCGTCTGGCGGGCAATCGCCCCCAGGCCCTTGGGTGGAGCCTGCTCATCGGAAAAGGGGCCGGCCGCATTGAGCAGGGCCACCCCGGCGGCCTGATCGCCCAGGGCAGCCCCGGCCGCCAACGCGGCAAACCCGCCCAGCGAATTACCCACCAGCACCACCGGCCGGCCGATGCGCTCGGTGGCGTAGGCCTGCAGCTGGTCGCGCCAGAGGGCGCCGCCGTAGGCGAGCTCGGCCGGCTTGGCGCTGCGGCCAAACCCCAGCAGATCAACCGCATGCACCTCGTGGCGGCGAGCCAGCACGGGCAGGTTGTGGCGCCAGTGGTCGGTCGAGGCGCCAAAGCCATGCACCAGCAACACCGCCGGACCCACGGGATGCTCGGGCGAGGCCGTGATCGCATGCACGGCGTGGCCCTTGAAGTGCCAGGGGGTCACGGGGGCCTGGGTGAGCGGCAGGGTCGACACCACGGCGGGCGGCAGGGTGGTGGATGCTAGGGAGCATTCGCAAGAAACCATTGCCCTTCGACGGTCCTGATTGGACGCCTTTTCTGCCGGGCATTGCCCTCTGGGCCCTGGCGCTCTACGTGCCGCTCAGCAAGCCGCTTGAACGGCTTGAGCAGGCCCTCGCCGAGGGCTCCATGCTTGAGGCCATCCGAGGCGTGGTGCTCACCAGCAGCAGCCTGCTGCTGGCCCTGGCGATCGGCACCGTGGTGGATCTACTGCTGAGCTGGGGCCTGGGGCCTAGCTGGGCCTCGAGCCTGGGCCTGTTGGTGGCTGGCTGGGGCCTGTTTTTCAGCCTCGCCAGTCGAGCCAAGGAAGACCAGCCATGATCGCCGGCGTGGCTGCCCGATAGGTGCCATAGCCCGGATGGGCCGCCAGCAGGGCCCGCTCTTCGCGCCGGGCCTTGCCGCCCAGCACCGCCACCAAAGCCAACAGCAGGGCCAGGTGCAGCAGGCTGCCCAGGGCCAGGGTCACCCCCAGCGAGCACAGGATCACCGCCTGATACAGGGGGTGGCGGCAACGGCCGTAGGGGCCGCTGGTCACCAGGGCCGCCCCAGGCATCGGCTCGGGCAGGGGGCTGAGGCTCGAACCCAGACCCCAAAAAGCCTGGGCCGCCAAGATCAAACCAAGGCCAAACAGGCTGGCCCCAGCGATCGCCACCGGCAGCGGCCAGGCATAGCCCCAGCTACCGGGCGCCGGCCAGGGCGGCAGCAGGTGGGCAGCAATCAGCAGCAGCTGGGCGGCCAGCCACCATTCGCCATGGCGGTTGGTGAACCAGCCCTGCCAGCTGAAGCCCCAGCGCTCAAGCAGGTTGCTCGACCCCATCGCGTTCCACGCCGCTCAGCACAATTCTGAGCAGGATCGGAGCCAAAAAGGTGGTGCCGATCACCATGAGCAAAATCGCCGCCTCAAGGGCCGGGGTGAGGATCTCGGCCTGGGTGCCGAGCCCCAAGAAAATCAGCCCCACCTCACCGCGCGGCATCATGCCAAGCCCCACCACGAGGCGGTTGGTCTTCTCCTTGCTCACGTAGCTCCAGCCGGCAGCCACCTTGCCGGCGATCGCCACCACGAGCAGGAAGGCCGCCACGATCAGGCCCTGGCGATTGGCCGGTTCGAAGGGGTTGAGCACCGACAGGTCCATCGCGGTCCCGATCAGCACAAAAAAGATCGTCGCAAACAGCGACACCAGCGGTTTGACCGTGTCCTGAATCGCATCGGTGTGCTTGGAGGCACTGAGGATCAGACCGGCGGCAAAGGCCCCCAGGGCTGCCTCCAGGCCGATCGCCTGGGCCGCAAAGCAACACAGCACCAGCACCACAAACGACGCCACCACCACCTCGCCGGGGGCCTTGAGGCGATCGAGCAACCAATCGAACCCCGGGGCCGCCTTGCGGCTCAAGAACAGGGCCGCAGCCACAAACACCACCGCCGCAACCACCAGCTGCAGGATCGGGCCGATGGCAAAGGCACCGCCCCCCGCCAGGGCCACCACCACCGCCAGGATCACGATCCCGAGGATGTCGTCAAGCACGGCGGCACCGATCACGGTCTGGCCTTCGCGGGTCTTGAGAAACTTGAGCTCTCCGAACACGCTGGCGGTGATGCCGATGCTGGTGGCGGTCATCGCCGCCCCGGCAAACACCGCCGGGAACAGCGGCACATGGAAGAGGAAGTAGAGGCCGGCTGTGCCCATCGCAAAGGGCAGGGCCACACCGGTGACCGCCACCGTGGTGGCCTGCACACCCACGGCCACGAGCTCGTCGAGCTCGCTCTCCAGGCCCGTCAAAAACAGCAGGGCATAGAGGCCAAGCTTGGACACGGCGGCCAGGCTCGGGAAGGTTTCGGTGTAGATCTCCTGCACCGCCTCAGGCGGCGCACCGGCCAAGGAGCCCACCAGCGACAACAACCAGTGGGCCAGCTCGGCATGGGCCTCCGGTGGCACGAGCAGGTGAAATCCAGACACCCCGATGACCACACCGGCCACCAGCTCGCCCAGGATCGTGGGCAACTGCAGACGCACCATCAGTTCGGCCATCAGGCGGGCCGCCACAAAGATGATCAAATAACGGCCTAACTGGACCAGCGTTTCAGCCATCTCGGCCTGATGGTTGCTGATTTCAAGCAACAACTGGGGCATCAGCATCGGCCGTAGGCAGAGGAAGAGGTTATGGACGAGACCTTAAGTCGGGTTGGATCTGGGTGTTCGCTTGCTCATCTCCTCAGCACCGTGGCAATCGGCATTGGCATCCATCGCTACGGTCCAGATAGAGCCGAAGAGACAGAAAATGACGGCTGAGGAGCGGTTCGAATCAGGTGAAACCCAGGCGCCAACAGCGCCCATCCCGGCCCCATCCAGCCAGGAGCTGGAGCAGCTGCACACCTGGTGGCGCGCGGCCAATTATCTGGCCGTCGGCATGATCTATCTGCAGGAGAATCCCCTGCTCTCGGAGCCCCTGCGACCCGAGCACATCAAAAACCGGCTGCTGGGCCATTGGGGCTCAAGCCCGGGCCAGTCGTTCATCTGGGCCCACGCCAACCGGCTGATCCGCCAGCGGGACCTCAACATGATCTACCTCTCGGGGCCGGGCCACGGCGCCCCGGGGGTGCTGGGTCCCACCTATCTCGACGGCTCCTACAGCGAGATCTATCCCGACAAAAGCCAAGACCTCGCTGGCCTCGAAAGCTTCTTCAAGCAGTTTTCCTTCCCGGGCCACATCGGCAGCCACTGCACCCCGGAAACGCCGGGGTCCATCCACGAGGGCGGGGAGCTGGGCTATGTGCTCTCCCATGCCTGCGGTGCCGTCTTTGACAACCCCGACCTGATCGCCCTGGCCTGCGTGGGCGATGGCGAGGCCGAAACCGGCCCCCTGGCCACCTCCTGGCACATCAACAAATTCCTCAATCCAATCGGCGATGGGGCGGTGCTGCCGGTGCTGCACCTCAACGGCTACAAGATTGCCAACCCCACCCTGCTGGCCCGGATTCCACGCGAGGAACTGGCCAGCCTGATGCGCGGCTACGGCTGGGATCCGCTGTTTGTGGAGGGCCACGAGCCGATGGCGAT
Source organism: Cyanobium sp. NIES-981 (assembly GCA_945877595.1). Lineage (GTDB taxonomy): Bacteria > Cyanobacteriota > Cyanobacteriia > PCC-6307 > Cyanobiaceae > RGUW01. The sequence goes on along the minus strand of CAMDVN010000028.1, from coordinate 12,287 downwards.
GCATGCGGCCATGGCCGCCGCGATGGACACGGCGATCGGCCGTATCCAGCAGGTCCAGGCGGAGGCCCGCCGCAGCGGTGAAGCCGTGCGGCCGGCCTGGCCGATGATCGTGCTGCGCTCCCCCAAGGGCTGGACCGGACCCACCGCCCTGCACGGCCAAAAACTGGAGGGGTTTTGGCGCAGCCATCAAGTGCCACTGCCCGGAGTCAAAACCGATCCAACCCAGCTGCAGCAGCTGGAGGACTGGCTGAAGAGCTACCGGCCCTGGGAGCTGTTCAACGACGATGGCTCCCCCAAAGCTGAGCTCCAGGCCTTGGCGCCCCGCCCCGAGCGCCGCATGGGCTCCAATCCCCACGCCAATGGCGGGCGCCTGCGCCACAAACTGCGCCTGCCGCCGATCAGCACCTACGCCGTGGAGGTGACCGCCCCCGGCGAGATCGAGCACGAAAACACGGCCCCGCTCGGCGCCCTGCTGCGCGACACGATCGATCGCAACCCCACCTCCTATCGGGTGTTTGGGCCCGATGAAACCGCCTCCAACCGCCTACAGGCGATCTACGAGCGCAGCAAGAAGGTCTGGATGGAAGACCTTTTGCCAGAGGACATGAACGGCAGTGAGCTCTCCCGGGAGGGCCGGGTGATCGAGATGCTCTCCGAGCACACCCTGGTCGGAATGATGGAGGGGTATCTGCTCACTGGGCGCTATGGCTTCTTCCACACCTACGAAGCCTTCGCCCATGTGATTGCTTCGATGTTTAACCAGCACGCCAAGTGGCTGGAGAGCTGCCTTCACCACGCCCCCTGGCGGGCGCCGATCGGTGCGTGGAACTGCCTGATCTCCTCAACCGTGTGGCGCCAAGACCACAACGGCTTCACCCACCAGGATCCCGGCTTCATCGACCTGGCCGGCAACAAGAGCGGCGAGGTGGTGCGCGTCTATCTACCCGCCGATGCCAACAGCCTGCTGGCCGTGGCCGAGGAGGCGCTCCAGGAGACCAATGTCTGCAACATCATTGTCTGCGACAAACAGAAACACCTTCAATACCTGAGCCTCGAACAGGCCCAGCACCACGTTGCCAAGGGCATCGGCCTGTGGAGCTGGGCCAGCAACGACGACCGGGGCACCGAGCCCGATGAACCCCATGTGGTCATGGCCTGTGCCGGCGACGTCCCCACCAAGGAGACCCTGGCGGCGGTGGAGATCCTGCGGCAGGAGTTCCCGCCACTGCTGATCCGGGTGCTGAATGTGGTGAAGCTCTTTGCCCTCACCGACCCCAGCGAGCACCCCCATGGCCTCAGCGATCGTGACTTCGATACACTGTTCACCACAGATCGGCCGGTGATCTTCAATTTCCACGGCTACCCCTGGCTCATCCATCGCCTCACCTACCGCCGCACCAACCACCACAATTTCCACGTGCGCGGCTACAAAGAGAAGGGCAATATCAACACCCCACTCGAACTGGCGATGAACAACCAGATCGACCGCTTCAACCTGGTGATTGATGTGATCGACCGGGTACCGGGGTTAGGGTCTCGCGCCGCCCACGTGAAGGAGCGCATGAAAGAGGCGATCCTCAGCCACCGTGCCTACGCCCATGCCCACGGCATGGACTCCCCAGAGATCAGCGACTGGCGCTGGACCAACCGTCTTTCGATCCACAGCGGAGCATCCCAATGACCGAACATTCACCCCTCAATCTGCGCCTACCGACCCCAGGTTGCTACGCCGATCCCCAGCGCAGTGGTCTGCGGGCCGAAGACGTGTTTGACGGCATGACCGAGCACCTCTTCTACACGCTCGGCAAGCTCGCCCCCACCGCCAGCCGCCATGACCTCTACATGGCGCTGAGCTATGCGGTGCGTGACCGGCTGATGACCCGCTACCTGGCAGGGATCGAGGCCATCGCCGCCACGCCCGCCCGGGTGGTCGCCTACATGTCGGCCGAATTCCTCATCGGGCCCCAGCTGGGCAACAACCTGCTGATGCTTGGCATTCAAGACGAGGCGGCAGAGGCCCTGCGCCGCTTCGGCATTAACGACATCGAAGAGATCCTCGATGTCGAAGAAGAACCGGGCCTCGGCAATGGCGGCCTCGGTCGCCTGGCCGCCTGTTTCCTCGAATCGCTGGCCTCCCTGGAGGTGCCCGCCACGGGCTACGGCATCCGCTATGAATTTGGCATCTTCGACCAGCTGATCCGCGACGGCTGGCAGGTCGAAATCACCGACAAATGGCTCAAGGCTGGCTGGCCCTGGGAGATCCCCCACCCCGATCAGGCCTGCTTTGTGGGCTTCGGTGGTCACACCGAAGCCTTCAGGGATGAGCACGGCCAGATGCGCTCCCGCTGGATCCCGGCCGAGCACGCCATTGGCATTCCCCACGACGTGCCGGTGCTCGGCTACCGGGTCAACACCTGCGACCGGCTGCGCCTCTGGCGGGCCGACGCCACCGAATCCTTCGACTTTTACGCCTTCAACATCGGCGATTACTACGGCGCCGTTGAAGAGAAAGTGGGCTCCGAAACCCTCTCGAAGGTCCTCTATCCCAATGACGGCACCGATGAAGGCCGGCGCCTGCGGCTGAAGCAGCAGCACTTCTTTGTGAGCTGCTCACTGCAAGACATGATCCGCAACCTCGATGCCCGCGGCATTCCGGTCACCGAATTTCCGGACCACTGGGCCGTGCAGCTCAACGACACCCACCCGGCCATCGCGGTGGCCGAACTGATGCGGCTGCTCCTCGACGACAAGCTGCTCGAGTGGGACCAGGCCTGGGCAATCACCACCCAGTCGCTGTCGTACACCAACCACACCCTGCTCCCCGAAGCGCTGGAGAAGTGGGGTCTCGATCTATTTGGCTCCCTGCTGCCCCGCCACCTCGAGCTGATCTACGAGATCAACCGCCGCTTCCTGCAGCAAGTACGCCTCAAGTATCCGGGCAACGATCAGATCCTGCGCAAGGTGTCGATCATCGATGAAGAGGGCCACAAGGCCGTGCGCATGGCCCACCTGGCCACGGTGGCCTCCCACCATGTCAATGGGGTGGCCGCCCTGCACAGTGACCTGGTCAAATCCGACCTGTTCCCTGAATTTGCCGCCATCTGGCCCGAGAAATTCACCAATGTCACCAATGGCGTGACCCCCCGGCGCTGGCTGGCCCTGGCCAACCCCGAGCTGCGCGCCCTGCTCAACGAAACCATTGGCGATGGCTGGGTCAAGGACCTCGACCAGCTCAAGCAGCTGGAGCGCTATGTGGATGATGCCGGCTTCCTGGAGCGCTGGGAGCAAACCAAGCGGGCCGTGAAGTGCCACCTCACCAGCTACATCCACCGCCACACCGGTGTGCTGGTGGATCCGGCCTCCCTGTTTGACGTGCAGGTGAAGCGCATCCACGAATACAAGCGCCAGCACCTCAATGCCCTGCAGGTGATCGCGCGCTACATGCGGATCAAGAACGGCCTCGATGCCGGCATGGCCCCCCGCACCGTGATCTTTGGCGGCAAGGCCGCCCCCGGCTATGCGATGGCCAAGCTGATCATCCGCTTCATCAACGGCATCGCTGAAACGATCAACAGCGATCCCGACATGGACGGCAAGCTGCGGGTCATCTTCCTGGCGGATTACAACGTGAAGCTCGGGGAGCGGGTGTATCCGGCCTCCGATCTCTCTGAGCAGATCTCCACGGCAGGCAAGGAGGCTTCGGGCACCGGCAACATGAAATTTGCCATGAACGGTGCCCTCACCATCGGCACCCTCGATGGCGCCAATGTGGAAATCCGCGAACAGGTGGGAGCTGAAAACTTCTTCCTGTTTGGCCATACCGCCGATGGCATTGCCGATCTGCATCAAAAGGGCTACCGCCCCTGGGAACTGATCGGCTCCATGCCCGAACTGGCCGAAGTGCTGCGCCTGATCGAGCAGGGACATTTCAGCAACGGCGATGGCGACCTGTTTCGGCCGCTGCTGGAAAACCTCACCGGCCGCGACCCCTTCTGCGTGCTCGCCGACTTCGACGCCTACATGCGCGCCCAAGACGAGGTGGACCTGGCCTGGGCCGATCGCAACCGCTGGAACCGCACCTCTCTGCTCAATACGGCCCGCACGGGCTTCTTCTCATCGGACCGCTCGATCCGCGACTACGTCAAGCGGATTTGGAAGGCGGAACCCTTCCCGGTCACGATCACCTGTGAGCTCGACTGACGGGCAGGCGGGAGCTGAGGATGAGGGGCTGAGGATGAGGAGCTGAGGAGCTAAGTGGCCTCAGCTCCGGTCTGGCAGATCGGGCGTTTGATGCAGTAGGCGGTTGAGCCGCAGTCGATCGGCGTTGAGGGGGTCGGGGGCCAATTCACCGGCCAGCTCACGGAAAGTCTGCTCGACCTCGTCGGGCACACGCACATCAAAGATGCGCTCCATGAGGGCTTCGATCGAGAACAGGTGGGCGTTGATGTTCTCAAGATCAGCCATTGCCTGCTGCAGGGCCTCGGCCTCGGGGCTTTCGGGCCCGCCATCAGCAGCGGCCGCCGCTGCTGCCGCCGAAGGGGCCGTGTTGACCGAGGGGCCCGACGAAGCCAGCGCCGGCGCATCATCGCTGTGGCGCCGTTGCAGCTCTTCCAAGACGCGGCCAGCCAGGGTGCGGAACGACTGCAGCGCAGCCCAATTGAGCTCCTGCTGCTGGCGCAGGGTGGGATTTTCACGAATCAGCCGGTCGTGTTCCCGGTAGAACCGCTGGCAATCAGGGCATTGGCAGGGCTCTTCTGGCACCGCAGTCCCTTACTGGAACAACGTCCATCATGGCACTGCAGGCCCGGTGCCTGCCGATTTCAGGCCGCCATGGGCTCGTTGTGGTCGTCTTGAGAGCTGGAATCGTCCTGGATTCCGGCATCATCCTCGAATTCGCCGTTTCCGTATCCGTTTCCGTCGCCGTTTCCGTTGCAGTCATCGTCGTCGTCGGCAGCGACGGCAGCCGGCAAGGGAATCTCAATCGAGGTCACCACATTGATGACATCGCGCAGGCGCATCGAATCGGCGAACCAGCCCATCGCCTGCTCAACATCGCCTTGCCGCTCAGCATCGATGGCCTGCTCCTCATGGGCCTCGGCCAGCAGGGCCAGCCAGCAGAGGCAGCGAGCCTGCACCACCGAGAGGTCGAGCTCATCGGGCTGGGTGTCGGCGATGCGCTCGCTCTCCTGCTGCACCAACAAACGCAGACGCAGATCGTGAAGCTGAGTCATCGCTCTTGAGCGCTTGCCCCCAGGCTAGCCGGGGTAGCTGGGCACAACAGGCTCGGATCGGTCGCGGTCAAGGCCTGCTCGCAAAGCCTGGGGTGGGTTGCCTCACCCAGGGCCAGGGATGGCCTTAGGTGGCAAAGCTCAGAGCCAAGCTGACCAACGCAAAACCGGCCAATCCAACGACGGCCAGCAGCGAAACGGGTTGGGCCAAAGGGGAAACTCCCCGAAGTACCCCAACCCTAAAGGAATCCTTAAGGAGCCCTGTCGGCCTTGTCGTCAATGCACACAAGCCAAGGCCGTCAACAGGGCTGAAACACGATCCACTGGTCAGCTGCAGCGACCAGTCGCACTGGTCAGTCGCATGGATCAGTCACGGTCAACGCTGATCGGCACGGCGTTCCAGCTTGCGATCAGGTCATCGCCTTGATCCGCCGGCATGGACACGGAGCGAGAAGCGATCTTGGTGCTTGGGACCGACGCGGTTTCAAGCCATTCGGCCGTGATCGCCGCATCAAACGAAATCCGCCCCGGGCCCAGCAGCAGCAAGGCCACGCTTCCACCCAAATAAAGGATTACCAGCTCCAGAACGTAGATGTTGAAGCCACTGGTGAGAATGTGATGGAAGCCGGCCACGGCCATGGTGCCGGTCAGGGCCAGGGCTCCGATGGGGGTCAACAAGCCGAAGATCAACAGCCAGGAGCCGAAGATCTCGGCGTAGCCCGCTGCGTAGGCCATCACCAAGGGGAAGGGGAGGTGGAGGGCTGCCACGTAGTTGGTGGCGAATCCCTGCGGGTCGGCGATTTTGTCTTGACCGTGATGGATCATCATCGCGCCAACAGCGAGCCGAAGCAGCAGCAAACCCAGGCTCTGCAGTGCCCCTTGGCCCAACAGATAGGTTTTCAACCACGATTGAATGGCTTGAGGGAGCACAAAACCTGGGGCTGCTGATGCATCCGGCTGAGCAACGACTGGCGCGCCCGGCTTGAACATTGCGATCGTGAGCGTGGCCGCGGCCATCCCGGCCAAGAGTTCCAGCGGGAGCGGTGTGGCCATGGTGCGCGTTGATTTTGGCGAAGTCTGGCAAGCCAGGTAACGAACCGTGAAGAAGATGAGAGCGGCCCTTGGCGCTTGCCGAGCTAGGCCCTCCGATCGGCCTCAGCGCAGCTCAAACAGCAGCACATCAGCCGTGGAACCCACAGCCGTGAGCGCCGACCCCGCCGCCGCTTCGGCCTCAAAGCCAAGGCCGTCGCCGCGCTGCAGCGACACAGGCGAACCAGTTTTGCCCTCGGGCCCAGCCCAGTCGACAGTCCCATCGACCATCTGCACCCAGCCCAGGCTGCCGGCGGCGAGCCGTAACGCCAACGCCTCGCCGACGGCAGGCCTGGCCCGCCAAAGCCGCACCGGCCGATGAATGGCCATGGCACCCCCAGCGCCCTGGGGATCCAGCAAGGGTGTCCAGCCCTGGCCCAGCACAAACGGCCGTTGCTCGTAGGCGGGAACGATGCCGGCGCTGCTCGGCTCAATCCAGATCTGCAGCAGGCGGCAGCCGCCCACGCCCTGATTGATCTCGCTGTGCACCACGCCGCTCCCAGCACTCATGCGCTGCACTTCACCAGCCCTGAGCACTTCCGCATGGCCCATCGAATCGCGGTGATTGAGCTGACCCTCCACCATCACGGTGATGATTTCCATGTTGTGGTGCGGGTGCATCCCAAAGCCCTGACCCGCGGCGATCCTGTCGTCGTTGATCACCCTCAGGGGGCCAAAGCCCCTCCAAGCCGGGTCATCGTGACCGGCGAAGCAGAAACTGTGCCAGCTCTCGAGCCAGTCGAGCTGGGTGTGGAAGCGCTCGGCCGCCCGACGCAGCCGCATGCCAGCTGGGATTGAGGCCTGGGGGGAATGGCTGGATGTCACCCGGACAACGTGAAAACAAAGCGGCGAATTAATCTTATTCAGGCTTAGGCAATCCGCTGTGCAGCAGGATGCACCCCAAGGCGATGATTGAGCGCCACTGCTTGACGACCAGGGCCCGGGCCAAGCGCCAAATCATGGGGTTAACTATTTTGGCTAAGGCACCGCCTGCACCATCGCCACAATCATTCGTCGTGGTGGCAAAAGGGGCCCTATTCGTTGCAACACCTCAGGGCAACAACTCAGGTCAGCACCTCAGGCCGTGAGGTAATCCTCCACCCCCTCAGATAGACGACGCAGCGCCGCAACCGCCCGGCGTTCCAAGCCCCGGGCACTGTCGCGGCTAATGCCGAGCTCGCGGGCCACAGCGCAGAGGCTCTGGGGAGCTTCCTGATCAATGCCGTAGCGCAGATGCAACAACCGGGCCTCCCGCTCAGGGAGTTGCTTGAGCAGGGTTCTGACCTTGGTCTTGAGGCAATCTTGCAGGGCCACCTGATCCGGTTGGATGCCCTCACAGGCCACCGTATCGAGAAGGTTGAAGCTCTCACCATCTGGGGTTCGCGCCTCAAAGCTCAGGGGCTGCAGCGCCCGAAACATCAACTCGCGCACATCGAGCTCGGAGAGCCCGGAGGCGGCGGCCAGTTCATCAACCCGCGGCGTGCGTCCAAGCGTCTGGCTCAGCTCCCGTTGCGAGCGCTGGAGCCTGCTCAAGGCATCGTTGATGGTGGCCGGCAGACGGATCGTGCGGCTCTTGTCTTTAATTGCCTTGGTGATGCCCTGACGAATCCACCAATAGGCATAGGTCGAAAACTTGTAACCACGACTGGGGTCAAACTTCTCGACGCCCCGCACCAGACCAATCGTGCCCTCCTGAATCAGATCGGCCAGCTCAAAACTGCTGTTGGTGTAATTCTTGGCGATTGACACCACCAGGCGGAGGTTTGCAGAAATCATGCGTTCCTTGGCCCGTTGGCCGAGGCGCAGGCGCGCCTGCAGCACCTGGGGCTTCAGGCCAGCCGTCTCGGCCAGCAGCGCATCGGAAGGGGCCAGCCCGCCAGCCCGCAGCATCAGTTCTTGCCTGATGTCCTCCAGGGCCATGAGCTGCTGGACTTGGCGACCCAGGGTGATTTCTTGCTCGGCGCTCAGCAGGGGCACACGGCTGATCTCGCTCAGGTAGGAGCACAACAGATCTCGGCCCCGCCCGCGGTCCAGGGGGTGATCACCACTGAGGACAAAGCGTGCCGGCATGGGACGAGGGCGTTTCGAAACTAGAAAGTTTCGGAACCATAGGGGTTGTGAGTGCGGGACTGTTGCCAGGAGCCGCAACCAAGGCGCTCATCCGAGCCGCGAGCCGCCCCCTCGCGGGCGGCCATCGCCACCTTCGTGCAATTCATTGCCGGAGGTCATTGCCGGGGGCTCCCTCTTCGGCGGAAGCTTCTTCCTGCTTGCCAATGAGGTGGTGGTGGCCAGTTCAGCCTTCGCCTATCGCGGTGGCGGCCCTGGAACCGCCAAGCCTTGCGCCATTTGTCGAGGGTGATCACATAGATCCCAACCTCGGGGGGTTCCATCAAGAAAGACTGAATCACTAGCTCAAGGCAGCTGGACTGCGCTATGTCTAGGCAGATGCCTGTTACTGGTTTTCTGTGCCATCTCGCAGCACGGCCAAGCTAGCCAGCGCCAGCAGCATTCGCAAAAAACTTGATCGCTCTGTTGTGGGGGAACGGATTGCGGCTCTGCTCGCAACAGGAACTCCAGATGCCACTGCATTGCTGGCCTTTGCCGAGTTCATTCACGGCAAGCCCTTCCCTGAGCCGGTGCTCACACTCACTCAGCTCAAAAGTGAGGTTTGCCGTGTGTTCGGCTGCAAGAACGCCACTGAACTACGCAAGTCGAATGAGTTCAACATGGCGATAACTGGCCGAACATTTGATCTCAAAACCAAATCTGCCTGGCAGAAGCTATATCGCGAATGGGTCGGCGTGCCGCAAGCAGAGCGAAACCGCAGCGGCTTCACTTGTATCAATGGCATTGATGTAATGGAGAACTTCAGACCCTGGCATGTGTTTGGCCTCGAACCCTCTACTGCGAGCATTGAAGACATCAAGGAGGCCTTCCGCCGCCTCGCCAAGGAGCATCACCCGGATGTGGGTGGCGACTCTCGTGTGATGGAACGACTGCAGAAGATGCGCGACTCCTTGCTGGCGTTCCGCTGATGACCACAACACCATCTACAGCCAAAAGCAGCGCAGGGCGGCGGCGTGAGCGGGATGCATTCAGCGATAAGGAAACTGCCAAGATGCTCGGAATCCCGGTTGGCAAGCTCTATCGGATCTGTGATTTCTTTGATTCCGATCCGGGTGATCCCTGGGATCTGACAGAGGGCGATTTTTTTGAGTAGGAGCCGGGCCAAGCCCGCAAACGCCGCTTCTATGAAGAAGGGGTAATGGCGATCGCCAAATACCTGGAGGAAACCGAGGGGGGCGGCTTCCTGGCCCGGCTCAAGGAGTTCATCACGCATCACCGTGCCCGGGTGACGCGGGCGCTGGTGCAGCGGCGGATCATTCAGGTCACCCAAGACCGCTCAAGCCTGGTGATTCGCGACGATCTCGTGTTTCTGCAACAGCGCGCGGTGGTGCGGGTGCTGGGCACCAATGGCAAAGGCATGACCGGCACGTTGCGCCGCATCGAGGATGAGAGCGCTGGCCTCGACGGTGCCGAGGGACTGGAAATCGATGTGCATTTCGCCGACTTTGAGGACGCTGAGGGCCGCCACTGGAGCCAGCGCGGCATCGCTCGCCTCGCACGCACGATGCAGGAGCGAGGCCGCATCACCAAGGCCCGCAAGGCGTGGGTGATGGCGGTGGCGGATGTCGCAGAGGACTGCTTTGAGGTGCAGCGCAAGGTGCTCGAAAGCCATGAGGCCCGCGTCAAGGCCGCCATGACGCGGGCACGCAACAAGGCCAAATACTGCGCCGTGACCCAGCAGAAGCCGAACGCGGCCGATCGCAACCCGATCGAACTGGAGGCCCACCACCTCTTTGATGCCGCCTCACGCCCAGATCTGGCGGCATTGGAAGAGAACCTGCTGGTCATCAGCTCAGGGCTACACCGCAACTTTCACAAGTGGATGGGCAACCGCCCCTGCGATGCGAAGGACTTTGTGGACTACCTGCTGCGCAACGAACTGACCCACTTCGAGGGCAGTCCCAGCACCCGCACTCGCCAGGGGGCCCGCCAACAGCAGCTGATCCATCGACTGGAGATGTTGCAGGCCCGCTACGAGGGAAATCGCCTGCTCTATTGAGCAGCTACTTCCAAGAAGGCCAACAGGGAGTGACTTGCAAGCGAACTCCAGCCGATCCTCTCGGAGCGTGTCGCACGTTGCGCTGAGGCCAGGAAGCGGTGATGGAGCTCCTGTGATTCCGGAATTTCCAATTGCAGCCGTGGCGACATGAAGCAGGACCTCAGGCCGTTGCCATCAGGGCCCATTCCCCGTTCACCTGCTCCAGACCCCGTAATCGGAACCGATCCAGGCCCCTGGCCCCTTTGATCTGCCCAAAAGCTGGTTCCACCACGGTTTTGCCCACGGCATAGACCGCTTGGCCTGCTTTGGATCTGAGCTTTCGCTCCATTAGGCCTCTGGCATCGAGGTCTTTGGGTGGTCGCCCCCTGGATGGCCGGCGCTGCCCTGCCCAAGCTCCGCCAGGCCCTGGCGAGTGAGGCCTTGAGCATTCATGATCAAAGTTGCAGCGCCGACCAAAAGCCGCGCCACCAAGCACTTAGCCTCAAGACCCGCCATCGCCCACAACCCGCATGGCACTGACCGCTCCCGGCAAAAGCACTCCTGACCAAAGCTCAGGGCAACTCACCCAAAAGCAGGTCGACGCTCTCGTCAAGAGACTGCAGGACCCTCGCCGCGCCCGCCAATTCTTGATGGATGCCGGGTTGATCGACGCAGACGGTCAGCTCGCTCGTCCATATCGAAGCCAGGATGCCCAGACGGCCACATAACAGCCTTGGGCCCTTGGTCCTCTACCACGGCTGCGATAAAGAAGTAGCTGAATCGGTACTTCTCGGCAAGGAACCGCTAAAGCCGAGTGAAAACGACTACGACTGGCTTGGACATGGAATCTACTTCTGGGTAGACAGCCCAGACAGAGCGTTGGACTGGGCCAAAGCAAGGAGAAAGACCCCGTCCGTGGTGGGAGCCTTTGCCTACCCGGGTCATTGCCTCAACCTGACTGATTACGGGGTAATGAACGAACTTGCCCTTGCCTACGAAGCCACCAAAAAGATCTCAGAGGCTGCAGGCACACCCCTCCCCGAGAACTCTTCGGTTCAGAACGGCATTTTCATGAAGCGGCAATTGGATTGCGCTGTCATTGAAATGGTCCACGAAATCCGCAAAGAAGAAAGAATGGATGCCTACGACACCGTCTATGGCGTCTTTGAAGAAGGGAACTTTGTCTACCCAGGTGCCGCCTTCAAGGACAAAACCCATGTACAGATCGCCATACGCAGCCCGGCAATGATCTTGGGCTACTTCCGAGTAGAGGGAATGACCTGAAACCTGCCTTTGAGACCGTTAAGTCAAGAAGGGACAAGCTCTTCCGTGGCCCCATAGAGCAGGCCGCCACAGGGGCCCTGGGGACCTCTCCAACACCCAGCGCAACCAGGGCCTGCGGGGCCTGCATGGCCTGTTCAGCCAGGCCCGCGCTGATGCCCTTCTTCTCGCGGCTGTTCATCTGCTGGCGCAACTGCGCCTAGTGTCATGTCCCGGAGATTTGTGGGCAAAGTCGCTGCAGCTTCTCCAGGATTGAATCGGTCGTGACGGTCCAGGTGAAAGGCTCCTTGGTCTTGTTGGAAGCCAAGACGAACTGCTCGATTTTGGCGATCAGTTCTTTGACGCTGGAGAAGCTGCCGCGCCTGATCGCCCGCTGCGTGATGATCCCGTAGCTACAGGCCCGCGAAGCGGTACCAGCGTTTCCCGGATGACGAGGCTCCAGACCCCCCCGCTGCAAAAGGGTTTTAGAAGGACGGGGCTGGCGGGACTCGAACCCACGACCTACGGTTTAGGAAACCGTCGCTCTATCCGGCTGAGCTACAGCCCCCCGTGGGCCATGCCCATCGCGACCCAGTATCGGTCAC
>CAMDVN010000027.1 GCA_945877595.1 Cyanobium sp. NIES-981 | reverse complement strand
GGCCATTTGCCAGCAGCGAGCAGAGGTCTACGAGACCGCCCGTAGGGCCAATCCAATGCGCTGGAGCCGGAGCATCCGCTGCTGGCGCCAACCCGAAGAAGTGTGGATCAACAAGCCAACAGAGGAGCCAAAACCGACGCTGGCACTACCCTTAATCCAGGCCGCCTGAATGGCAGCCCAGGAGTGACAACTTCCCTGAAAGTCACCGGAGTACTGCCTGCATCTCCTCTGTTGTCAGCTTATGACTTGCTTTTGATGCTGTAGATCTGCGCTCCTGCGGCAGCAGGATAGTTGTGGGCTGGTGATGTCGTTATGATTGAAATTTCTAGGGTCGGCGCTTTCCTATGCGCAGGATTACGATTTCGGTCGCCGATGAGATGCATCGGGCCTTGAGGCTTTTGGCGATCCTTGAAGGGAAGTCATTTGGGGTCGTGGTCTTGGAGGCCATCGACTCTTACTTGAAACAGAAGAAGGGCTACGACTTGGCGGTATCGCAAAAAGACGAGAAATAGCAGCATCACGGCTCAGCAGCCATGTGCTAAGTGATAAAAGTGCTAAGTATTAAAAGTGCTTAGGCGAAGTGTTTTTTTGCAGCTGGATACGCCTGGGGAAGAGAGTGGGATAACCGCACTACTGGCGTCGGCCTTTTGGGTGGGAGGAGCCTCTGATCTGCGCCAAGATGGCAGCGGGATGGATGGGGGAATTTGTGGTGGAGATGGACATCAATCAGCGGCAATCCAATGGCCTTCCAGATGAGAGCGTTCAGGGTGAGAGTGTTCAGTCGGCTGATGGTGATGGTCCTAGAGAACCAATCGATTCTGTGCAGGCAGAGGGTGTTGAACCGGAGGGGGAACTTGAGGCGCGGTTCCGTATCGACCCGTCTCACTTGCCCAAGGTCGTTGAGCTTGACCTGCCAGCCAAGGTGATTGCAGCCCTGCTGTCACGCTCAGAGGCCTCGGGTCGCAGCGTTGATGAGGTCGCTCTTGAGCTGTTGAGTAGGGCGTTGGATCGCGAAGCTCCGCCGGAGCAGCCTTGAGACTTCGGCTCGGATTTGGTCTCAACCCGGAAACTGAACCCGAAACTGAATCTGCCACTGGATCGGCAAGCGGATCTGCAGACCATCTGCATCCGAGGTGGGGTGGATCAGCCGCAGTCTTTCGATAACAGGAACAGGAAGCTTCAGAGTCGAAAAGACCGGTTGTCCGTCTTTCGAGGCAGCAGCTGGATCCCCGTCTGACCCGCCATTTGGTGGACGGTCAACGGGTAGGGGCAGCGCACACCTGCCCCCATCTTTTTGATTCGGGTCGCTGGCCGTTGCCGGCGACCTGCTCTCGAGGTTGTGGGCAAGGGGCAGGCGGCCCCCCAGAATCGGGTGTCAATCCAAGCCAGACACCACCATGCCGCTGTTGCCCAGTGCCCTGGAAATCATCGTGGGCATTTTGCTGCTCTTTGGGGGCGGCGAGTTGTTTGTGGGGGGCTCGGTGGCGATTTCGCTGCTGCTTGGCATCCCCCAGATCGTGATCGGCCTGACGGTGGTGTCGCTGGGCACGAGTGCCCCCGAGCTGTTTGTGAGCCTGCTGGCCACCTTTCAAGACAATGACGGCATTGCCGTCACCAACATCGTCGGCAGCAACATCTTCAACGTGCTGGTGGTGCTGGGCCTCAGTGCCTTGGTGATGCCGTTGCAGGTCAAGAGCCGCCTGGTGCGCCGCGATGTGCCGTTGCTACTGGCGGTGTCGATGGCCGTGTGGGGCATGGCTTCGGCTGGGCGGCTCACCTGGCAGGCCGGCCTGGCCCTGCTCACGGCCCTGGTGATCAACGTGGTGTGGGAGGCGCGTACGGCTTCGGAGGATCCCGATGAAGCCGATGCCATCGAGCTCGATGAACGCAGCAGCACACCGGTGGCGTTGGCCAAGCTCGCCATCGGCCTAGTGCTGCTGGTGCTGGGCTCCCAGGTGTTGGTCAAGGGAGCGGTGGCGGCGGCAGCCATCCTTGACATTCCCCAAAATGTGGTTGGGCTCACGATCGTGGCCGCTGGTACCTCCATGCCCGAGCTGGTCACGTCCCTGGTGGCCGCCTATCGCGGCAAGGCCGACTTGGCGATCGGCAATGTGGTGGGCAGCAACTTGCTCAATCAGCTGGTAATCCTGGGCCTGTGCGCCACATTCTCAGGCGAGGGCCTGGCCGTGGATGCCACCGTGATCAGCCGTGATTTCCCGATCATGGTGGCCACCACCCTGGCCTGCCTGCCGATCTTCTGGAGCGGTGGTGTGATCAAGCGCAGTGAAGGCCTGGTGCTGGTGCTGCTCTATTTGCTCTACCTGGGTGAGCAGGTGTTGCAGGAGATCTCCACCGGCATGGTGGTGGACCAATTCAGGCTGGTGGTGCTGGTGGTGATTGTTCCGCTGGTGCTCGTTTTCCTGGTGTGGCAAGTGCTCAGCTGGCGTCGCCAGCGTCACTTGATTTGATCAGGTGACGCTGAGCATCACGTCCATCCCCACCAGGCCTTCCACCAACAGGTAGGCGCCCAGCACCAGGGCCAGAATTCCGACCAGCCACTCGGCCTTGTGTTGAAGCCAGTCTTCCAGGCGTTGGATCGGTTCACGGATGGCCCCACCGCTGACCAACCAGGCCAGCGGTGGGAGCAGGAGCAGGGAGCTGGCCATCAAGATGAACAACCCTGTGATTTCGGCATCGGCGCCCAGGCCGGGTTGGTTGATTAGCAGCAGGCCGGCCTCTTTGAGATAAAAAACCAGGTTTTCTGGGGTGAGTAGGGCACTGATCGCCCCGAGGCCGATCAAGGTGACCGTGCTCAGATCGGGCAATTGGTTCATCAGCTTCAGGGCCATGCCCTCCTCGCCGATGTGGGCCTGGGGGGTGAGCTGGTAGAGGCCGAGCCCCGCCAGGGCGCCCGCTCCGAGGAGGTCAATCAGCACCTGTTGGCGCTCGCCGTGACTGAGGGAGAGGTGAAAACTCTGCCCCAGCAGGGTGAGCGCCACAATCGCGAGGCCGTTGGCGGCTGACCAGCCGCTCACAAAAGCCAGGGACCGTTGCAGGGGGGAGCGTCCCAACAGCAGCAGTGTCACCACGGCGATGTGCAGAGGGCTGAAGGCAATCCCGATGCCGAAGAGCGATGACTGGGTGATCAGCGTGGGGGTGAGCAGGGAGGCCATCCGAATTCGGTGGCGCCCAGTCTCACAAATTCAGAGCCCGAACTGATGGCAGACGAGCCAGGGCACCAGCAGGGTCATGGTGATGGTGAGCGGAATCCCGTAGCGGGCCACATCGAGGAAGCGATACCGCCCGGGGCCAAACACCATCAGGTTGGTCTGATAGCCCACCGGGCTCAGGAAGCTCTGGCTGGCCCCAAACAACACGCAGTAAATCAGGGCCAGCGGAGGGATGCCCAGGCCAACCGCGAGTTTGCCGGCGATTGGAATCAGCATGGCCACGGTGGCGGCGTTGCTCATCACCTCGGTGAGCAGGGTGGTGAACAGGAACACCACCAGCAGGGCCGCGTAGGCATGCCAGCCCTTCAGACCCCGCAGCAGGCCCTGGGCCAGGGTCTCGGCCAAACCGGTCTTTTCGAGGGCCACGCTGAAGCTGGCCAGCGATCCCAGCAGCAGGATCACATCGAGCCTGATGGCCCGTTGCAGTTCGCCGGAGCGCAGGCAGCCGGTGGCCACCATCGCCACCGTGCCCAGTAGCACCGAGGCCACCAGTGGCAGCAGCTCGAAGCTGGGCACCACCACCACCAGGGCTGCGATCAGCAGTGCCAGCCCCTTGCGGTTGGTGGTGGGCAGGTCTTGTTCGAGCTGCTCGAGGACCACGAGGTCGTTGCTGGCTTGAAGGCCGCGAATCGCATCCTTGGGGGCCTGCAGCAGCAACACGTCGCCCTCACGCAGCACGACCCGGCCCAGCCGTTCGCGTAGCAGGGCATTGCCGCGGCGCAGGGCCAGCACGGTGGCGTTGTAGCGCTGGCGAAAGCGCAGATTGCGCAGGCAGTCGCCGGTGAGGGTGGAGCCCGAAGGCAGCAGCACCTCCACCATGCGCTGGCTGTTTTGCTGGTCGGCAGGGCCGGGCTCCCCAGCCGTGGGGGCCAGCACGATGGTGTGGTCTTGCTGGAGGCGCAGCAGTTCGTCGCGGTTGCAGCGCAGCAGCAGCCGGTCGGCCTGCATCAACGTGCGATCGGCCAGGGGGGGCATGAACCGCTCAGGGCCGCGGTGCAGCTCGAGCACATCGAGGTCGAAGCGCCGCTGCAGTCGGCTGCCATGCAGCGATTGGCCCACCAGCTCCGAGCCCGCCGGGATCAGCACCTCGGTGAGGTAACCGCCATTGGCCAGGCCCAGGAGGTCATCGCTGTCGGTGCCGCGATCGGGCAGGGCCCGGTCCGCCAGCACCACCATCACCAGACCTCCCACCAGCCACACGCCGATGCCGATCCCCGTGAAGCCAAACAGGGGAAAGGCGCCGTAGCCGAGTTTGTCGCTCACTTCGCTGGCCAGCAGGTTGACCGAGCTGCCCAGCAGGGTGAGGGTGCCGCCCAGCACGGTGGCAAAGGACAGGGGCAGCAGCACCTTCGATGGTGAGATGCCACGGCGGTTGCACCAGCCCTCCAGCACCGGCAGCAGGGCGGCCACGATGGGCGTGTTGGGCACAAAGGCCGAGACCGGGCCCACAGCAGCCACCAAGAGGGCAATCATGCGTTTAGGGCTGCGCACGGCATCGGAGCCGAGCAGGGCCCGCAGCCGGTCGAGGCCCCCACTGCGAAACAGCCCGGCAGACAGGGCAAACAACCCCATCAGGGTGATCAGGGCCGGACTTCCGAATCCCCCCACCGCCTCGGAGGGCTTCAGCACCCCTGTGGCCACGAGCAGCCCCATGGCGAGGAGGCCGGTGACTTCGGGGGCCAGCCAGCCACCCACAAACAGGACCACGGCCACGGCGAGCACCGCCAGGGTGATCCAGCCCCCTGGGCTGATTGCGGTGATCACGGCACTGGTCTCAGCACTGGTGACGGCACTGGCAACAGCTGGGGGGAGGGCGGCAGGCAAGGCGGCGCTCAAAACATCCATCGCAGCAAAGTACAACGGCAACTAGATCGGAATACAGGGTTGGCGACTGAACCGGCTTCCGGATTGGCCGCATCGAGGTCGGGGCGGCAGCTCGATCAGAGGTAGACCTCTTCACGGGGATACCCCACCCGCGTCGCCGGGCGGCTGCCGTAGATCGCCGAAAGGATCAGCAGGATTCCCATCCGGCCCACAAACATGCCCACCATCAGCACCAGCTGGCCCCAGCGGTTGAGATGGGCGGTCACCCCCACATCCAGCCCCACGGTGCCAAAGGCCGACATGCAGGTGAACAGCTTTTCAAGGAAGCTGAAGGCATTGGTGGTGGGGATGCCGCCGGTGGTGGAGCCCAACCCCAGCAGCAGCGTCATCAAGACCACAAACAGGACCGAGGCCAGGGCCGTGCCCACCGCCTTGAACACCAGCACCGCTGGAATCTGGCGGTTGCGGATCACCACGGTTTCGCGGGCCTGCAGGGTGGAGCGGGTCGCTCCCATCAGCAGGGCAAAGGTGGTGGTTTTAATGCCCCCGCCGGTGCCACCAGGGCTCGCGCCGATGAACATCAGCACGATCATCAGCAGCAACCCCGCATCGGAGATGGTCTCCACCGAGAGGGGCACGGTGTTGAAGCCGGCCGTGCGCGTGGTAATCGATTGGAAGATGGTCACCTGCAGGCGCTGCAGCAGCGAGAGCTGATTCACCACCCCGTTGGGGGTGAACTGTTCGGTGAACAGCAGCCCCAGCGCGCCGATCACAATCAACAGCACCGTGCTCCTCACCACCAGCCGGGTGTGCAGGCTGAGGTGGCGCAGGCGCCGCAGCCGAAACCGCTGCGTCACCAGATCATTGGTCACCCGCCAACCGATGCCGCCCAGCACGATCAGGGTGCCGATCACACCGCAGACCACGGCATTGTTCTGGTAGCCAACCAGGTTGTTAGTCCAGAGGCCGAAGCCGGCGTTGTTGTAGGCGCTAATGCAGTGAAAGAGGGAGGCCCAGAGCCGCTCGCCCCGGTTGGTGATGTCGCTGAATCCGAAGCTGTAGAGGATCACGGTGCCAATTCCCATCAGCACGCTGGCGGTGATCAGGATCTGGTGGAAGGTGGGACCGATGCCACCCACGCCGAATTCGTCGAGGGATCGGCCCTTGTCGAGGCGTTGGCGTAGGCCGCTGCGTCCCTGCACAAACCCTTGCAGAAACGTGGTGATCGCCATCAGCCCCAGGCCGCCGGTGAGCATCAGGCCCGCCAGGGCCATCTGGCCGACCACGGTGAGCTCGCTGCCCACATCGATGATCGACAGGCCGGTCACCGTGATTGCCGAGGTGACCGTGAAGAGGGCCTCCCAAAGGCCCACGGCATCGCTGGAGCAGAGGGGAGAGGCCAGCACCACCGTGCCCACGGCGATCACCAGCAGGCCGGTGACGGCTGTGAACTGGGGCACGGTCAGCCGGTGGCGCCAATGCACCACGTGGCTCCAGGTTTGGGCTGCTGGGCTTGTTTTCATGCGCCCCAGTCTGGAGCTCAGGATTGGTCCGCGCAGCGAAGCGCGTTAAAAAGAGCCACGCACTCGCGGTCCTGTCGGGCCTGAATCCATGCATCCGATCCTCGTGCTGGCCCTGCTGGCCGGGTTCATCTTGCTGGGATCGGCCCTGGCGTCTGGGGTTGAGGCGGCCCTGTTGTCGGTGAGTCCAATCCAGGTGCACACCCTGGCCAAGCGCAAGGTGGGCGGGGCGCTGGCCCTGGAGCGGATCAAGAACCGCCCGGGCCGTTCCCTGGCGCTGCTGGTGGTGCTCAACAACCTCTTCAACGTGTCGGGCACCCTGGTGTTGGGCGTGCAGGCCGGCCATGCCTTTGATGCCCTAGGCCAAAGCGAGCTGGCGCTGGTGGCGTTCAACGGGGTCTTCACGGTGGCCGTGATCCTGGTGGGGGAAATTTTTCCCAAAACCCTGGGCAATTCCTTTGCGATGCCGATCGCACTGGCCTCGGCCAGTTCTCTGTTGGTGCTGGAGCGTTGTGTGAGGCCGTTGCTGGTGGCGCTTGAGCAGCTGATGCCTTCGATCACCGCCGAAGCCGAACTCACCACCAATGAACGTGAAATTCATCTGCTGGCCCGGCTGGGCTCCCAACAAGGCCAGATTGAGGCCGATGAAGCGGCCATGATCGGCAAGGTGTTTGCCCTCAACGACCTCACCGCCCGTGAGCTGATGACCCCGAGGGTCTCGACTCCCACGCTGCCTGCCGATGCCCAGCTGGGTGCCGTGGCTGCTGCGATCGTGGCCGAAGCCAGTGGTGGCGCCTGGGTGGTGCTTGGTAAGGAGGTTGATGAGGTCATGGGTGTGCTCCGCCGTGAGGTGGCCCTCACGGCCCTCGCCCGCGGGGTCACCGATCAGGTGGTGTTTGACCTGTGTGAACCCCCGGAGTACGTGCCTGAGGTGATCAGGGCCGATCGGCTGTTGACCACCTTTCGGCGCGGCGACCGCTCCTCCCTGCGGGTGGTAGTCGATGAATTCGGCGCCTTTGTGGGAGTGATCAGTGCCGAGGCGATTTTTGGCGTGCTGGCGGGCTGGAAGCGGATTGCCGTGGATGAACCCGATTGAACGGGCCCTGGCAGGGCCACCTTTAGGCTTGCTTCATGGAGACGTTCATTACCGGATTGCCTGGCTTCATTGGATCAGCGGTGGAGGCCAACCCCCTGCTGGGGTATTTGGCGATCGCCCTGGTGATGCTGATGGAGAATATTTTTCCTCCGATTCCATCGGAATTGGTGATGCCCTTGGGGGGCTACCTCGTTTACACCGGCAAGCTTGAGCTGGTACCGGTGGTCATCGCCGGTTTGCTGGGGACCGTGCTCGGAGCCTGGTTCTGGTATGGGATCGGCAGGCTGATCAATGAGGAGAAGATTGAGTCTTGGCTCAGACGCCACGGTGGTTGGCTGGGCATCAAGGCTGACGACCTTGCCAAGAGTCGCCGTTGGTTTGGCCGCCACGGGGTCGCCGTTGTGTTTTGGGGACGGCTGATCCCAGGCGTGCGCACGTTGGTCTCGGTGCCGGCAGGAATTGAATTGATGCCCCAAGTCCCCTTTCTGCTCTGGACCTCGGCCGGCAGCCTGCTCTGGGTGCTGATGCTGACCCTGGCGGGCCAGGCCATGGGCAGCGGCTACGCCTCGATTGAGCACTGGCTCGAGCCGGTCACCAAGGGAATCAAGGTGCTATTGGTCGTGGTGCTGGTGGGAGCCCTGAGTTGGCTTGGCAGTCGGCTGCTCAAGCAGCGGCAGCGATGATCCAGGCCCTGCAGCGTTGTCGGATTGCAAATCCTTGAACCTGGATCAAACTCGATCAAACTCGATCAAACTCGATCAAACGGGATCAGCGCTGAATGCTTGGAATGATGATCCAGCGCAGATTGCCTGGTTCATCGATGGTCCTGTTCCGCAATGACGTGGGGGTCGTTCCCATCAGGTCGGCGCCTGCTTGGTCTCTCACCGCCATCAACGTAATAGCGGTGAGACCAAACAGGCTCATGAGCATCACTGTGGGCAGATGGGATTTGACCCAGGCAGACCTCGATTGATGGAGTGAATCCTCAAGCCGAAGCCCGCAATCCACGCAGATCAGGTGCTCGAGCCGGCCTTTGCCGGCTTTGGTGACCATCCGGCAGCCACAACGGGGGCAAGCCACGGCAGGTGTTGAAGGTGCCTCACTTTGGCACTTGCCCGGCTGCTTTTTGCTGTTGCCAGCGAATGCAACCATGGCGGCATCAAGTTCTCAGGCCTCCCCCGTGCTGCGCGTGCATCGATCCCTCCGCCACCTGGCGGCATTTGTGCTGGCGGTGCTGCTGGCGCTTCATCCGTTGGTGTCGCAGCGGGTGGTGTCTGCCGGCACAGCGCCATTACCGCGTTCCGAGCCGACCACAGGGTCCGTAGGCGCCGTAGGCGGGGCTGTGATTCCACTGCAGCAGCAGCCCTTTTATGCCGAGCTGATGCGTTTGGCCCAGCGTTGGGCTGATGCTCCCCTGGGCCAGGTGGAGGGGGAGAGCCCGCGCGCCACGTTGCTCAATTTCTATGTGGTGATGGCCAAAGTGCAGGCTGAGATTGCCTTGGTTGAGGCCGAGGCCTCGCAGACAAACCAGCTGGTGTGGACGCGCCCCCAGAGCCTGCGGATTGACGACATCAACACCCTCTTTGCGGAGGCGGTCGAGACTCTCGATGCATCGAGCATTCCTGAGAGCATTCGCTCCGATGTGGCCCAGGAGGGAGCCATTCAGCTCAAACAGGTGCTCGATTACGTGTTTGCGACGGCAGTGGAGCCGATCGTGATTCCTGACGGAGAGGGGATGAAGGCGATCAATGCCCAGCGCAGCAAACCCAGTGGGAGCTGGACGTTGCCGGGTACCTCGATCACCTTGAGCCAGGAGATCGAGGGCAAACCCGACAATCTCAACTACCTCTTCTCGGCCGAGACTGTCGCTCAGATTGGCGCCCTCTATGGGGAAATTCAAAACCGCACTTTTCCAGCCCAGCCCTTTTCTACACCAGATCTTTACGCCGACTATTCATACACACCGGGTCATCTAGTTCCGCATCGTTGGTATTTAAACCTGTCGCCTTGGCTGCGGCGCCTGCTCGAATTTCCCCTTGATGGCCAGAGTGCCTTCCAGATTGTCTTCACCCTGATCACACTCCTGATCTATGGGGCCGTGATGGTGAGGCTCATTACCCTGTTGCTCAAAACCTACCGCTACTGGCGCCCTCAAGGCCAGGGTTCCGAGATCAAGCCGTTGCCTTGGCATCAAGACAATCTGGCCTGGTCTCGCACCTTGATCACGCTGCCAATGCTCCCACTCAGCAGGCTTGCCGAGTGGTTTATTGATGAGTATTTGAATTTCACGGGCTTGCCATTAGTCATCGCCAAATATTTTTTCTATGTCTGTTATTTTCTTGCTGCTAGCGCCTTCCTCTTCTTTCTACTAGAGGCACTGGGGCGCAGTTTGGCTGAATCGGTGGTTCGCCTCGGTGGGACCAACTCAGATTTGCAGCTCAAACGTGTCAGTAATTTGATCATGCCGGTCAGCCGCATGCTGGGCAGTCTTGCGGTCTTTGTTCTTCTCTATCGCTTGATGATTCTGATTGGCTTGCCTCCTGCAACGGTGCTGGCCTTTTCAGCGGTGCCGGGCTTGGCCATCGGCCTTGGGGCCTCGAAGTTGTTGGGCAATCTGTTTGCCGGCTTGGCGATCCAGACGGATCGACCGGTGCGGGTGGGCGAATTTTGTCGGATCGGATCCAACCTGGGTTTTGTGAGCCGCATGGGCCTGCGATCGCTTGAGTTGCAGACGCTTGACAGTCGTGTCACGATCCCAAATTCAGTGGTTGATGAGGAAACGATCCTCAACTTCTCCTATCGCAATCCTGATCCTCGTCAGCCGCTGCTTCAGAGCTTTGAGATCCGCATGCCGATCGATCTTGGCTTTAGTCCAGACAAGCTTGATGATCTACTGGGCTATGCCCGGGCCAAGCTTGCGTCTGATCCTGACCTGGCGAGCCCGTTGGTGAGTGTGGAGTTAGCTGATGATGACACGATCTATCTGATCTGTTTTGCCCGCGTGCATCAAGGTGCTTGGCAGGGCTATTTGGCGATCCGGGAGCGGGTGGTGATGGGGCTGAAGGAATTGATCGATCAGGTCAACAAGTGCCACGTTTTGATTGGCGTGTCCTATGACACCAGCCATGACCAACTGCTGTTGATCCCTCGGCTGCTGGCCGAGGTTGTGGAGAGTGATCCTCTGCTGAAGTTTCGATCGGGCAGGCTGGTCAAGATATCCGATTTTAGCTATGATTTTCTATTGCATTATGTGAGTTCTTATCCTGGATATTCTGACTTCAAAGATGCTGCAGCTGCAGTCAACCGCCGATTGTTGGCCGTTTTTGATGTGCACGGCATTGACATCCCCTTCCCCACGGCAGTCGAGATTCAGCGCTCCTCTGACTTAACGGGATGATTAACGGGATAATTAACGCGCTCATTCTTAACCCGCTCATTCAGCTCGCAAATTCAGCTCGCAAATTCAACTCGAAACGGCCTCGTAGCCCGCACGCCGTTGCGAGTCGAGATGTTCGATATGTTTGCGCTCGTTGTAGTAGAGCTCCTGAAATTGCAGGGCATCGCGGTTGAGATCGGCAAACATGGCCTCGATGCGCAGCTCCATGTCGAGGCCGGGGTTGCTGGCGCTTGAAGGGGCGGGTTCGCTCTGCTCCAGCAGGCGGGCAATGCAGTGCTCGAGGGTCTCGAGTCGCTGGGTGCTCCAGGCATCAAGCAGGTGCCGGCAGCGTTTGAGGCTTTTCTGGCGCTCAAGGGCAGCGGCCGCACCCCTCAGCTGTAGCAGGGGTTGGCTGAGCCCAGCGGTCTGCACCTCGCTGGGCTCCAGTAACGGCGTGAGCCGGCTCAACAGGTCGCTTTGGTCGACGACCAGCTGATCGGAGAGCAGCCGAGCTAGATCCAGATCGGCCAGCTCTGGGCCGGGATCGCTGCCCCGGTTGATCGCCTCCAGCCGGCCGGCACCGAGGTTGTCCTCCTCCAGGTTGCTGATCGCGGCCCAGAGCAGGCGGTGGTGTTGGAGGGCGAAATCGTCGAGCTCCCGCTGGTGCAGCTCGTGGCGGATGGTGGCGCGGTGGTTGGGGCAATGGAGGTAGAGCCGCAGCAGTTCGGCTTCGGCCTGCTCCCTGAGCCCGGCCTGGCCGGGCCGCTCCCATTTGGTGGCGCGTCCGTGCCAGCGCTGGCCCTTGACCTGCTGGCGCAGATCGTCTTCGAGCTGGATCGCGAGCCTGGCCTGGCCGCCTGAGAGACGCTCGGCCACCTGCTGCAGGTAGCGGCTGCGCACGGCGCTCTGGGGCAATTTGCCCAGCAGGGCCACCAGCTCGCTCACCGCCTGTTGAAATTGATCGGCTTTGCCCAGATCGCGCCCGCCCAGAACCTGGTCGATTTGCCAGTCGAGCCAGAGGGGGGCCGAATCCAGGAGGGAGCGGTAGTCGCCGGGCCCGTGGTCCTTGAGGTAGTCATCGGGGTCTTTCCCGGAGGGCAGGTGCAGGACACGCAGCTCCAGCTGGCCCTGCAGGGCCAGCTGCTCGACCTCGCCGATCGCCCGTTGGGTGGCACGAATACCGGCGCCGTCGGCGTCAAAATTCAGAATCAGGCGCTTGGAGTCACAGCAGCGGCACAACTGGGTGATCTGCTGACTGCTGAGGGCCGTTCCAAGTGCCGCCACGGCGTTGGTGATGCCGGCGGCATGGAGGGCGATCACATCGAAATAGCCCTCCACCACCACGGCCCTGTCGTCGCGGCGGATGTCGGCGGCGGCTCGGTCGAGGCCAAACAGGTGTTGTCCCTTTTCGAAGATTTCCGTTTCCGGAGAGTTGAGGTACTTGGGCTCGCCGCCATCGAGGCTGCGTCCGCCAAAGCCGATCACCCGGCCCTGCCGGTCCTTGATCGGCACCATGACCCGGTGGCGGAAACGGTCGTAGAAACCACTGCCTCCTTTGCGGGGCACCACCAGGCCAGCGGCTTCCAGCAGCTCGGGCGCCAGACCCTCCACCTGCTGGAGATGCTGAAGCAAGCCCTCCCACTGGTTGGGGGCATAACCCAGCGCAAAGCTCTCCAGGGTTGTTTCCTGAAGCTGGCGGCCGTCTTTGAGATAGGCGAGGGCTTCTGAACCTTCCGGGCTGCGCAGCTGGCTGCGAAAGAATCCGGCCGCCAGGTCGAGCACCCGATGCAGCTGCTCGCGGCGAGAGAGCTGTTTGCGCAGCCGTTCCTGTTGGGGACCATCGAGGGTTTCAACCGGAAGCTGATATTTTCGTGCCAGCTCTAGCACCACATCACTGAAGCTTTCGCGCTTTAATTCCATCAAGAACTTGATGGAATTACCTCCCGCGCCACACGAGAAGCAATAGTAAAATTGCTTGGCAGGAGACACCGTCATCGATGGTGACGTGTCGTCGTGAAAGGGGCAGATGCCTACAAATTCACGCCCCTTTTTCTTGAGCACGACGTGCTCACCCACCACATCGACGATGTCAGCCCGCTCCTTGACGGCCTCGATCGTGCGGGGGTGGAGACGCGGCAGGCTCAAAATATCGGCCGAAGGTCAAGGGTTGGCCCCCATTGTGGGACGGAGTCCTGGGGGCGGGTCGTCTTAAGGCAGGCTGTACTTCTGCATGGCATTGGCCTGGCAGATGGCCTTGGCCTGATCAAGGCTGGCCCTGGCATCCATCTGTTGCACCACACAGCCGCAGGTGTAGGAGACCATGCCGCTGGGTGCTGTTTTGCCGGCTTTGCTCAGTTCGCCGTCCATGGCCTTGGAGCAATAGTGAAAAATCATCTGATCTTTCATGTTGTTGCCAACCTGGGCGGTGCCTGGTCTGGCCAGGAGGGTCAGGCTGAGCGAACCAACGAGGAGCAGAGTGTGCAGAACAGGTTTCAAAACGAAGCGCGCCGATGATCAAAATGATGCGTCAAGCCTAAGAGGGCAGCCCGTTGGGTCGACTGGGGTTGGGACGGGATCAGAACCAGCCCATGCCGGCAGCGGCATCCATGCTGGCCAGCGCCCTGGGATTTTCACTCATGGGCGTGTGTGTCAAGCAGCTGGGCGGCCGTATTCCGGCTGTCGAAGTGGTGATGGCTCGCGGCATCGTGAGTGGCCTGTTGAGCTGGTGGTTGTTGCGCCGCGCCGGCATCGCGCCCTGGGGTGAGCGTCGCCTGCTGTTGGTTTGGCGCGGTGTGATTGGCACCCTCGCGCTGTTTTGCGTTTACCAA
The DNA here is from genome assembly GCA_945877595.1 of Cyanobium sp. NIES-981. Lineage (GTDB taxonomy): Bacteria > Cyanobacteriota > Cyanobacteriia > PCC-6307 > Cyanobiaceae > RGUW01. Next base: position 13,970 of record CAMDVN010000027.1, on the reverse strand, counting down.
GCCCTGGCCATGCTGCCCATGGCCTCAGCCACGGTGCTCCAGTACCTCTACCCCACGTTTACGGCCCTTTTGGCCTGGCTGAGCTTGGGAGAGCCGATCGGCAAGCGGGTGTTGGTGGCGATCGTGCTGGGCTGGCTCGGGGTGTTGCTGGTGGCCCAGCCGATGGCCCTGTTTCAGGCGGCCGTGCCCCTGCCGCCGCTCGCCGTGGCGGTGGCACTGCTGGGAGCGCTCTGCACCTCCTTGGCCTACGTGAGCGTGCGTTCCCTGCGCCACAGCGAACACCCCCTGGTGATCGTCTTTTATTTCCCCCTTGTGGCGCTGGTGATCAGCCTGCCCCTCGTGGCGCTCAATCCTGTGGTGCCAACGCCCGTGGAGGTGCTCTGGCTGCTGGGGGTGGGGCTGTTCACCCAGCTCGGTCAGGTGTGGCTCACCATGGGATTGATGCGGTTGCCTGCGGCCCGTGCCACGGCGATCAGTTACGTGCAGGTGGGCTTTGCCGCGCTATGGGGTTGGCTGATCTTTGGCGAATCCATCGGCGGCTGGACCATTGTTGGAGCCACGTTGGTGCTGGCCGCCACGGTGGTGAGCCTGACCCGATCAAGCCCGCCAGCTTGAGAAACGCGACCTGGTGCGACCAGTGGCTACCTATGCCTGGCTATGGCTGGCTGTTGCTGCTGGAGTGGCTGCTGGAGTGGCTGGGTGTGAAGGGGCGGTTTGGCTCAGCCCTTGATCGGCAAGGGATAGGTGATCCAAACAGGGCCACTGCCATCACCGGCCGTGGTGGCTCGGGCGAGGCGCCAGCTCTGGCCGCGTTCCCCCGGTTGCAGCACAAGTTCAAAGGGGCTGTCGACCCGGATCGCATCGCCGGCCAAGCGCCAGTCGAAATGGCCCACCAGCCGCAGGGCTGGTGTCTCGCCGATCCGAAGCGTCTCCTGGGCTTCAATTCGAACCCGGCTCACCTCCGGGGTGCCGTTGGCCTCGAGCCCCAAAGCCTCGGCGATCGAGGCCTGGGTCAGCTCGATCTGCAAGGTCAGGGCACTCAGCAGGGTGGCGCGTGGTGGCTGGGCGGCACCCATGCAGCCCGCCAGGCTCAGCGGCAGCAGCAGGGCCAGGGCGAGCCCCAGCGCCCCTACAGCCCGCCCGATGCCGCCCAGCCTGGGCATCAGCCAGCTGAAACCACGGGTGCCGGACAGGTCGCCTTGGGGGCGGGGGGTTGGCGGGGCGGGCAGCATGGGCGCTGATTCACTCCACCCATGATCGGCTGGCTGCAAGGGGGAGGGCACGGGCCTTGCCAGCAGGCCAACCGCTGCGGGTTGCTGCGTGTGGCGGGGGGCCTGGTACCAATCTTTCCACTGGCGGGTCTTTGGTGGGTGTGAAGCAAGACGGCCCTATTGCTTCGTTAGCCCGTTGACCCTCTCTTGCAACAAGGGCAACGTGCCTTCAGGCCATTGAGCTGAAGCACGGTAGAGCTCAAACACCGAATCGTTGTAGAGCTGAATCGTGGCGCTGTGGGCGCGCATGGCGTCGAGGTATTGGTTGAACACCTGAATCATGGTGGTGATCGTGGCCTGGTTCTGGCCAAACTTCACGACCACGGTGCGAACGGATTGACTGGCCTCGTTCAGGGCTTCCTTGGTGTTGTCGATGCCCAGTTTGCTGGTCGTGTAGTTGAAGAAGGCTTCCTTGACCTGCCGCTGCACCGCCAGTGTCTCGAGGTTTGCTTCTTGGAGAAGGCGCGCTTGGTCGGCGCTCCTGTTGCTGGCTTCGGCGCCCTGGATGCCGCCATCGAACAGCTGCCAGTGCAGATCCAGGCCCACGCTCGAGGACCAGGCGTTGCTTTCGCTTTGGTTGGGATTAGGGCTTCCGGGGGAACCCGCTGTCATGCTCGTGTTGGTGTAATTGCCCTCGACCTGGAGGCTCAGGCGCGGCCAGTAGGTGCGCAGCAGCTCCTGGCTGCTCCAGTGGGAGCGACGGGCCTCAGCCGCCAGGGCCTTGATCTCTTCGCGCAGCTTTACGGCCTGCTCGAGGGTTGTGCCCAGATCCAGGGGCCAGCTCCCCAGGGGCTTGAGGCTTTCTTCAGGCAGGACCAGGCTAGGGCCAGGTAGAGCCAGTTTTTCGGCGAGCCGCGCCGAGGCCAGCAGCAGGTCTCGGGTCTGGTTGATCAGCCGCGTGAGCTGGTTGCGCTGGAAGGCCCGCAGTTGCTCGACCGAGCCCTGATCCAACTGCCGACGCGCCAGCTTTGCAACGGCATCATCCACCTGGTTGCTGCTGAGCAGAAACAGGGCGCGGTACTCATCAATCAGATCGAGCCGCTCCTGCAGGGCGGTGTAGTCGCGTTGCAGCTCGAGCAGCAGGTTGCGGGCGCTCACATCAAATAGCCACTGCTGGGCCTGGAGTCCATTGGCCGCTGCATGGATCTGGGCATCACGGCTCAGGTTCAAAAAGGTCCAGGTGAGGTTGAGCGTGGGGGCGGCCAGGGTGCGCGTGGCCACGGCCTGGTTCGTCAAGCTGCTGGGCAGACGGCGGCTGGTCACAACTGTGTCGTTGCTCTGGCCTAGCAGGCCTGGCCAGGGGGAGGAGGCGTCCAGGCTCGGAGACCAGCGGCGCTTGGCGGCCACCAGGCTCCACTGTTCGCCTTGCACCTGGGCGTAGGCCGCAGCCAGTTGGGGATTGGCCCGCAGGCCCCGCTCGATCACCTGCTGCAAGGTGAGGCGCTCGGCCTGTTCGCTGAGTAGGTCCTCAAGGCCCTGCAGCCTCTTGAAGATGCGTTGGGCCTGGGGACTGTGGCTGAACCTGGCCTCGCGAAACGCCAGCGATGCCCCAGCTTCGGGAGCAGCCCCCAGCAGGACCGTCAGCCAGGCCAGCACCGCAAGTCGACCGCTGCGGCAGTGTCTGCGGCGGGGTGTCCGATTCGTGCCAGCGCGCGCCACAAGTCCATGATCCAGGGGATGATGGGTCGAATCTTCCATGCTGCAGGCCGTGGTGACCACCATTTCTGAGTCGCTGCAGGTGGTGTTGAGCGCGATTCAGGCCGATGGCGCCCTAGTGAAGCGGCTGCAGACCCCTTCATCCGATCAGCCGTTGCAGCCCCTGCTAGAGGACCTGCTTTCAGCGCTGGTCAATGAGGGCCGGATCACGCCGGCTCCGGCCAACCTCCAGCTTCTGGCGGAGCAGCTTCAGGATGAGCTAGAGGCCCTGCTGGAGTCAGTCCAGCCCCTCAGTGATGCCCAGCTGGAGGCGATTGCCGCCGGCCGCATGGATCTTGGCAGCTTGCTGTGCATGTTGGCCGGATCGGTGTCGTTTGGGATGTCGGACGGGGCAGCGTTTTTCGCGGCATCGACCTCCATGGGGGCGTTAGCCGGGGCGCCGCTGGTGGCATCGGTATGGTCTCCCGCAGCTGCCACTGCAGGCGCCACTGCAGGCGCCTCTGGAGTGGCGGCTGCGGGAGCCGAGCCGGCCCAGCTTCAATCCAAACCGGGCTGGATGGCGCCAACCCTGGCCATCATCAAAGAGTTCGAGGGGCTGGAGCTGCAGGCCTACGTGGATGCGGTGGGGGTGGTGACGATCGGCTGGGGCACCACGCTCTATGAGGACGGACGCCCCGTCAGCCTGGATGACACGATCACGGCCCATCGGGCCGAGCAGCTACTGGTGGGCTCGATCCTCAGGGAGTACGCGCCGGGGGTGTTCGAGGCGCTGCCCATGGCCAAGACCATGGCACCGGAGCAACAAGCTGCTCTGATCAGCTTCACCTACAACGTTGGGATCAATGCGCTCAACGATTCCACCCTGCGCTGCCGCCTCCTTGCCGGCGAGGACCCTGAGCGGGTGATTCGCCAGGAGTTGCCCCGCTGGTGCTTCGGCGATGGCCGCCAGGTCCTGGCTGGGCTGGTGCGGCGGCGAGCTGCCGAAGTGGCCCTGTTTAGCGGGGCTTGATCGCGCCACCTGGATCCCGTTTCCGGGCCCCTTCCCCCCCGGCCCAGGACCTGGCTCCGCCGCCGCAACAAGCGCGAGGGGCTTGGCACAACAGGCAGCATGGGGGCTGATGCATTGCGTCCATGATTGGCTGGCTGCAAGGTCTGCTGCGCGACCCTTGGCACCAGGCCAACCGGTATGGGGCGATGTTGGTGGTGGCCGATGTGGGCTATGAGGTGCAGCTCAGCTGCCGTCAATTTGCCGCCCTGCCTCCGGCGGGCAGCCTGTTGGCCTTGCACATTCACCATTCAATTCGCGAGGATGCATGGTCGCTTTACGGTTTTGATCAGCGCCAGGAGCGCGATCTCTTTCGTGAGTTGGTGGCGGTAAGTGGGGTGGGGCCCCAGGTGGCCATGGGTCTGCTGGGGGAGCTGGGGCCCCGCGAGTTGGTGCGGGCGATCATTCAGACCGATCTGCGCCGGTTGGCCCAGGCCCCAGGGGTGGGGAAGCGCACCGCCGAGCGTCTGTCGCTGGAGTTGCGCAGCCGGCTGCAGGAGCGTTTTGCCCAATTGGCCGGTCTGGACGACCCCACAGACGCTGCCCTGGGCGCTGAGCTGGTCGAGGCGCCTGGTGTTGCCGACCTTGGCCTCAACGGCGGCATCTTCGACGAGGTGCAGCTCACCCTCACCGCCCTGGGCTACGAGCCCCTGGAGATCCACAGGGCCCTGCGGGCCGTGGCGGCCTCGCTGGCAGCATCGGGGGCGCCAGCCGTGCCGCCCGATTCCGAGGTCTGGATTCGTGAGTGCCTGCGCTGGCTTGCCCGTGCGGTGGCCTGACACCAGGGCGTAAGCTAGATGTTTGATCTGCTTGGGGACGCCGCGGGCGCCCTTTACTCGCCCATGCCGCTGACCATCACCAAAAAGCAGGAACTGATCAACGGCCACCAGACCCATGGCACCGACACCGGGTCCGTGGAAGTTCAGGTGGCCATGCTCAGTGAGCGGATCAGCCAGCTCACCGGCCACCTCCAAGCCAACAAGCACGACTTCTCGTCCCGTCAGGGACTGCTCAAGATGATTGGCCGCCGCAAGCGCTTGCTGGCCTATCTGCGCGCCATCAGCCAGGAGCGTTACAGCCAGCTGATTGCCAAGCTCGGGATCCGCGGCTGAGGCCAGCACCATGGCGGCGAAGAAGGGACTCGGCAAGACGTCTGGCCCCGCACCGCAAGCAGGACCGCCCAGGGGTTCAGGGTCAGTGAAGCGTTCAGCGTCCCCCAAGCTTGCGACAAACAAGCTTGCGACCAACAAGCTTCCGACCAACAAGCTTGCGACCAAAAAATCTCGGCCGCAAGGCATCCCCGATGCTGTGGCCAATCGCATGGCCCGGCGCATCGCTCTGGCCAGTGGGATTCCCTCCGTGCTGGGCATGAGCGTGTTCATCGCCAGTTATCTGCTGGTAAGCCGGCAGATTCTCGATATCCCCACCGGAATCACCTTGGTGGCTTCGGGGGGATGTTTTTTGTTGGGCGTTGTGGGTCTGAGTTACGGCGTGCTGTCGTCGAGTTGGGAAGCGGCACCCGGCACCCTGCTCGGCGGCGAACAGATCGGCCTCAACATTGGCCGCTTGCGGGCTTCCTTGCGCGGCAACCGCTCAGGCGATCAGCAGGGGTGAGCTGACTCGGGCTGAAAAGTCGGCGGCGCAGAGGGTCTCCAGAGCAGCAATCGGATTGTCAACGCAAAACTGGGGGCCCAGCCGCACGTAGCGGGCCTGGTCGGCATCCCTCACCAAGGCCACGACCGGCACCCGGTTGCCCGGTTCATCGAGGCCGGGTTTGTGGCGATGCAGGCATTCGCGCAGGCGATGCTGAATGGTGATGTCGGCGGCCTGTTCGGCAGGGAGCTCCACCATCAGCAGCTTGAGATCCTCAATCGAACGGCAATCGTCAACGATCAGCTGCACGCGGTCGTCGCGGCGGTCGACCGAAGCCCAGACCAGTAGCCGGGCATCGACCATGAGATGGTCAGCTAGGCGTGCGTAGGCCTTTGGAAAGACCACGGCCTCACAGCTGCCGCTCAGATCTTCGAGTTGGAGCACGGCCATGCGGTCGCCCTTGCGCGTGGTCACCTGGCGCAACTCGGGCACCATCACCACGGCGCTCACCTTGGCCTTGTCGGCCATCTCCTCGAGGCTGGCCAGGGCGATCGGTGAGAGCAGCTGCACCGGCCGCGCCAATTGTTTGAGCGGGTGGTCGGAGAGGTAGAAGCCGACCAATTCCTTTTCAAGTCGGAGTTTTTCGCTGGGGGGATAGTCGGCGACCGGTGCGGCTTTGGGGGCCGTGGAGCGATCCGCGGCCTCGGGGCCAGTGCCTCCACCGCCCAGCAGATCCAGCAAATTCCCCTGACCGCTGGCCCGGTCTTTGGCGCGGGAACTGGCCCAGTCGAGCACCAGCTCCAGATCGGCCATCAGCTGGGCACGGTTGGCCTTGGGCTCGAGGGAGTCGAGGGCCCCCGAGTGGATGAGAGCTTCAAGGGCACGCCGATTGAGCTGCTGGCCGGGGATCCGGTCACAGAGATCAGCCAGGGAGCCAAAAGGACCGGTGCCCTGGCGGGCCTCGATCAGTTGGCGGATCGCGCCGTCACCCAGGTTGCGGACCGCCGAGAGCCCAAACAGGATTCGATCCCCGATCGGGGTGAAGTCAATCCCCGAGGCGTTCACATCCGGTGGCATTACTTGAATGCCCATCGCATTGCAGTTGGCGATGTAGCGCTGCACCTTGTCGGAGGCCCCTGAATTGACCGTGAGCAGGGCGGCCATGTAGGCCACCGGATAGTGGGCCTTGAGGTAGGCCGTCTGATACGTGACAGCGCCATAGGCCGTGGAGTGGCTCTTGTTGAAGCAGTACTCGGCGAATAGCACCATCTGCTCGAAGAGCCCCTCGGCGATGGCTGAATCCACCCCCCGTTCGGTAGCTCCCTGCACGAAGAGGCTCTGGTGCTTCTCCATCTCGCTCTTTTTCTTCTTGCCCATGGCTCGACGCAATAAATCAGCTTCGCCGAGTGAATAGCCCGCCAGTTCCTGGGCGATCTTCATGATCTGCTCCTGGTAGACCATAATTCCGTAGGTCTCCTGGAGGATCGGCTGCAGTTTGGCGTGGGCGAAATCGATCGCTTCACGGCCATGTTTGCGGTTGATAAATTTGGGAATTAGGCCTGCATCGAGTGGCCCTGGTCGATAGAGGGCCAAGATCGAGGAGATGTCTTCGAGCGAGGAGGGTTTGAGATCACGCACGATCTGCCGCATGCCGCTCGACTCGAGCTGAAAGATGCCCTCGAGATCACCGCGAGCCAGCAGGGCGTAGGTGGCGGGATCGTTGAGGGGCAGGTCGTCGGGATCGACGGTTTCGCCACTGCTGCGTTGAACCAGATCGACGGTCTTGTCGATCATGGTGAGGTTTTTGAGGCCTAGGAAGTCCATCTTCAGCAGGCCCATCGACTCCACGTCTTCCATGAAGTACTGGGTGATCACCTGGCCGTCGTTGTTGCGTTGTAGAGGAACCAGTTGATCGAGGGGTTCGGCTGCAATCACCACGCCGGCGGCATGGACGCCAAAGGTCTTGTTGGTGCCCTCGATGCGCATGGCCAGATCGACCCAGTGCTTCACCTGGGGTTCGTTTTGGTACTTCTCGCGAAATTCAGGGGCTGGCGATTGCTCACCGATCATCTCCTTGAGCTTGGCGGGCTTGCCCCTCACCACGGGGATCAGTTTCGCGAGCCGGTCGGCGTCGCCGTAGGGAATGTCGAGCACCCGTGCCACATCTTTGAGCACCGCCTTGGAGGTCATGCGGTTGAAGGTGATGATCTGGGCCACCTTCTCTTCGCCATAGCGACGGGTGACGTAGTCGATCACCTCACCACGCCGCTCAATGCAGAAGTCGGTGTCGATATCAGGCATCGACTTGCGTTCCGGGTTGAGGAAACGCTCGAACAGCAGGCCATTGGTGACGGGGTCGATGTTGGTGATCCCCAGGGCGTAGGCCACCAGTGATCCGGCGGCCGAACCCCGTCCGGGCCCCACGGGAATGCCGCTCTCGCGGGCGAATCGGATGTAATCCCAGACCACCAGAAAGTAGGTCGGAAATCCCATTTGCTCCATCACCTGCAGCTCGAAGACCAGCCGCTCGCCATAGTGAGGCTCAAAGGCCGCCTCAGCCGGCAGCTTGAGGCGATCCCGCAGGCCCGCCTCGGCCACCTCGCTCAGATAACTCACGGCCGTATGGCCGTCGGGGATCGGGAAGCGCGGCATCTGGTAGCGCCCCAAGATGTCGTAGTCCTCAACCTTTTCAGCGACCGCGAGCGTGTTGGCCACGGCCCGTTCGATCACATCGGATTCGAGGTGATCGCCAAAGAGTGCCAGCATTTCTGCTTCGCTCTTGATGTATTCGGTGCCGGTGTAGCGCAGGCGCTTTTCATCACTGATCAGCTTGCCGGTGAGCACACAGAGCAGGGCGTCATGGGCCTCCACATCGCCGACGCTCAGGTAGTGGGCGTCGTTGGTGGCGACCAGCTCGATGCCGAGCTCGGCACCGATCCGGGCGATTTCAGCATTGACAATGCGGTCTTCGATGCTGCCGTGATCCTGGATCTCGAGGTAGAAGTCGTCGGCGAAAATCGATTGGTACCAGCGGGCCACGTCCCGAGCCACGTCGGGACGGCCCTGCAGGATCGCCTGGGGAATCTCACCGCCCAGGCAGGCGGTGGCCACGATCAGGCCTTCGCTATAGCGCTCCAGGGTGGGCTTGTCGATGCAGGCCCGGGAAAAGATGCCCCGCCCCCGCATGCCCTTGAGGTGGCTGATGCTGGTCAGCTTGACCAGGTTGCGGTACCCAATCGCATTTTTGGCCAGCACCACCAGGTGGTAGCGGCGTTCCTTTTTGGGGGGGTTGGGGTCATCAAGACAACCGTTGATGACATACATCTCATTGCCGATGATCGGCTTGATGCCCGCTTTGCTGCACAGCTTCAGTAACTCGATGGCGCCATACATGACGCCGTGATCGGTGAGGGCCAGGGCCGGCATGCCCAGCTCCACCGCCCGCTCCACCATGGCCGGCAGCTGGCTAGCCCCATCCAGCAGGCTGTAGTCACTGTGGTTGTGGAGGGGGACGAACGCCACAGGACCGATCAAGGGGAAACCAGCCTAGGGGAGTGACACCAGATCTAGTGTCTCCGGAATGCTCAGGGCACCAGGGCTGCTACGGGCCGCCGGTCCATGACCTGGGCCGCCTGTTCGTAGTGGTGGGCCACCTGCAGGATCCGCCCCTCCTCGAGCACGTTGCCGATCAACTGCAGGCCAATCGGCAGGCCCTGCTGGTCAAACCCACACGGCACATTGATGGCCGGCAGGCCAGCCAGGTTGGCGGGAATCGTGAGCAGGTCGGCCAAATACATGGCCAGTGGATCCTCGGCGTGGGCCCCGAAGCGGAAGGCGGTACCCGGCGAGGTGGGAGTGAGCAGCACGTCGACGCCGGCGAAGGCGGCGTCAAAGTCATGGCGAATTAGGGTGCGCACTTGCTGGGCTTTTTTGTAGAAGGCATCCACATAGCCCGCTGAAAGGGCATAGGTGCCGATCAGGATGCGTCGCTTCACCTCGTCGCCGAAGCCTTCGGCGCGGCTGCGGGCCGTCATTTCAGCCAGGGTGCCAGCCCCCTCGGCCCTGTACCCGTATTTGACCCCGTCGTAGCGGGCCAGGTTGGCGCTGGCCTCCGACGGGGCGATCACGTAATAGGTGGCGATGCCGGCATTGAAGCGAGGACAGCTCACCTCCACCAGCTCGCAGCCAAGGGCTTCGAGTTGCTGGGCGGCGGCCAGCACCGAAGCCTTCACCTCGGGGTCAAGGCCGTCCTGTTCAAAGCACTCCTTGATGAGGCCCACCCTGAGCCCGGCCACCGGTTGCTCGAGGGCGGCTGTGTAGTTGGGGACCGGGACCTTCAGGCAGGTGGCATCGCGGGGGTCTTCTCCGGCGATCACCTGCAGGAGCTCGGCAGCGTCGGCCACCGAGCCCGCGAAGGGGCCCACTTGGTCGAGGGAGCTGGCAAAGGCCACCAGGCCCCAGCGGCTCACTCTGCCGTAGGTGGGCTTGAGGCCCACCACGCCACAGAAGGCGGCGGGCTGGCGAATCGAGCCGCCCGTATCGGATCCCAGCGAGGCGAGGCATTCACCAGCGGCAACGGCGGCGGCACTGCCGCCCGAACTTCCACCAGGCACCCGCTCAGGGTTCCAGGGGTTGCGGCTGGGGCCAAAGGCTGAGGTCTCGGTGGAGCTGCCCATGGCGAACTCATCGAGGTTGGTCTTCCCCAGCAAGACCGCTCCGGAGCGCCACAGCCGCTCGGTCACCGTGGATTCGTAGGGCGGCACAAAATGTTCGAGCATTTTGCTGGAACACGTGGTGGTGATGCCGCGCGTGCAGAGGTTGTCTTTGATCGCCAGAGGGATGCCGGCCAGGGGAGGCAGCACCTCGCCGGCGGATCGGGCTGAATCGATGCGGTCGGCATCAGCGCGGGCCCGCTCTGCCGTCACTTGAAGAAAGGCGTGAACGGTGCCATCAACGGCAGCGATGCGGGCCAAGTGATGGTCGGTGAGCTCCCTGGCCGAGATCTCACCTTTGCGCAACTGCTCCCGCAAGGCGGCGATGCCCATCCAGCTCGATATCAGCTCACCTGGAACCTATCAGCTAGGACCACCGCCTCCGCTCACCCACCGCCCAACTCATCGCCTCACCCACCGCGTCAGGGCGACTCCGTGAAGGGTTCACCGCGACGGACGCGCAGCAGCTGGTGCTGAATTGATGCCGGGGATTCCGACTCAAGGTCGGCCAAAAAACCCGGCAGTTGGGTCTCCAGGGTGTGACGCCGCACAAAGGGGCCAAACCAGTAGGTGACCGTGGGGGAGTGGGTGTCCACCCGCGCCCACCAGGCAAGCCCCAACCCATTGGCGCAGGCGCGCACGGGCTGCAACAGGGGATTCATCGACGCATCGGGTACGAATCGAACCATTGTGCTCCCGCCTAGAGGGTGATGTCGGCCTGGAAGGGATGGCCGTAGGAATGGAGTTCCTGCGCGCTTGACCCATCGGGATCAACGGAGCCGTTGTCTTCGGAGCCGTTGTCTTCGTCGCCCTCTGGCTCAAAAGCCGCTTGGGATGGGCTTTCTATCCCTGGATCCTGGGCTTGGGGCTGGAGGGGCTCGGGTTCAGGTTTGCTGACAGGGGCGTAGCTGGCAGGGGCTTTGCTTAAGCCAGGCAGATCCGCTTCGGCCGCGTCGTGCTTGGCCATTTCGCCCGCGGCTGCCTCGCTCTGGGCTACTTCGGCATGGGGTGTTTCAGCTTGAACTGCCTCGAGCTCGATAGCTTCGTCAGCTTCGTCAGCGGCAGCGGGGATCGTGTCGGGGAGGACGACGGGAGTGATCACGGCGGTGGGCACCTGGGGACGCACCAGTCGGGGGGCGGGGGCATGGCCACTCAGGCCACGCATCCAGCCACGCCGTGCCACTTCATAAACCACCAGAGCCGTGGCCACCGAGGCATTGAGGCTCGGTGTGGCGCCCCGCAGGGGGATGCGTACCACTTGGTCGCAGGTGCGGCGCGTGAGCATCGACAACCCTTCGGCTTCAGAGCCGGTGACGATCACAAGGGGGCCGGTGAGATCGGCTTCCTCGAGCGTCACCGTGCCTTCGGCGGCTAGGCCCACCACCCGATAGCCCTCCTGCTTGAGGGCATCGAGGGCCCGGTTGAGGTTGACCACGCGGGCCACGGGCAGGTGCTCGAGGGCCCCGGCCGCCACCTTGGCGACCGAACCGGTGAGGCCGGCGCTGCGGCGTTGGGGCAACACCATCCCATGGGCCCCCAGGGCCTCTGCGCTGCGCACGATGGCGCCCAGGTTGTGGGGATCGGTGAGGCCGTCGATGGCCATCAGCAGCGGAGCTTCACCAATCTCGCGGCAACCTTCAATAAGACTGGTCAGATCCAGAGTTTCGGCAGCGGCGCTCTGCAGTGCGATGCCTTGGTGCACGGCACCACCGGTGAGCTGGCCCAGGCGGGCCCAGGTCACCTCCTCGACCAAGACCCCTGAGGCCTTGGCCTCCCGCAGCAGCTGCAGAAACTTGGGGCTGTGACGCAGCTCGGCCGTGCACCAGACCCTGTGGATCGGGCGGCCGCTCTCCAGGGCTGCCTGGGCCGAATGGCGACCCCAGATCAGGTCACTCGGTGGGCTGCTGCCAAAGGTGTCGGAGTCCCCTTGGGGAGGCAGTTCGCGCCGTTCCTCAAACACGGGCGGCCGGCTTTCGCGGCGGCCCGCGAAGCGGTTGTCGCGCTCGCCGCCGGAGCGACCCGGCGGCCTGAAGCGATCAAAGCTGCGCTGCCGTTCGGCTGGGCGGTCTCGATCACCAGAGCCAAACCGTTCGGGCGTGGCCATGCGATCGGGGCGGGCCCCTCGATCGGGCCGCGCTGATCGATCCGTTCGCAAGCCACGGTCAGGTCGCGAGGCACCCTCAGGTCGCGCTGCACGGTCAGGTCGCGAGGCACCGTCAGGTCGCGAGGCGCTGTCAGGTCGCGCCGCACGGTCAAATCGAGCGGCGCGATCGGGTCGTGGAAACCGATCTCCTTCGGTTGGGCGTCGGCTGGGGCGTTCCCCATCGCGGGGGGCCGGTCGCTGGCCGCGCCACTCTTGGGGTCGCTCGCCCCCCCCTGGGCGGCTGCTGAAGCGTTCGCCGAAGCGCGGACGTGCCCGTTCGGGGCTGGTTCCGGCTCCGGAGCGGCGTGGGGTTGGACCTTCAGGGCTGTCGGCACTCGGTCGCCACTCTGGCTTGCCTGCCCCGAAACGGCCCGGTTTGGCAGGGCGGGCAGGCCCCCGGCCCCCGGTGGCTGTCCGTTTGTCCGGACGGCGTTCAAATCGCGGGCTCATGACGGCGCTTGCAGAAGGTTATGGATCGTTCTCCTCCAAGTGATCTAGCAGCTCGACGAGCCGGGGGGGATCGTGCAGGAACAGCCAACCGAGCAGCGCCTCGAAACCGGTGGCTTGGCCATAGGTTGCCCCATCCCCCCGGCGGGGCCCTTGCCCGGCACGGTTGCGACCCCGCCGCACCAGATCCAGCTCCTGGGGATGGAGAACACCTTGCAAACGCTCAAGTGCCCTGGCCTGGGCTTCAGCCCGCACGGCTGCCACCACCGCCATGTGACCATCTTTGGCCCGGGCTGGTCGGCGGCACTGGTGCAAGCGATGGTGAAGCTCCCAGACCGCATCGCCAAGCCAGGCGAGCTGCAGTGGGCCCAGCTCGCCGCTCGGGGGGTGGGGGTTGAGCTCCGCCAACCAGCCACTGGGTGCGGCTTCGCCGCCGTCAGGATCAGGCGGCGAAGTGATGGAGGGCACTCTCGAGGTCGCTTTGCAGGTGGAGGAACGCATCCAGCCGCACCAGCTTCACGGTTTGGATCACCCGGGCATTGCCCACCACCACAAATGGTTGTTTGTGGTCATTGCAGTCCTTGGCCATTTGAACAAGGGCACCAAGGCCTGAGGAATCGATGAAGTCGATGCGGCTCAGGTCGATGATCAACGGCTTGGTTCCAGTGCTGCGGTGGCTGGCAATGAACTCGCCAAATTGCTTGTCGGAGTACGCATCAAGCTGCCCAGTGAACTGGAACAGCTGGCATTGGGCCTGCTGCTCGAATCCCCCGCGCAGAGAGACGGTTAATCGCTGCAGGTCGTTGATGGCTCCAGCCCCCCAGGCTCCTTTGGGCCGAAGTGTAGTGAGCCAAGTTGGCTTGGTCGCGGTCGCAACAAAAGTGTGTCGCAACAACAGCGTGTGTCCCCGCAGGCTGTGTCGCCGCAACAGGCTGTGTCGCAACATCACACAGTGTGCTGCTGGTGTTGCGGTGATCGCAGCCGGTGGCGGGTGGGTGGCCGTTGTCGGTCTTGATGGGGAGGCGTTTAGCGCCGGGCTGCCATCAGGGCGGTAAAACGGGCGAAGTGGTGGTCGGCGTCATGGGGGCCTGGGCTGGCCTCGG
>CAMDVN010000026.1 GCA_945877595.1 Cyanobium sp. NIES-981 | reverse complement strand
CTTGAAACTCCCTTGGCCTCCCTTGATTCAGCCTCTACCAGCACAGCAGGCTGAGCTTCGGCGCCTTGCCGGCGGTGGCGAATCTCACGCTTGAGACCATGACCGATCTCAAGCTCGTGGTGGGTCTGGGTAATCCCGGTGAGCGCTATGCGGCAACCCGCCACAACGTTGGCTTCATGGTGCTCGAACGGCTGGCTGCGGCAGAGGGTTCAGGCTTTCGCAACCAGGCCCGGCTGCACGGACTGTTGGCAGAAGTGGGTCAAGGAGAGGCTCGACTGCGGTTGCTGATGCCCCAGACCTACATGAATGACAGTGGCCGCTCGATCCGGGCTGCTCTCGATTGGTTTGGCCTGGAGCCCCGCCATCTGCTGGTGGTGGTTGACGATATGGACCTGCCCCTGGGCAAGCTGCGACTGCGGGCCCGCGGCAGTGCCGGCGGTCACAACGGCCTTCGCTCAGCCATCAGCCATCTGGGCAGTGAGGACTTCCCGCGGCTGCGCATTGGCATCGGAGCCCCGGCGACCAATCCAGCCGAGCGCAAGGCCCGCACGGTGGGCCATGTGCTGGGTCGCTTCACGGCGGCTGAGCAGCCCGGGCTCGAGGCGGTGCTGGCCGAAGTGCAGGCGGGCATTGGCTTGATCCAGCGGCTTGGTCTAGAGAAGGCAGGCCATCGCCTGAATGGCTTTCGGCTTGAGCTGGCACCCAACGCGGCGCCATGAGTCGCTTGCCCGCCACCACGGCCCACTTGCGGGTGCTGCATCAGAGCTTCAGCGAGCGGCTGCTGGAGGGCGAGGTGAGTGCCGGGGGATTTCAATGGACATTCCGCTGGGCCTTTGATCGCGGCGAGCTCTGCGTGGAGCCCTCCCTGGGGCGGGCCCTGATTCAGGACGCCCTGTTGCGTTTTCTGCTCAAGGCCGATTACCAGCTCGAGCCCGGTGGCGACTACGCCTTCACCGTGCGGGCCAAGTTTTAGGGCCCCAAGCAGGTTTGGCTGCGCGGCAGAGGCCGCTGGAGCCATCGCTCCAGCAGCAACTGGGCGGCCACATCGTCGAGATCGCGGCGGGGCAGGCGCATTCCCTCGGGGATGAGCCGTCGCCAGCCCCGGGCCGGCCAGAGCTGCCAATAACGCTGCCGCGCGGCCAGGGTGGTGCCCCATTCATCGACCAGCAGCACGGGGATGCCGAGGTCCTGCAGGGCGCTGCGCCAGGGCCGGTTGCCGGTGCCATTCCCCAGCACCACGCCCGCCAGGGGCTCGCCCTTGTGCCACAGGGCCAGGGTGGTGCGGCAGGCCTCCGGTGTCAGCACCAGGGCATCGCAGAGGTGCTGCCGTTGTCGATCGCTGCGCACCAGACCGCACTTGCTGCGGCCTGGATCGAGGGCGGCCAGGGCGGCGCTGGGGGTTGTTGTGTTCGTTGCTGTGCCCAGCATCTTGTTGGTCCCTGCATCTTGTTGTGCGCTGCCTTGCGCCCGTCGCTAGGGCCGGCGGCCGGGCCCGGGGGTGGGTGTTGGCGTTGCATTGATCCAGCGCAGATCCACGGCGATTGGATCCGGGGTTTCGGCACTGCCCATGGCCACCGCCTCGAGCTGAACCACCTGGCCCGATGGCCGCTCGCTGAGGGCGCGCACCAGCTGGTTGACCCGACCAATGTCGAACTGCAGTCCATCGACCAGGGTGCCCTGTCGCTGGGCTCGGGCATAGGCGGCGGCCAGCAGCAGGTTGAGGCGTCGCGAGATCTGCTCGCTGTCGCGCAGATCTCCTTCGATGGTGGTGCTGGCCAGCACTTCGCCCTGCTGAACCACCAGCCGGTTGGGGCGCAGATCCGGGAAGCCGAGCACCTGCCGCTCGCCCCGCAGCACGTTGGCGGCCGAGCGAAGGCTCACCACCCAGCTGCCGGGCTGTTTCAGCAGGGTTTCGAGTTTGGTGATGTCGCTGCGTGGCACCAGCAGGATCTGGCGGTTGGCGGTCTCCCCCGGCAGCACCCGCGCAAAGGCGGTGCGGTTGGCCTGCTGCAGCAGGGCATTGATCACCTCGGCAGCTTGGGCAGGGCGTTCGAGCTTGACCTTGGCGGTGGCCAGGGGCTGGCCGCTGCTGATCACCACGTCACCCCGGCGTAGGGCAATCAGATTGGTTTCGAGCTCGCGCAGTTCTCTAGACCGGTTGGCAATCTGACCGCGCACCCCGGCCAGTTCGCTTTCGTTGCGAACGATCTCGGCGTCGCGTTGGCGAACTTCGCTGCTGAGCCGGTCGCGATCGGCCAGTAGGCGGGCGCGCTGGGCCAGCAGGGGGGCGAGCTCGCGGCGTAGGTCCTGAACCCGTTTCTGGGCCAGGCTGCGGCCGGCCTCGGCTTTGCCCAGCTCGGCATTGCTGCGCTCCAGGGCCTTGCGGCCCTGTTGGAGGCGTGCTTCGAGTTGATCCAGTTGGAACAGCCCCACCCGCAGCCGCTCGCTCACCAGCAGCATCAGGCCCAGCGAGATCGCACTGATCAAACTGCCGGTGAGCACCGTGATCACGACGGCTGTGTCGCGCGGGCGCATTCCCAGCAGGCTGAGGCGGGCTTTGCCCACACGGCTGCCCAGCCTGTCTCCCAGGGTGGAGAGCACTCCTCCGAGTACCAGCAGCGCCAGGATCAGCAGCCAGCCGGACACAGCAGCAACACAGGGCGACGCCTCAGTATCTCCGGCGGCTGGTCAGCTGAATCGTTTGGCCAGGGCGATCGGATCAAACACGGTGATTTTCTTGCGATCAATCTGGACCAGTCCCTCATTGCGCAGATCCCCGAGCAGGCGGGTGATCGTGACCCGGGTGGAGCCAATCGCTTCGGCGATGGCCTGATGGGAGAGACGCAGGTCGATCGTGATGCCGGCATTGCCTGGTACCCCGAAGTCGCGGCACAACACCAGCAGAAAACTCACCAGCCGTGACGACATGTCGCGGTGAGTCAGCGTCTCGATCATGGTTTCGGTTTGCAGGATCCGCGACGACAGGCCCTGCAGCAGCAGCAGCCCCACGCTGGCGTCCTCCTCGATGGCACGCCGCACCGAGGTGGCCGGGGCACTCACCATCTCGACCCGGGTGAAGCCGATGGCGTGATAAAAGCGATCGGATCGCTGGCCGGTGAGCAGCGACAGCACGCCAAACAGGCTGTTTTCCCGCAGCAGCGCCACGGTGATCTCTTCACCGGATTCGTAGACCCGCGATAGGCGCACAGCACCACGGCGGATCAGGTACACCCGTTCGGCGGGGTCCCCGGGGAAAAAGATCGTCTTGCCGCGCTCAATGGTCTCGACGCTGCTGCCTGAAAGGTTGCGGATTACCTCCAGCAGGGTGGGTGCGCTTTGCGCTGCCGTGCCCATGGCAGCCACCGTTCCTGGAGCCCCGGTGGAGGGGGTTGAGGAGTATCGACTGAAGCCTCGTGTAGCGCCGACCATACCGGCGGGGCAATTGACGGGAAGCTAAGGAGCACCCGTGGCGTTCCATGTAGCAAATCACACGGTTTGACGGTGCGCCCTTGGTGTCGGGGTCGGTAGTGCATGTGTTTTCCACTACCGGTGGTGTCTGCAGCTGGTGCCGGGGACAAACCCCGCTACATTCAGCTGCATGCGCCGTTGAGGCAGCCGCCCCGGGGATGTCCATGACAGCCAGCCTTCGCCATCCCCCTCAGCCCCAGCGCAGCGTGGCTGGGCTCCATGCATCAGCCCTGACCCCGCTGGCGCCCAACCCGTTGGCCTCCACCCCACTAGCTGCCGAGCTGGTTCATGGGAGCCAGTCCCTGCGGCTGGTGGCCCAGCCCGAAGGGCTGCTGCAGGTGCATACCGCTCCCTTCCGGGGCAGCTTTGCTGTGGTCTTTAGCCAGGCCTTGCGGGCCGCCGGCCTGGGCAGCCGGGTGCTGATCAGCCAGTTCCTCAAAGGCGGGGTTGATCAGGGTGTGCAGCGCAGCCTCACCCTCTGCGGCCGCCTGCAATGGCTGCGGCCGGCGGTGCCCGCCTGTCTGGATGGCCCGTTACCCACCGATCCTGAGCTGGCCAGTGCGGCCCAGGCCGTGGCCGAGGTCTGGGATTACACCCGCGAGCAGTTGCTCAGCGGCATGGTGGATCTGATGGTGCTCGATGAGCTGGGTCTGGCAATCGCCTACGGCTATGTGGCGCTCGAGGAGGCGATCGAGGCCCTCCAGTGCCGGCCGGCCCAGATGGATGTCATCCTGACGGGTCCGTCGATTCCTGCTGATCTGGTGGCCATGGCCGACCAGGTCACCCAGTTGCGCCGGGGCTTTTAGGCAAATCGGCAAATCCCATGCTCAAGAATGACCGCTGGATCAACGAGCAGGCCGCCACCGGCATGCTTGAGCCCTTCCAGTCGACCTTGGTGCGCCATCTCGATCCCGAGAACGCCGCGGATCCGGTCTTGAGCTACGGCTGTTCCTCCTATGGCTATGACCTGCGCCTCTCGGCCAAGGAGTTCCTGATCTTCAGGCATGTGCCTGGCACGGTGATGAACCCCAAGCGGTTCAATCCGGCCAACCTCGAGCAGGCCCCACTCCACGAAGACGGTGACGGCGCCTATTTCATTCTCCCGGCCCATTCCTATGGATTGGGTGTGGCCCTGGAACACATGAAGGTCCCGGCCAACATCACCGTGATCTGCCTGGGCAAAAGCACTTACGCCCGCCTCGGCATCATTGTGAATACCACCCCGGCTGAAGCCAGCTGGGAGGGCCATCTCACCTTGGAGTTCAGCAACTCCTCCGGTGCCGATTGCCGCATCTATGCCAACGAGGGCATCTGCCAGCTGCTCTTCTTCGAAGGTGATCCCTGCGCCACCACCTACCGCGACCGGGCCGGCAAGTACCAGCACCAGCCCGAGCGGGTCACATTGGCCAAGGTTTAAAGCCGTCCAAAACTCGCCCTATGGGGCGAGTTTGGCGCGATGCAGGCGGCTCTTCTCGTACCAGGCGGCAAACTCGGGGGCCCAGCTCACCATGTGGGGCCACATCAGGTCGCAGAGCGAGCGGATCTCTTCTTGGGCATCGAGCTTGGCGCGCAGGTCCATGAAGTGCAGGAAGGCCCGCAAGCTGAAGCTCACCACGAAGTGCTGCCGGTAATCGAAGGGGAGGATGCCCCGGGCATGTTCTTCCGCATAGCCGGCGCTCAGCAGGTCGCGGTAGCGCTCGGCCGCACGGCGGCAGAGGTCTAAATCAATGGCGCGTTGTGTCTCGTCATAGGTGTATTTCTTGCCCTGGCGATCGCTGTAGCCACCCAGCGGTCGCAGGTAGAAGACTTCTTCGAGCTCGAGCTCACCGCTGGCCGCCCGACAAATGCGTTCTCCCGTGTAGCGCATCGATTGCACATCGAAGCTCACCCCCACCCGATGGGTGCGGGCCTGCTGCATCACCGAGTGGGGAAACCAGCCCACATTGAGCACGATCTGGGCGTGCTCCAGGGGGCCGTAGTGGCCCCGCTCGCCAGCGAGCAGGCGTTTGACGCAGATGGCGCCGGCCTTGGCCTCATCGGGCCAGTTGGCGCGGTCGTCGACCACGAAACCTTCGGAGTAATCCTGATGCATCCCCGCAAAGACGCATTGCTGCGGATTGGGGGTGGCGGCGATCAGCTCAACCCGGAAACGGGGATCCATCGGCATGGGGTCGGCCTCAGCCGTGACTGCGGGGTGAGGCCATCGTGCCAGCGCCAGCGGTGCCAGCGCTCAGCCCGAGGGCGCCGTCGTCACTGAGCGGGCTCACCGCTCCCACACCGACGAGTTGCGGTAGGGGCTGGCCGCCGATCAGGGCGCCGCTGAGGGTGGCCAGGTCGGTGGCGTTGCGGGCGCCGATCGCCCGCCCCACATCCAGGCCAGCGGCATCAAAGAGCTCGAGTTGTGGAATCCCGTTGACCGCGTAGCGATCGAGCTCGGGCAGCCAGCGGGGGTTGTCAACGTTCAGCAGCACCACATCGAGCTGGTCGTGTTGCTGGCGTTCCATGGCGGCCATGGCCGGTGCCATGGCGCGGCAGGCCTCACACCAGTCGGCGTAGAACTCCACCAAGGTGGGCTTCCCATTGGTGAGGGCTACGGGCAGATCGAGCGATTGGCGCGCCAGTTGCTCGAGTGGTGCGGCCGGGTGCAGGCCTCCCCGCAGCCACAACAGGGCGACCAGCAGGGCGGCTGCGATGGCGCCGAGCACGGCGCGCTCACGGCGCCCCAGGCTCGCGGCCGCTGGAATGGGGGATGGGCCCTGGGGATTGCTCACGGGTTGGGGAGGGTCAGCGAAGCGGATCGGTCGCACCACTCTGGCAGCGCCGGCAGGCTTGCTACGGTCGATGCGAGGGCTATGAAGCGTCGTCTCACGCTCCACTTTCCGCGCGAAGCGGTGCACCAGCCGATCACCTATCGGCTTGCGGTCGATTTTGACGTGGCTGCCAAGATTCTCAGGGCCCAAGTGGCGCCGAACCAGAGCGGCACCATGGTGGTGGAGCTCTCAGGAGACATTGACGAACTCAATGCCGCCGAAGCCTGGCTAGAGCGCCAGGGTCTGGGGATCAACCGGGAGCCCGGTCAGATTCAGATTGATCCGGAGCGCTGTGTCGACTGCGGCATCTGCTCCAGCGTGTGCCCCAGTGGGGCGCTCGTCTTTGAAGCGCCCACCTGGGCGCTCCGCTTTGAAGCACAACACTGTTTGGTCTGTGAGCAATGCATTCCCAGCTGTCCCTTTGAGGCCATCTCCCTCGGCATGTCGCTGGGGATGGCGCCTGGCCTAGATCGTCGCTGAGGCCCCTGCGCAATGCTCAGGCCCCTGCTCAATGCTCAGGCCAATGGTCAGGCCAATGGTCAGGCGAATGGTCAGTTCGTTAACGCCGCAGCGCCCGGCCTCAACGCTGGCCAAGCTGAGGGGTGTCAAGGTGATGGGTGAGAGGGTGAAGGGTGAGAGGGTGAGATCCCGTTGGACACGCTGGGCCATGGCGCTGATCCGCACGCTTGTGCTGCCCTTGCAGGCACCGGCTCTGCTGCTGCTATTGGGGATTTCGATCTACATGGGCGTGCATTGGAGCCAGGGGAGTACGGCTGAGGTGGCGATGGGCATGTCCCTCGCCAGTGTGTTCTGGTCGATCGACTGCCTCCATGCGGTCTTGGTGGTGTTTGTGTGCACCATGCCGGAACTGCTGTTGGAGCGGGTCTCGAGCCTGATGGCGGCCTCGCGGGTGGTGAGCCTGGTGATGACCCTGTTGATCGTGACGGTGGGCGGGCTCTATCTCCTCCATCTCAACGTGCTGGCCAATGTGCTGATCCTGGCTTCTGCGGTGCTGCTGGCCCGGCTCGATCTGCTGCGGGTGCGCTTGAAGCCGCCGCCGCTGCTGTTGGCCATCACGCTGAGTGCTGTGGTGCTGCTCGGCGCCGGCCTGGGCCGTGCGTTGAGCTCAGGGGCACTCGCCTGACCGACCTCTGGCGAGGTTTGAGCTGAAACTCCAGCTGTTGCCCAGCACCTTTTTGACGTAGTGCCGCGTTTCCGGGTAAGGAATCGCTTCGACCCACACCTCGGGCAGTTGCCGCTGCAGTGCCGGCCAGCTCGCCACGGCCCCGGGGCCGGCGTTGTAGCTGGCCACCGCCAGCAGTGCATTGCCCCCCCAGCGTTGCAGCAGTTGGCGCAGGTAACGACTGCCGAGTTGGGCATTGCGGGCGGGGTTGTCGAGTTCGGCGGCGGCCAGGGGTCGGCCGGCCACCTCGGCAGCGGTCTCGGGCATGAGCTGGAGCAGGCCACTGGCGCCCACCACCGATCGCGCCGTGCTCTGGAACCGTGATTCCTGTAGCGCCACGCCCAGCAATAGGGCCAGGGGCACGTTCTCGCGGCGTGCTGCAGGGGCCAGGTCGGCAAGGCGTCGGGGCCGATGCAGGCTGCGTTGGATCAGGGGTTGCAGTGGGCACTCCTTTGGCTTCAGGCGCAGGGCCGCCAGCTCTTGCTGGCCCAGGCCGGTCCAGCCATCCCCGATCGCCTCCCGCAGGCGGCCTTCGGCCAGCAGGGTTCGGCTGGCCGAAGGAGGCTGGCCGCGGCGACCGTTGCGCCACTGCTCCCAGGCTTCGAGGGGCTGGTTGAGTCGCCACAGCCGATCCACCTGGCGATCGCCACTGTGCAGCGGCCACCAGGCACGTTCGGCTGCGAAGGCCCTAGACGTGAGAGCCGTAGATGTGAGAGCCGGAGATGTGAGAGCAGGAGCCGGTGTGGCTGCTCCATCGGCAGGCTCCAGCCGGTTGAGGCGTGTGGCGGCCCGCCAGCCGTAGTACCCGCCGGGATGCTGCCGCAACAGCGTGGTCCACTGCTGGCGGGCCTCAACCGGCTGCCCCAGCTGCCACAGGCTCAATCCCAGCCAAAACCGCCGCCGTGCCTCCAGGGCCATCGGCATGGCCCCCTGCAGGGCAGGGCCACCGGCCTCGAGCACCGCGCGAGCCTCGGCCCAGTGGCCGGCGAGCGCAGCCCGGCGCGCCCGCTGCCACTGGAGCTCCCAGCTGGCCGCATCGGTGGGCCAGCGCTGCAGCACGCCTAATGACGCAGCGAGCTGCGGGTTGGCCAGGGCCAGGGCCGCTTGAACCGGGGCGCTGGTCTGCCAGCGGCTAGGCAGGGCCCGCAGGGTGTTGAGGGCCTCGCCCCCCCCCTGCTCGCCCAGCAGGCGCACCGCCGCCTCGGCTTGGGGTGCGCTCGGCTGGCGCTGCACCAGCTGGAGCAGCCGTTGCAGCCCTCGGGTGTGCTCGGCGGGGTTGCCCTGCAGCTCACTGGCGGCGATCAACAGGCCGGTGGCAGGGTTGGCCGGTTGGCCCTGCAGGCAGCGCAGGGCGTTGGGGATGGCGCCGATTTCGGCCAGACCCTGGCCGAGCTGCTGGCGAGCGCTCGCTGGCGTTTGGGGGTTGCGGCACGCCGCCTCCAGGCGGCTGGCGGCGCCGGGCCAGCGGGCTCCCCAGCGGGCCAGGTGCAGGCTGGCGGCCAATCCGTCGGTTTCGGCGGCGGCGGCCAGCGCCGCAGGGTGGGCGGCAAACCGCTGCCACAGCAGTCGGTGCAGGCCGGGTTGTTGGCGCCCCAGCGCATAGAGGGCATCGGCGCTGGCTGGGTCGTTGGGGAAGCGGGCCAGCAGCTGCTCCCACAGCGCCTGGCTGCGTCGCTGATCACCCAGGGCCGCCGCTGCCAGGGCCTGCTGCTTGAGCACCACCGCCGCCAGTGGATCGCGGCCCCAAGCCTGATGGCCCAGCAGCTGCAGCTGTTGGGCGGGATCGCTGGCTATGGGGCTGGCCCGCAGCAGGGCCGCCTCGCGGCGGCGCTGCGGGTTGAGGGCCCAGCGCTGCTCGAGGGCCAGCTGCCAGCCCTCGGTCTGGGGGGTGGGCCGGGGAAGTTGGAGCAGCAGGGCCTGGGAGCCCGCTAGCACCAGACCGGTGCCGAGGCTGCAGGCGCCCAGCAGGAGCGTGAATCGCAAGGAACGCCGGCTTGTCGTGGGTTGGATGCATTCTGGGAACACTCCCCCGGGCCTGAAGCCCTTCGCCGGATGCGGTTGTTCTGGATGCGGTCGCTTCAGGGGCTGCGTGGCCCGGCTTGGCGGGGTTGGGTCTTGCCGGCCTACCTCACCACCCTGCCGGGCGCCCGGCAGCGCCGCCGCGCGCTCACGGTGTGGGCCGTGACCGGGTTGGTGATGGTGTTGCGATCGGCCTGGCCGCTGCGCCTGCTGCCGGGCTGGTGTGTGGGCCTGCTGCTGCTCTGGGCCGTGCTGGAGCTGCTGCGCTGGCTCTGGTGGCCGCGGCGCTGGGCCTGAGCACAGCGCTTTTTTGGGGTGATGGTTCCGGGGGTGCCGCGTAACCTGCAGCTCGTCTCTGCTGCTGGTATGACCCCGATGGCGCCCCATCCGATCGGTCAACCCCTGGGCGAGGCCTTCGCCGGGTTTGGGACCGACGGTGTGCGTGGCCGCGTGGGCGATCAGGTGACCCCCGCCTTGGCCATGCAGCTGGGCTACTGGTGCGGACAGGTGTTCAAAGCGGATGGCCCCGTGGTAATCGGCATGGACTCGCGTTGCAGCGGGCCGATGATCACGGCGGCCCTGACCGCCGGACTCACGGCGGCGGGTCGTCAGGTTTGGACCCTGGGGCTCTGTCCAACTCCGGCGGTTCCCGGCACCGTGCGCCGCACCGGGGCGGCTGGGGGGCTGATGGTCTCCGCCAGCCACAACCCCCCCCACGACAACGGCATCAAGATCTTTGGCGCCTCAGGCGCCAAGCTCCCCAAGCGGCAGCAGGAGGCGATCGCCGCTGGCCTGCGGGGTGATCCCGGCGTGCCCGATCGCGGCCTGGCCGCCACCGGGATGGTCCACGAACGCCCAGGCCTGCTCCTCGACTATCAGAACGCGCTGATGCAGAGCGTTGCCGGTCGGCGCCTTGAGGGCTGTCGCATCGTGCTGGATCTCTGCTGGGGTTCGGCCACCGCCTGTGGCGAGGCGGTGTTTCGCGAGCTTGGGGCCACTGTGCAGGTGCTGCATGGCACGCCCAATGGCGATCGAATCAACATGGGCTGTGGCAGCACCCACCTGGAGCCGTTGCAGCAGGCGGTGCTCAGCAGTGGCGCCACGATGGGCTTCGCCTTTGATGGCGACGCCGATCGCATGCTCGCCGTCGACGGTCGGGGGCGCATCGTCGATGGTGATCAGATCCTCTACCTCTGGGGCTCCGCCTTGCTCGAAGCCGGTGACCTGCCCGAGCGGCGCCTGGTGGCCACCGTGATGTCCAATCTGGGCTTTGAGCGCGCCTGGCAGGCCCGGGGCGGAGTGCTGGAGCGCACGGCAGTCGGCGATCAGTACGTGCATCAGGCCATGGAGGAGCTCGGCGCTGGCCTCGGTGGCGAGCAGTCGGGCCATATCCTCTCGGCCCGTCACGGCATGAGTGGCGATGGCCTGCTCACGGCGCTGCAGGTGGCGAGCCTGATCCATGGCGGTGGTGCCACCCTGGCCGACTGGCTTGACACCAGCTTCCAGCCCTATCCCCAGCTGTTGGTCAACGTGACCGTGCCCGATCGCCAGAGGCGCCAACAGTGGCAGCAATGCGAGCCCCTGCGGCAGGCCGTTGAGCAGGCTGAGGTGGCGATGGCGGGCCAGGGCCGGGTGCTGGTGCGGGCCAGCGGCACCGAACCCCTGCTGCGGGTGATGGTTGAAGCGGCCGAGCAGGCTGCTGTCGATCACTGGGCCCAGACCCTGGCCGCCGCTGCCGAGCAGCACCTCAACGCGGCTTAAACACCTGGCCTGCAGCGCGCTCTTGGGCCAGCAGCAGGGCCCCGTCGCAGGCATCGCCCCCTGGCGCTTCCAGTGTGGCGGTGGGGCACTGGTTTGCCAGTTGATGCTGCAGGGCCGACCGCAGCGTGGGGAGGTGCAGGAGTGCGCCGCCACTGGTCCACACCACAGGGGCCTCGAGACCCAGGCGTGTGGCGATGGTGGCAGCCATGGCCGCCAGGGCCGCCCCCGATCGCTCCATGATGGCCAGGGCACCGGTATCCCCGCTGCGGGCGAGCTGGTCGACCACGGGGGCCAGCCGGGCCAAGCCGGCGGGGCTAAAGCCGGGCTGCACCACCAGTGCCTTGATCGCCTGGGCTGCAGCGGGGTCGTCTGGGGTCTGCTCCAGAGCCTCCCAGAGCGCGCGCCGTAAGGGCCCATCGTGGAGGCGGCCATCGGCCATCTGCAGGCTCAGGGCCAGGCCATCGCGGCCGATATCCAGGGCGGAGCCGGCACCGTCGAGCAGCCAGCCCCATCCTCCGCAGCGGTGCTCGGCGCCCTGCAGGTTGCGCCCCAGGCCGATGCAGCCGGTGCCGCTGATCAGCAGGATTCCGGCTGTTCTGGTTGCCGCTGCCTGGCCGCCTCCATGGTGTCCCCTCCCTGCCGCGGCAGCGCCATGCAGGGCCGTCCGCTCGTCACCCGTGACCACGACCTGGGCCTGGGGCAGGCCCAGGGCCTCGGCAGCCAGCAGCAGGCCCTCGTGCTGCACGCTGCTGCCGGCCTCGATGCCGCTGGCCCCGATGCATGCCGCCACCAGCGTTCCCGCGGGCTGCTGCCGCTGGGCTAGGGCGGCCGCGAGGCTGCGCTGCAGCGCCGCACTGAAGCGTTGGCGCCCTTCGGGAGCGGCCAGATGGCTCACGCCGGGGCCTTGACCCTCACCCACCACACGCCACGAACCCTGCTGGTTGGCTTGGGCCAGCCGGCAGGTGGTGTGGGTTTGGCCGGCATCAAAGCCGGCAATCCAGTCAGGGGTCGGCCGTTCAGTCACCACAGTTCAGTCAGCACAGTTCAGTCACCACAGTTCCCTCCTGACAAGTTCAGTCATCACAGTTCAGTCAGCACAGTTCAGTCATCGCTGATCGGGCGTTGGGAGGCTCCCGGGGCTACCGCCAGCACGGCCATCCCAAACCAGCCAATCAGCTGGACCTCGGGCCGAAAGAAAATGGTGTCGGTCAGGCCTTGGATCCCGAGGCCGGCGATCATCGCCACCGAGGCCAGGGAGGGCAAGGCCAAGGGCCCGTCGGAGCGCCATTGGCCCAGGCCTTGGCGCAGGCCGGTGATCAGCAGCCCCAGCAGGGTGATCAGCCCAACAACGCCGGTCTCAACGGCGATCTCCAGGGGAATTGAGTAGGCACTGAGGGCATTGAACTTGGGCTGCTGAAACAGCGGGTAGATCAGGTTGAAGGCGTCATTGCCCGGGCCAATGCCCAGCCAGGGCCTGGTCTCCACCATGTTCAGGGCCGCCAGCCACACGTTGATGCGGAAATTGTTGGAGCTGTCCTCCCGGCCGGCCACCAGGCTCAGCACCCGCACCCGCAGGGGTTCGACCTGGGTGACCAGCACCACCAGCGCTGCCGCTGCCAGCAGCAACAGCAGCACTGGGAACAGCCGCCGCCACAGGGCGGGCCAGTGGCGGGTCTGGCGGATGACCAGCAGCAGCCCCAGCACCCCCAACGACGCCACCATGCCCATCCAGGCCCCGCGGCTGTAGGTGAGCACAAGGGCGGCCAGGCCGATGCCTAGGGCGCTGAGGGCATAGAGCCGCCGCAGTGGGGCCTGCCAGCGCAGCAGGGCCACCACCGCAAGGGGCAAGATCGGCAGCAGAAAACCCGCCAGCAGATTCGGGTTCTCCAGCGTTCCATAGATCCGAACCGTGCCATCGGCCACCGAGTTGGGATCGGCCCAGCGGGCCAGCGCCTCGGTGCTGCCGTAGAGCTGGCGAAGGCCCACCACAGCGGTCAGCAGTTCTCCCGCCAGCAGGGCCGCCACGAGGCGGTCCCACCAGGCGGGGTTGGTGGCCAGCAACTGCCGCATCAGGGCGTAGACGCCCAGATAACTCACGAGCTTGAGCAGTCCCTTGATGGCTGCCAACGGCACCGGTGAGAAGCCCGTCGCGAGAAGGGCCACGGCCAAAATGGCCAGGATCCACAGGTTGATTGGCCCCAGGCGGCCGGGGGGCGTGCGCAGGGCCCAGAGGATCCACAGCAGGCCGCTGGCTGCGATCAGCAGGCTCAGACCGCTGCGGGTGAGCACGGGCAGCCCAGCCATCAGGGCGCAGAGCACCAGCCCAGCAATCTGGGGCAGCCGTTGGGCCAGGGGGCCTTGGAAGCGTGCCAGCTGTCCCTGCCAGCGCAGCAGCAGGGGGGCAGGCGAAGACACAGGGGAGTTCAGGGCGGCGGGAGAGAACTACCCGGATTATCAGCGCCCCTTTCGCCTTCCCCCAGAGGGGGTGGGTCCACGTCATTGCGGCGGTAGAGCACCCGGTACACCGGTAGCCCCTGGGCCAGCACATGCCGCTCCCGTTCGGTGGGGACGGCCAGGGGGTTGGTGTGGCGCCATGGCCGGCTGTCGTGCAGAGGGCGAACGAAGCAGCCGCTCGCTTCGATCAGCCCGACCATCGGTTCGATCACCGCCAGCACATCGCTTTGGACGAACAGTTCGCGGCCGTTGGCCAGGGCCCGCGCGATCGCCTGCAGCAGGTTGAGCTGAAGCACCCGGCGTTTGTGGTGCTTGGTTTTGAACCAGGGATCGGGAAACTGGATCGTGACCCGCTGCAGCAGGCCGGCCGGCAGGGCCTGAAGCCAGGCCTCCAGGCTCACATTGGCATTGCAGAAGAGGTAGTGAAGGTTTTCGAGACCGGCGGCCTGGCGGTCGCGCTCGGCCGCTTCCACCAGGGGCCGGCGGATCTCCACCCCTAAAAAGTTTGAGCCTGGCTCGCGCTGGGCCATCTCCAGCAAAAAACGGCCCCGTGCGGCGCCGATATCGAGCTGGAGGGGTTGGGCGGCACGCGCAAAGAGACCCTCAGGTGGGGGCAGTGGCCGCGGCACCTGGTGGATGCTGCTCAACGGATTGACGTGTTGGCGCACCATCAGCCCTTGGCAACGACAAACCCCCAGCTGGCGGTGTAGCCGTGCAGGTGGGTGCTGCCCGCCACCGGGCCGAGCTCTCCCTGGCAAAACGCTCCGGCGATGGGTGTTTCGGGAAAGTGTTGGCGGCAGGGCTCCACATCGCCATCGGCCGTGCCGTAGAGACCCTGGCCCCGGCCGAGGCAGGCAAACAGCAGGGCCGCCAGGGGTTGGGGTTGGGCCTGGGCCTGGATGGCCAGCAACTGGTTGAGTTCTTGGCGGGAGGACTGGGCATCCCGCAGTTGGAACTGCACCTGCTGGCCCACCCGCATGCGTTCGCCCACCGCCACGGCGCCATTGCGGGGATCCACCCCAATCAGATTGCGCACCAAAAAGGCTGGTGAGCCGCTTTGACCGCCACTCTCGAGGCTGAAGCTGCTCTGTCCCACGCCGAGGAACAGCGAGTCTTTGACCTGTTCCCGCTCTGCGGGGGTGAGCTCGGTGAGGATCGCCTGTAGGGCCGCCACGGGGCTACGCCGCCGCTCCCCCTCGCTTACCTGCAGCACCACGTTGCGCTGGGCTTGTTCAACGGCCAGGATCGGGCCGATGGGTCGGCAGCCCTGCGCCACCACGGCATCGAGACCCCAGGCACCACGCAAAAGGCAGCCCACTGCGCCCGTCCGCACGGTGCTGGGCACGGTGGTGCTGGGCCTGGTGCCGGGCACGGTGCTGGGAGCCTCCTCGCTCGCCTGGGGATCAGCGAACAGCAAGGAGCCATGGGCGGCGCTGTGGGCCGCGGCGATCCCCCCCACTTTCACGGCCTCGGGGTAGGCGTAGTCGAGGCCGCTGATCAGGTCATTAATTGCCGCACTCCCGGGGTCAATGAACAGCAGCATGGAATGCACGCCTTCGCTGGGGCAGCCAACCTGCTGCAACCAAGGCTCCGCTGGACCGTCGAGGTCGGGCAAGTCGGAGCCGTTGAGGGCAAAGGGATGCACCTCGGCCCCCGGAAGTCGCAACAAGGTGACGCTGAGGGCGGGCTCCTGCTCGAGCTCCCGGGGAATGCCACTGGCTTCGGTGCCCACCACGCCGCCGCCGAGGCAGCCCAGCCAATGACTCGCCCGCAGGCGTTGCTGCAGCAACGGGATCAATCGGGGCAGATCACTGGCATAACTCGCCGAGGCAAACACCAGGGCCAGATCAGCTGGGCCGCAGCGACCCAACTGGCGCACAATCCCATCAACGGCATCCTGCAGCGCGGTGCCGCTGGCCAGGGCCGTACGGCACCAGGCATCAGATTGGCGGCGAACCAGCCGCTCCAGCAGGGGAAAGGCAGCCATGGGCGGACCCTAATGCCCACCGGTCCAGAAGATCGACGCGGATAATGGCGCCTTCCCGAACCTTCCCGCGGAGCCCGCCGTGTCAGAGCCGTTGTATCGCTCCTTGGTGTGGCTAGATGTGCGGCTGGGGGTGCTCTGTGCGGTGGGGGTGCCCCTGGTGCTGCTGGTGTGGGCAGCCCTGCGTCGCCAGGGGGCCCTGCTGCGCTTGCTGGGCCTCTACTGGAAAGTGGCCAGCCTGTTGCTGATCGCCCTGCTGCTGCACACCGGTGATCAACCCGTGGCCTATGGCCTGGTGGTGGTTGCCCTTGTGTTGATCACGTTGTCGCTCTGGTTTTGGGTCGACCTCAACGAAGAGCTGGCCGATCTACCCCCCTGGCGGCCCTTGCCGCTCACGGTGCGCATCTGGCGCTGGGCCCTCACGATCTTTGCGCTCGGCTCGGCCGTCCTGGCCAGCACAGCCGTGGGCTGCATGGCCGGCGCGCTCCGCACCAGCTCCAGCTGCCTGGTGTGGCGCCAGGCCCCTCTCCAGGTCAATGCGGCGGTGGATGGGGTCTTTGATTTCGTGCTGGGCGGCGATTGGACGCCCCTGATCGCCGCGATTGTGGGGTACCTGGCGCTCTTCGCCTACGGGGTGGGGTTTGTGCAGTGGTTGATGCTGCGCCTGCCCAAGCAGGGCCGAGTTGCCGGTGAGTTCTGATGGAGCCCGCTGAGCTGGTGGCGCGGCTGGAGGCGATCAGCCGTGAGCGCCCCGATCGGGTGTTGCGGTTGCGGGGCCAGATGCAGCAGCCGCCAGAAGTCTTTGAACTGGTGGTCTTTCGCGGCTTTTCCAGCAGTACGACCCATCCCACTGCCTTTGATCCCGATCAGCCGGTGCTGCCCCCGGGGGCAGTGATCAGCCAGGCCGAGCTGCTCGCAGCACCGCTCGATCCCGACCACGAACACCACCTGCGTGGCCCCCTGCCGCTGGAGGCCTTTCTGGATCCTGAGGGCTGGGCTTAGCAGCTCCGCTTAGCCCTCCAGCACCCCGACGCAGCGGCCGCAGAGGCTGGGATGGGCAGCGTGCTGGCCGATGTCGCTCTCGTAGTGCCAGCAGCGTTCGCACTTCTGACCCTCGGCCTGGGCGATGCGCACCGTGACGCCGGCTTCGCTGGCTTCGGCGAGCACGGCCGCCGGGGGGTCTCCGCCCAGTTGCAGCGCGGAAACCAGCAGCCAGTCGCCCAGGTTGTCGACGGTGGGGTGGGCACTGCTCGCCAACCAGGCCAGGGCGGCGGCCATGGGGGCAGCGATCTCGCCGGTGGCCAGCTCAACCTGCACCTGGGCCTCCAGTGAGGATCCCAAGCTGCCGCTGGCGCGGCAGCTCTCGAGCTGGCGGTTGACCAGAGCCCGCAGCGCCAGGATCTGGCCGGTGGGGGCTTCCAGCTCCTGGCGGCGCCAGGCGTCGGGAGCGGTGGGCCAACCCCGCTCAAACACCGAGGCCTCCAGGCTCACCCCAGGCAGCCCCCGGTAGGGCAAGTGCTGCCAGATGTCTTCGGCCAGGTGGCACAGCACCGGCGCAATCAGGCCGGCCAGGCGCTCCACCACCAGCTGCAGCACCGTTTGGCAGCTGCGGCGTCTGAATTCAGACGCCGCACTCACATAGAGGCGGTCTTTGGCGATATCGAGGTAGACGTTGGAGAGGTCGACCACGCAGAAGTTCTGAAGGGCCTGGAAGAAGCGGTAGAACTCAAAGCGCTCAAAATCTGCCGAAACACTGTCGATGAGGGCAGCCGTGCGCTGCAGCATCCACTGATCGAGCAGGGGCAGCTGGTCAGCGGGGATGGCATGGCCGCCCTGGGCCTGGGGCCGCGGATCAAAATCGTGCAGGTTGCCGAGCAAATAGCGGGCCGTGTTGCGCACTTTGCGGTACACATCGGCCAGTTGCTTCACAATGCCGGGGCCTAGGGGCACGTCGGCCGAATAATCGACTGAACTCACCCAGAGCCGCAGCACATCGGCGCCATAGGCGGGCTCTTGTTTCTCGTTTTTTCCGCCTTCGACCAGCACGGCTGGATCTACCACATTGCCGAGCGATTTGCTCATCTTGCGGCCCTTTTCATCGAGGGCAAAGCCGTGGGTGAGCACCCGCTTGTAGGGGGCGTGGCCGTTGACGGCCACCGAGGTGAGCAGGCTGCTCTGAAACCAGCCGCGGTGCTGGTCACTGCCCTCGAGGTAGAGATCGGCGGGGTAGTTGAGCCCGCGCTGCCGCACCACGCCGGCCCACGACGAGCCCGAGTCAAACCACACGTCCATGGTGTCGGTGCCCTTGCGCCAGCTGGCGGCATCGGCGGCCCAGGGCTCGGGCAGCAGGCCTGCCTCGTCGCGTTGCCACCACACATCGGAGCCGTGCTCGGCGATCAGGGCCTGGATGTGGTCGAGGGTCGTGGCGTTGAGGAGCACCTCGCCGGTTGTGCGGTGGTAAAAAACCGGAATCGGCACCCCCCAGGTGCGCTGGCGACTGATGCACCAGTCGCCGCGCTCGCGAACCATCGCTTCGATGCGGTTGCGGCCACTGGCGGGCAGCCACTCCACCGCGGCGATTGCCTGCAGAGCCGCCTCACGAAAGCCCTCCACTGAGGCAAACCACTGTTCGGTGGCACGAAAAATTGTGGGCTTTTTGGTGCGCCAGTCGTAGGGATAGCGGTGGGCATAGGCCTGCTCGGCCAGCAGGGCGCCGCAGTCCCGCAGGGCCGTAATGATGGCGCCGTTGGCGTCTTTGAGCACGTTGAGACCGGCAAAGGGGCCGGCTTCGGCCGTGAGGTTGCCGGCCTCATCCACCGGGCAGAGCACGGGCAGGCCGTACTTGCGGCCGGTGTTGAAGTCATCGACGCCGTGGCCCGGTGCGGTGTGGACCAGTCCGGTGCCGCTTTCCGTGGTGATGTAGTCGCCGCCGATGACCACCGGGCTGGTGCGCTCCAGCAGCGGGTGGTGGTACGTGATCCCCTCGAGGGCGGCGCCCTTCACGGTGAGCAGGGGCGTGAGGCTGAGCCCCAGGGTGTCTTCGAGGCGTTCACGCAGCTCGGCGGCCACCACCAGTTGGCTGCAGCGTGGAGCCGGGGCCTCGTTTCGGGGCACCACGGCGCAAATGGCGTAGTCGAGGGCGCCATTGACCGAGACCGCCAGGTTGGCGGGCAGGGTCCAGGGGGTGGTGGTCCAGATCGCCACGGCCAGGCCACCGGTTGCTGTCCCGCTGCATGCTGCGGTCCCGTTGCCGGCGGCACTGAGCTGGGCCGCCAGGGGCTCGGGCAGCTGCTCCACCGGGAAGGCCACAAACACGCTCGGGGAGGTGTGGTCGTCGGGGTACTCGAGCTCGGCTTCGGCCAGGGCGGTGCGGGAGCTTGGGCTCCAGTGCACCGGTTTGAGACCTCGGTAGATATGGCCGGCCAGCACCATCTGGCCAAACACCCCAATCTGGGCTGATTCGTAGGGCTTTTGCAGGGTGAGATAGGGCTCGTCCCAGTCGGCCCAGATGCCCCAGCGCTCAAAGCCGCGCC
Organism: Cyanobium sp. NIES-981; assembly: GCA_945877595.1. Taxonomy (GTDB): domain Bacteria; phylum Cyanobacteriota; class Cyanobacteriia; order PCC-6307; family Cyanobiaceae; genus RGUW01. Next base: position 9,372 of record CAMDVN010000026.1, on the reverse strand, counting down.
TCTGGCCTTCCACCTGCTCCAGGGCATAGGCGTGGGCCTTGCCACGCAGGTCTAGGGGGGTGAGCGTGGCCCGCTCAGCGGGCTTCATGCCCTGCAGCACCTTGAGCTCGATCGGCAGTCCGTGGCAGTCCCAACCCGGTACGAAGCGAGCCCGCTTGCCCTGCATCAGGGCCGTTTTGTTGATGATGTCCTTGAGGATCTTGTTGAGCGCATGCCCCACATGCAGGGCCCCGTTGGCGTAGGGGGGGCCATCGTGCAGGGTGAACACGGGGCCAGGATTGCCCTGGCTCAGCCGCTCATAGAGGTGCTCGCTGGCCCAGAAGGCCTGGAGCTCGGGCTCACGCGCTTTGGCGTTGGCCCGCATGCCAAAGGGGGTCTGCAGCAGGTTGAGCGTGTCTTTGTACGAACGCGTGGGGTCGGCGGCCGGGCTGGCGGTCACGGGGCCTGCGCAGGAATTGGGCGATTATCTCGCCTCGCTGCTGAGCGGGTCCTGAGACGGCTGGTCGCTGGCTTCGAGCAGGGCGTCGATTTGGGCCAGGGAGCTCACCACGGCCGGTTCCTCGCTGGCGGGGGTGGGGTCCTGGCGCACCCAGCGCTTGGTTGGGGTTTTCGGCGACTGCCGGGCTGCGATCCAATCGCCCACCTGAGCGCGGCCTGCCGTCAGCAGGGCGAGCAGTTGGGTGAAGGTTGCCGAGAGTTGCTGGAGGTTGCTCTGCCAGCGCTCGAGAGAAGCCAGGCGTGTCTGCTCCTCGGGGCTGAGCTGGCGCCAGCGGCCCTGGCCCACTTCGAGGCCCAGGCGCCCGATCAGCAGGCCGCCGCACAGCACGGCCAGCATGGGTGCACCGATCAGGCGCTCCGTGCTGGTCACCAGCACCAGCCCCAGCAGCAGTACCACAGCCCCCCAGAACGCATCGCGCTGGCGCGCGAGCTCAGGAGCCAGTAACGGCACCAACAACACCGCCAGGCCGGCAAACAGGGCCAGCAGACCGGCAGCAGTGGCAACCATCGCGTCAGAGGCGGTTCAATTCATCTCATTGTGGGGTCTGTTGTGGGCAGGCTCGGGCCCGACTCCTTAAACTGCAGCAGCGCCCACCTGGCGGAATTTGGTAGACGCGCTGGGTTTAGGTTCCAGTGGCTTCGGCTGTGGGGGTTCAAGTCCCCCGGTGGGCATCCGCGCTATTGCCGGTCGGCTTTTAAGTTGAGACGTCCTCGTAGGCGGCAATGGCCCAGGCTCTGGTGATCCCTGTGCAGCACGCTGCTACCCAGTCGAGCTCGGCAGTGCGCTCGGTGCCCAAGGAGTTTTTGGACCCCCCTGGGGCCTGGAATCCCACGGTGGGCCTGTTTATTGGCGGCTATCTGTTGGCAGCACTCACCATCTGGGGCTGGTTTGTGGGCCAGTGGCCCTTGCCTGTGTTGCTGTCGCTTGGCTTTCTTGCCCTCCACCTTGAGGGCACGGTGATCCACGACGCCTGCCATAACGCAGCCCACCCCAGTCGGTTCTGGAACGCGGTGATGGGCCATGGAGCGGCCTTGTTGCTGGGCTTCAGCTTCCCGGTCTTCACGCGCGTGCACCTGCAGCACCACGCGCATGTCAACGACCCCAAGCACGACCCCGATCACATCGTGAGCACCTTTGGGCCGCTGTGGTTGATTGCCCCAAGGTTCTTTTACCACGAATTGTTTTTCTTTCGGCGTCGTCTTTGGCGCCGTTATGAGCTGCTTGAATGGGGGATCGCGAGAGCGGTTTTTGTCACCATTGTTCTAGCTGCTGCAAAATATAATTTTCTCCCCTTTGTCTTTAACTGCTGGTTTGCCCCTGCCTTGATGGTGGGAGTGACTCTGGGCCTATTTTTTGACTACTTGCCCCATCGCCCTTTTCAGTCGCGCAATCGCTGGCACAATGCTCGAGTTTATCCAAGTAGATTGATGAATTGGCTGATCATGGGCCAAAATTATCATCTGGTTCATCATCTCTGGCCGTCGATCCCTTGGTTTGAGTACAGGCCGGCCTATCACGCCACCAAGCATTTGCTCGATGCCAAAGGATCACCCCAGCGCCTCGGGCTGTTTGAAAGCCGTCAAGACGGACTCAATTTTCTTTATGACATCCTCGTGGGGGTGAGGAGCCACCGCAAGCGCAGAAGCAAGTTGCGTCCCCTGGCCGCCCTCATGCCCACCCGTCATGCGCGCCGCCGGGTGTTGGAGCTTTTGCACAACACGGCCGTATCTCCGGCCGCCCGCTAAAGCACGAACCACTCGGTTCAGGTTGAGTTAGTCGGCCATGATTTTGGGGACCCGGAAGAAGTCGCCTTCCCGCTGGGGGGCCAGGTTGAGCAGCTCATCGCGAACGGGCGTGGGATCCACAGCATCCGGCCGGGTCACATTGACCACTTCGACAGCCCGGGTGGTTGGTGCAATTCCCTCGGTGTCGATGGCCTCCAGTTGGGCCACATAATCCAGAATTCGCTCCAGCTGCCCTGTGTAGGTGGCAATGGTGGCTTCAGGCAGATCGAGGCGGGCGAGCTGGGCCACTTTGCGCACGTCGTCGGCAGAGATGAGGCTCATGGCTGCCCGATGCAGGCTTTGAACCCAGTTTAGGTTCTGGGCCGGGCGTTGTTCTGGTTGTGCAGCCGGTGCCGTTACCTTCGTGCCTAAGCACGACCAGGCCCCTCTTGCCGTCAGCGTTCCGCAATGGTCATCGTTGGCGCCAGAGGTCGCATTGGCGCCAGAGGTCGCAGGCGTTCCTCGCCGCATTCGCGATGACCGCGACCGCAGGTCATGGGCCCGCCATGGCTGACGCCTGGGCCCATGACGCCAGAGCCCATGACGGCTGGGCCCATGACGCCAGAGCTGCTGAAACGCCAATTACGGGCAACACCGACGTACGCCCCACCGATTGGGCCTACCAGGCCCTGCGCACCCTGGTTGAGCGTGAGGGCTGCCTGGCGGGCTATCCAGCGATGGGGCGCGGCAGCGTGTTTCAAGGCTCGAGGTCGATCAGTCGCGATGAGGCCGCCGCGCTGCTCAAGGCCTGCCTGGAGCGCCTCACCGTGGTCACCGATGGGGTGCGTCGACTCAGCCGCGACTTTGCCCAGGAGCTCGCGGGCCTCCAAGCTCGCTCCAGCGGTTTGGAGGCCCGCGTTGGCCTGCTCGACGCACAGCGGTTCTCTACCACCACACGGTTGCAGGGTGAGGCCACGATGGTGCTGGCGGTGCCGGCATTTTTAGGCTCGGCGGCCACCGAGGTCAATCAAAACAACCAGAGCTATGGGGGGCTGTCGCTCAACTATGACCTGCGGCTGATGGTTGACACCAGCTTCTCGGGGCGCGACTTGCTGCGCACCGAGCTGCGCGGCGGCAACTTTGACAACGACAGCAGCACGTTTGCTGGTTCGATGCGACCCACACCCCTGTCGGAGCTGCAGGTGGCGTTCCAGCAGCAGGTGGGAGCCGATGACCGAAACGTGCTCGGTCTCTACCAGCTCTATTACCAGTGGCCCTTGGGCTCTGGCTTCACCGCCACGGTGGGTCCTCGGGTGGGTCAGCAGGCGGTGCTCCCCCTGTGGCCCAGCGCCTACAGCGCCGAGGTGCTGCATCTGTTCAAGATGAACGGTGCCCCGTTTGCCTACAACTTGCAACTCGGTGGCGGTGGCAGCCTCTGGTGGCACCAGAAGGGCTGGTCAGTGGGCACTTTTTATCTCAGCCCTGATGTTCAATTCGGCGACCCGGCCACCGGTGGTTTTGGGACAGCAGAGAATGAAAGTATCGGCGGCGTGCAGTTGGGCTACACCGGTGATGGTTGGGGTGTGGCGGCGATTTACAACTACGTCATGAATGACGATGACATTGTTACGGCCACCCCGTTTGTGATTCAGCAGGTCGATGATTCATTGGGTTACACCAATGCCTTTGCGCTCAGTGGCTATTGGCAGCCGCGAAGCAGCGGCTGGATTCCATCGATCAGCATGGGTTGGGGTTACAACGCTTCGATGTTTAGGCCTGGCACGGCGGCCACCTTGGCCAGCAGTCAATCCTGGATGGTGGGTCTGCAGTGGGCCGATGTTTTGGCCCCTGGCAATGCCCTGGGCCTGGCGGTGGGCCAACCGGTGTTTGCCACCGGCGTTTCGGGCAACCAGAGCCCCGATGACGGCACCGTCGCCGTGGAAGCTTGGTATCGGCTGCGGCTCAGCGATGCGATCGCGCTCACGCCAGGCATCTTTTATCTGAGCCGGCCGCTGGGCTCCACCACCCCTGCGGGGCAGAGTTTGTCCCAGCTGGCCGGCGTGCTCAAACTCAGCTTCCGGTTTTAACGGCGTCTGGTGTGACAGCCGTCTTGATGTGACAGCCGCCTTGATGTTGAAGGCCTCTTGGTGCAGCAGGGGTGTCTGAAGGGGCTTTAGGGCTCCTCGGCCAGAAAGGAAGTCAAGTCTTGGCTCAGAGCTGTGGCTGCTAGGTCGAGAAAACGGCTGCCGTGCTCTGCGCTGGCCAGGTAGGGATCGGAGCCCATGCGCCCATCGGGGTGCCGGCGACGAAAATCGTCGGGACCATGGATCGGCCCGGCGGGGGCTGCTTCTGGCAGGGGGCGTTGCTTGGCCTGCAGGCTGGGCTCCAAGTGCAGGGTGAGGGCAATCTCGCTGGGGGTGGCATGGTGGCCTTCCCGCTCGCCGTAGAGCTGGCGGGCCTCGGCCATCACCGGGCCGGCCAAGAACCAGTTGGCCAGCCGGCAGCGCAGCCGTGGCGCCACGGCCAGCCCGCGGGTCGTGGCTGTGCCATAGGCCTGGGCAAAGGCGGCGCGGGCGGTGGCGATGTTGCCACCGTGGCCGTTGATGACGAAGATGCGCTCAAAGCCATGCCCTGCCAACGACAGCACCATGTCGTGGAGCACAGCCAGCAAGGTGGCGGGCTGCAGGCTCACCGTGCCCGCAAAACCCAGGTGATGCTCAGCCATGCCAAAGGCCTGGGCGGGGGTCACCAGCACGCCGCTGCGCCGGCCTACCTCAAGGGCCACCGCTTCAGCGGTTAGGGCATCCGTGCCAATGGCGCCGGTGGGGCCGTGCTGCTCGGTGGAGCCCAGGGGGATGATGACGCCCTTGCAGCGCTGCAGGTAGTCCTCCACCTCAGGCCAGCTGCGGAGCTGCAGGCGGATCTCTTCAGTGGTCTTTGGCATCAGGGCTCAGTGTGCTGTGCCGTTGCCGTCGTATTTGTCGGTGTCGTAATAGCCGCCCTTGGTTCCGAAAAACAGGGTGGTCAGCACGAACAGGCCGCTGCCAAATAGCAGCACCGTCCCCAGATTGAAGCCGCCGCTGGCCATGAATCAAATCTCCTTGTCGTGAAGGCTGGTCAAGCGCCAATTCTGCCAGGCTTTTTGGGTGTTGTTGAACGCTTCGGCGGTGTTCCTGAAACGCGCTGAGGCGGCCAAGGCCAGTGGATCGGCCTTGCGGTCCTAGAGATCATGCGTTGACAGGTCGGGGGCGGGTTGGATCACGGCAGCAGCAGCCCGGCGCTCAGCACGGCAGGAAGCGTCCGCAGGCCTGTGGCGGTTTCCAGCAGGGCCAGCGCCACGCCGGCCTTGCCGGTGTAGAGCCCCGGCAGGTTCAGCGAGCCGGTGTCGACACTGAAAAACGTGTAGCCGCCGTTCTTGGCAGCCTTGGCGATCAACGTGCTTGCAGCTGCGCTCACCGTTGCTGATACGGGCGTGCCGCTGGCATGGGCATTCACCTGCAACAGACTGGTGAGCCCCAGGGCGCCACAGCACAGATGGGCGGCATAGTCATTGTCCCGTGCTGTGATCTCATCGAGCACCGCCTGGGTGCTTTGACGTGCGGCGTTCAGTTCGCCCGCCATGGCCGCATCGGCCAGGCCCGATGCCTGCAACACCAGGCGCGACAACAGGATGCCAGGGGCCCCATGGCACCAGCTCAGCATGAATTCATCGGGTTCGCTGCTGCTTCGGAAATCGGGCCAGTTGCCCCGTTTGGCATCAAACACCGAGCGTTCGTAGGCAACAGCGCGCTCGGCCGCGGCGCCATAACGAGGTTCACCACTCACGTGGCTCAGGCGGGCCAGCGCGGCCGCCATGCCGGCAGCACCATGGGAAAAGCCGGTCAGGGGGGGGCGGCGCTGGCTGTTGATCGCTCCGGCCGACCAGCCGCCACTGTCCTGTTGCAGCTCCAGCAGGCGATCGCCGCAAAGGCTGGCCAGCTCAAGGGCCCGGGGCAGATCGGCCAGCAGCAGGGGACCGATCAGACCGCTGACGCCGCCAATGATGTCGATGGCTTCATCGGCCTGCAGCCGTTCGGGCCGCAGTTGCTGCACCAGCAGCTCGACCAGGGCGGCCGCCTGCGTCAGGCCGGAGCGTTGCAGCAGGAGCAGCGTCAACAGGGTGCCACCGGTGCCCGAGATGCCGAAGGGCAGATCGCGCACCATTCGGAACAGCTGATCGTTGCTGTTGCGCTCGGCCAGCTCGGCCAGACCTTTGAAGCAGGCCCAGGCGCGTTCGCGCCAGATCTGGGCGGCCTCGCCTTCGCTGGCCACCGCCAATTGGGCAAAGAGCAGGGCGATGCCGCTGCCACCTGAATAGAGCGAGTTGCCGATCAGGCCAAAGTGAAACGACTCGCCATCGGAGCCCAGGTCCATGCCCAGCCATTCGGGGCGCCCCTTGCGATCGCGAATGGCGGCGCTCCACAGCTCTTCCCCCAGGCGGAAGGCTTCGCTTCGGTAGACATCGCTTTGGTAGAGATCGGAACCCAGAATCGGGACCGCGCTCGTGCGCTCGTTTTCGGTTGCCTCACCCGTGCGTGCTGCCCCTGCCGACTTGAGATGCCGGGCGGCGATCGCCCCGAGGATCAGTTGCTGTTGAAACTCGATTTCGGCGGCATCCAGCTCGTTGAGGCGGCGGCGGGCAGCTGTCAGACCGCTCGACTTCATGAACGCGGAAATCGGCGCCAGCCCCTCGGGCAGGGGCAGCTCTTCGCCGTCGATCAGGTGCTCGAAGAAGGGAATGTCGAGCCGCTCCATCTGCCGCAGTTCGGCTTTGAACATCGGCCAGTTGATCGGTTGTTCACTGGCCAGTACAAAGCTGCGGCTCAGCTGCTCGAGCTTGAGCCCATGCACCACGGCGTTGCGCAGCGAGGCCGGCTCGAGCATCTGCCGTTGAATCGTGAAATACAGCCGTGTGGCGCGTGCCACCAGCCGCCGGGGCTGGCCGCTGAAGCCATCGAGCGCCGCCAGCAGCAGCGGCCGCAGCCGCAGGGCTTCCTGCAGCTGGGCGGCAAAGCCCGCGCACAGCTCCTCGATGAAATCGGTGAGCCGTTGGCTGCTGCCCAGAGTCACCGGCAGGCTGGTGGGCAGCTCGCAGGGCTGGCTGCTGCGGCCGGCCATCATCCCGTCGCTGTTGAGGCCCAACCAGCCGGGCATCTCGCGTTCGGGCGGGGGGGGCTGAATGCCCAGGGCGCTGATGTCAAAGGCGCGTTTGCGGCCGGCGCCGGCCATCAACCACTGGGGCAACAGGCCGGAACGCAGCACCGAGCCCTGCATCGAGGTCTGCAGCGGTGACAGGGCATCGGGATCGTCGCCGTCGTCGCTGATCAGATCGCGTAGGTCGGCTTCTAGCAGGGTCTCGGTGTCGATCAGGACCAGCTGATCGCCGCTGGCGATCAGGTTTTCGTAGTGGCAGTCGGTGCAACCCAGCAGGTGCAGCACCGCCATGGTGCGACCGGCATTGGTGTAAAAGCGGGCCAGCTCGGCGTCGTCGCTGCAGGGGCGGTGCTCGACCCACTCCATGAAGCCGTAGCCGTCGCGGTTGACGATCGTGAGACAACGCAACGGCTCCAGATCGGAGGCGTCGTTGAGCGCCTGCAGGTACCGCTGGTAGGTCGCATCGACCTGCATGTCCTTGGGCTTGTAGACGACCTTGTGGGTCTCGTCTCCCTCGCCAAGGCGCAGAATGGCCACCGCCCGGCCGCCCCGGTGGGGATCGCTAAGCCCCAGTTGAATGGATTGCAGCGGTGCTGAGGGTGCAATGTCAAAGTGCGTCACCAGCTCGGCGCGGCTGTCGGCCACACGGCGCAACATCTCTTCGCTGCCCTCGAGCCAGAGGTCTGTGATCACCGCCAACAGCCGCCCCAGCACGGGGTAGTCGGCCAGCACCAGTCCGTAACCGCTGCTGAGCAGTTCAGCTACAAACCTGTCGTAGGCCTCGTGCACCGGCTCGCCGCTGCCATCGCCGTTGGCCCCCAGGTGGGCCAGCAGCATCTGGCCGGGGGTGCGGCGCTGGTTGAACTGATCCCACAGGGCCTGATCGGCCGTGTTGCACAGGCGCTCCAGCAGGGCTTCGGCCAGATCGAGCCAGGCGGCTTCGCTCAGCTGCAGCGCGGGCTCCAGGTCGGCGCAGCGTTGTTGCAGGGTTTCGAGTGCCCAGGCTGCGGCGGGGCGCCACACGTGTACGAAGGGTTGGTTGCTGCCGCGCTCGGCCAGCTGCTGCTGCGCTACCCCGGCAGCCGCGTCGCGGCCGGCCTGGCGCAGCGCCTGCAGCAGGTGCCACCAGGCGGGCGATTGTGGTGAAACCTCAGCCGGTGGATCCAGGACCCAGGCCGCACAACCCGCATCCAGGCCATCCCAGTCGAGCCGTTTGTCGAAGTTGATCGGACTGTCGGGGGCCACGATCTGGCGCCAGCTGTCGAGCTGGGTGCTGCTGTGCTGCGGGCTCCCGGCGGCGACGGCGGCCTCAAGCCGCTGATGCAGGCTCCAACCTTCGCGGAGCAGCTGGGCGTCGAGGGTGTCGATCTGCTGCTCCGAAAGAGTTGGCTGCATGCTTTGCACAAAGGCGAAGCCCGACGTTAGCGAGAGTGATCGGCTCTGCCTTCAATTCACCTGTTCTCCGGTGTGCTGATAGATAACACTGGTTCTTCGCCCTCGAGATCGAGCAGGCCAGAATCGGCAAACCGCTGCTTCAGCTCGGCGTAAGGAATGGGTTCGGCAAATTCCAGCGAAAACAGGAAGCGGTTCACATCCAGGTTGATCACGCTGTGGGGCACCTGGTTGTTGAACAGATAGAAGCGGCCAGGTTCATACTCCAGTTCCAGGCAGTGCATGCTGGTATCGCTGACGCTGTTGCCGAACAGGGTGTGGCTGTGGTGCTCGTTGCTGATCAGCAGATTGATGCAGGCCTGGCGGTTCTGGTCTCGGTGCCAGTGGTAAACCCAGTGGTCAGGCATCTGCAGGATTCCCAGCTGGGCAATCGGGCAGAGCTGCTCGACCGCCTGCAAGGCGGGCTCGTGGGCGATCCAATCGCGGCTTAGGGGGGTGGCCAGAAAGCCGAAATGGGGCAGCCAGAGCGGATTGTCACGGGCCACCAGCTGCCTGCAATGCTCC
>CAMDVN010000025.1 GCA_945877595.1 Cyanobium sp. NIES-981 | reverse complement strand
CCGCCGCTGGCTACGTGCACCTCGGGCTCACGGGCGGGGTGGTGGCCACCCTGATTCAGCATATGCATCCAGCAACATTTGCGTTGGGTAACTATGACCGCCATGAGGAGATGCTGGAGCGCCTGATCTATTTCTCCTATGTGACAGCTTCGTCACTTGGCTATGGCGATGTGCTGCCGACCAATCCATTTGGCGAGAGATTTACGGTGCTTCTGAGCATCTCCAGTACGCTCTATGTCTCCCTGTTGGTGGGACTTGTTCTGAGTCGTTATATCGCTACCCAGGATCTTGAGCTCCTCGACGAAGAGGCTTTTGAGGAGGCTCGGGACGGCTTTAAATAGTCAACTGAGTGATAGATCGATGATGGCTTGACGGTCCGATTTTTAGTCTCGGCTCTGTCGTTAATTCCTGCGGAAGTCCAAGCGAGAAGCCTAGGCAGTAAGCTAAGTCCAAGCGGTAAGTTCAAGCATTAACCCTAAGCATTAACCCCAAGCGCCAAGTCGAAGCGATAAGTCTAACTGTTAAGCATAAGAACTAAGCCCAAGAAGTAAATCTAAGCGCTTAATCTAAGTGGTTGGGTTTTAGTGTGCGTCTCGGTCGTTGGTTAGTGTTGGTTAGTAATCGACGCCGCGCTTCAAGTCAACGCCGCGTTCGGCGTAGTGCTTGTGGCACACCATCTCGGAGTGCACGCTGGCCAGGTCGAAGTAGGCCGGGCGGTTCTTGCAGCGTCCGGTGAGGATGACTTCGGTGTCGGCTGGCTTGCGCAGCAGGGTTTGGACAATTGGTTCGACTGGCAGCAGCTCCAAGTCGACCGTGGGGTTGATCTCATCAAGGATCACGGTCTTGTAGAGACCGCTGGCGATGGCGGCGCGGGCAATTTCCCAGGCCCGTTCGGCTTCGACGTAGTCGATCGGTTGCTGCTGGCCGCGCCACACAATGGCATCGCGGCCCGAGCGCAGGTGATCCACCAGGTGGGGGTAGCTCTCGCGCAAGGCGGCGATGGCGGCATCTTCGGTGTATCCCTTGCCGCCCTTGAGCCATTGCAGGATCAACACCCGGTGGCTTTTGTCTTGGCTGATTCCTTTGCCGATGGCCTGCAGGGCTTTGCCAAGGGCGCTGGTGGATTTCCCCTTGCCTTCGCCGGTGTAGATCTCGATGCCGTTGAGGCCATCGAAGGCGGGTTCGGTCTGGGGATGGGCCCGCATTTCGGAGTGGAGGTCAGCGAGTTGAACCAGTTGGGGTGGAGCCCCCCGGCCGGTGCAGATCACCTCCATACCCGGTGGCTTGGTGGCCAGGGTGCGGGTCACTTCATCGCTATCGAGCAGGCCCAGATCGAGCACGGGGTTGAGCTCATCGAGGACCACCACTGAATAGAGGTTGCTGGCAATCGCTCCCTTGGCGATGTCCCAGCCACGCTGAGCCTCCTGGCGGTCAAATTTGGTGGCCTCGGCCGCGGTGAAGAAGTCACCCCGGCCGGTGCGCACCTGGTCGATCAGATGGGGGAATCCCTGCTGCAGGGCATCAATGGCCGCGTCTTCGTCGTAGGCGCGGCCAGGCCCCTTCAGGAATCGGAGGAGCAGCACTCGGGTGCGCTTCTCTTCACAAATGCCCAGCCCAATGGTGCGCAGCACCACGCCGAGGGCCGCCTGGCTTTTGCCCTTGCCATCGCCGTCGTAGACGTGCAACTGGCCATGGGCGCGCTCGTCGCTGCCAGCCGCCGTGCGGATGCCGATTCCGCGGCCTGTTCCCCGCTGCGGCGTCTGGATGCTGCTCATGTGGTGATGCTACCGAGGCCGGCCAGGGCAACCGCAGGCCAGCGGATACCAGGAGGCCTACTGCAGGATGAGTGCAGGAGCCCCACCCTTGCAAAATCACATCCATGGCGTTCACTCTGCTTGAACCGCTACCTGTGCCGCTCGAGGGAGCGTTGGCCAGGCTGCGGGGTCACCTGGGCGCCCTGGGCCAGGTGGTTGTGGCCTACTCAGGCGGGGTCGACAGTGCCCTAGTGGCGGCCCTCGCCCTGGAGCAGCTTGGTGATCAAGCCCTCGCGATCACTGGAGTTTCGCCGGCATTGGCGCCCCATCTGCGGCAGGAGGCGGCCAGTCAGGCGGCCTGGCTGGGGATCCGACACCTGGAAATCGCCACCGCAGAGCTGGACGATCCGGCCTATGCCAGCAACCCTGCTGACCGCTGTTACGCCTGCAAGCGTGAACTGCATGGCCGTTTGGCGCCGATTGCTGCAGCGGCTGGTGGAGCGCCGGTGCTTGATGGCGTCAATCTCGATGACCTGGGTGACCACCGCCCTGGCATTCGGGCGGCCAAAGAGCGGGGGGTGCTGTCTCCACTGGTTGAGGCGGGCATTGACAAGGCCGGGGTGCGCCAGCTCTCCCGTGCCCTGGGTCTGCCCTGGTGGGATAAGCCAGCCCAGCCCTGCCTCTCGTCGCGGATGGCCTATGGAGATCCAATCACCGCGGCGCGCTTGCAGCGGGTTGGCCAGGCCGAAGCCTGGTTGCGGGTCTGGGGCGTGGGCGAGGTGCGGGTACGCTCCCAGGGGCAGACGGCCCGTATCGAGGTGCCCGCCGTTCAGTTGAATGCCGTGCTGGATCAGCTCGGAGCCCCAGACCAGCGTCAGGCGGTGGTGGAGGCCTTCCTGAAGCTGGGCTTTACGGCGGTGAGCTTGGATCTGGAAGGCCTGGTGAGCGGCAAGCTCAACCGTGAACTCGCCGCGGGCCCTTAGGCAGCGTGGAGCTCGGGCTCGCGCACGCTGCCAGCAATCGCCGCCGGTGTTTCGCGTCGGAAGCTGGTGAGCTTGTGGCGGCCCGCCTCGAGCTGCTCAATCAGCGCCTGGCAAGCCCGTTCGGGCATGGTGTGATCCCCGCAGGTGAAGACATCCACCGCGGCGTAGCCCGATTCAGGCCAGGTGTGAATTGAGATATGGGATTCGGCTAGCAAAGCTAGGCCGGTCACTCCCTGGGGCTCGAAATGGTGGGTGACCAGATGGAGCAAGGTGGCGCCAGCCCGTTTTGCAGCGCTGGTGATGGCGTCCCTGAGGAAGGATTCGTCGTTGAGCCGCTCGTGGTTGCAGTCGTAGAGCTCGAGGATGCAGTGTTTCCCAACGGTGTCTGACACCGGCGTGGGAGCGGCCGCAGAGGGGATCGAAAGAGCACCAGTCCATCCCGGGTTGGGGTGGAGGCAGGGCAGGGTTTGGGTCATCGAAACCAACCGCACAAGCTGCACACCTTACGCGCTCTGGGTGCGGATTTGGGTCTTCTGGTCACGTTGTGATGGTCAGGGTCAGGGATTTGTGCTCAGGGATCCGTGCTCAGGGAACCTGCTCGCATCGAGACCACTTGGCTGGCCTGGTGCCAGCCCCGGCTGAAGGCGTCGAGGTGGGTGGCGCTCACCAGGCACTGGTGGCCTTCACCCACGGCTTCGAGCAACAGTTGCTGCCGGGTTTGGTCGAGCTCGGCGAGCACATCGTCAAGCAGCAGCAGCGGCGGTTGGCCGACGACCTCGCCCACCAGCTGCAGCTCGGCCAGTTTGAGCGCCAGCACCAGCGTGCGTTGCTGACCGGCCGAGCCATAGCGCCGCGCGGCTTCACCCTGCAGCAGCAGACCGATTTCATCGCGGTGGGGGCCCACGCTGCACTGGCCCAGGCGCAGTTCGGTGTTGCGTTGTTGGAGCAGTTGGCTGGCCAGGGCGGCCCGCCAGGGTTCCTCGGCCTCCTCACCCGGCAGATCGGAGCCGCTCTGGTATTGCAGGGTGAGCTGCTCGCGCCCGCCGCTCAGGCGCTCATGCCAGGCGGCGGCTAGGGGTTCGAGCCGGCGCAGCGCACGGTGGCGTCGGCGATGCAGCCGCGTGCCCACCAGGGCCATCTGCTGGTCGAAGGCATCGAGCACCAGGGCCCCATCGGGGCCGGGGCTGCGCACCAACTGGCTGCGTTGACGCAGCAGGCGGCTATAGCGGCTCAGCAGTTCGCCATAGAGGGGTTCAAGCTGCAACACAACCCGATCGAGCCATTGGCGACGCAGGGCCGGCTCGCCGCGCACCAGCTCGAGATCCAGGGCACTGAAGCCCACGCAGCGCAGCGAGCCGAGCAGGTCGTGCTGGCGCTCGAGCGACTTGCCGTTGCGCTGGGCCAGGCGTCCGCCGCTGCGGCGCAGCTGCAGCTGGAGATTATCGACACCTCCAGCTCCAGCTCCCCCTTCACCTACCCCTTCACCTCCACCATCGCTGGTGTTGCAGCGCAGCAGGGCGGTGGCTTCCCCGTGCTGAATCAGGTCACGGTCTTGGCTGCAGCGATGGGAGCGCAGGCTGCCCAGCAGCTCCACCGCTTCGAGCAGGTTGGATTTGCCCTCCCCATTGGGGCCGATCACCAGCAGGCGGGGTGCAACGAACGTCAGCTCAAGCCGTGCGATGTTGCGAAAGCGCAGCAGCTCCAGGTGGTGCAGCCGAATCGACCCGTTGCGGTGAGCGGTTAAGGTAAGACCGTCGGCGCCCTGCCCCCGCGGTGGAGTTTCGATCAAGGGCATGTAGCTCAGTTGGATAGAGCATCAGATTCCGGTTCTGAGGGTCGGGGGTTCGAGTCCCTCCATGCTCGTTGTTGTCCCCACTCCGCCGGAACGGAAGGGCGATTGCGCTGATGGCCCGTCTTGATGGTGCGTCCTGAAGGCCTGTTCTGAAGGCCCATGCTGATGGTCTGTCCTCAGCAGCAGCTTTGGTGATTGGGATCTAGCCGAGCTTCAGGCCCATGGCCCTAATCCCGCCTGGATCCACGACGAAGCCGTGCAGTTCGAGGGCGGCGAGTGCCGCCGGGGGAGCGGCCAGGGAGATGCTGCAACCGCTGAGATCGCGCCGAAGTTTGTTGAGGGATGTCTGGACCAGGGCCAGGAGAACCTCGGCCGCCGCCGGATCGGCGGGGTCGGCGCAGAGATCCCAGAGGTTGGCGTTGAGGGCCATGTCGCTGGTGGCCCGCACAAATCCCACCAAGTGGGTGTGGATGCCAGCCCTGGGGGAGGTGGCATTGGCGGAGGTGGCGCTGGCGGAGGTGGCGCTGGTGGAGGTATCGATGTCGTTGAACACGGCGAAATGCCAGGTGCTGCGCTCGAGAACCCGGCCCCAGACCTCAGGGCTGCGGGGCCGGTCACCGCTGGCCTCGAGCAAATGGTTGAGGTCTGGAGCGGCCAGCTCCGGGTTGGCAACCAGGCGATAGCCCTCCCTGAGGTAAGGGGGCACCGGTTGCTGGCGAAAGGGAAGCAGCAGAGAGCTCAAGGCGGTCAACCGGTGTTGCGTAGGCCGGCAGCGATGCCGTTAATCGTGAGAAGGGCACCCCGCAGCAATTCGCTGCGGCTGTAGGTGCGGCCATCGGGGTCGGCGTTGACGGTCTCACTCATGGGTGGCTGGCGGTTCTGTTCGCGTAGGCGCCTGAGTAGGGCCACCTGCAGAAACCCCAGTGGAATGATTGTGCGGTTGCGCAGATCCACGGCAAGTTGCAGGGCCGGGTCGGCATCAAGCAGCCGGCTGTGGCCGGTGATCTGAAGCACCAGGTCGCGGGTGAGCGTGAATTCACCGGCAATGGTCTGGAAGATCTGCTCGAAGCAGTCGCGCTTCTCGGGTCGGCCCAGGGTCTGCACGTAGTGGTGGGCGAGGTCGAGGTCGACCTTGGCCAAGGTCATCTCCACTTTGGAGATCAACATGCGGAAGAAGGGCCACCGCTGGTAAAGCAGGCGCAGGAGCTCGAGTTGTTGGCCGTCGTGATCAAGCTCTTCCTGCAGGGCGGCTCCCACCCCAAACCAGCTGGGCAACAGGAATCGGCTCTGGGTCCAGCCAAACACCCATGGGATGGCCCGCAGGCTAGAGAGGTCTTTGGCGCCGCCCTTGCGGCGGGCGGGTCGGCTTGAGATCTGCAGCTTGCTGATCTCCTCGATGGGCGTCACCTGCTGGAAGAAGGCCACCAGCTCGGGATTGTCGTGCACGAGGCTGCGGTAGTGCTCGCGGGAGCGGGCCGCAAGGCTGGCCATCAGGGTGTTCCACTCCGGCGTGTCGTCGACGGGGGTGCGCACCAGGCTGTTCTGCAGAACAGCCGTGGTCATCGTCTCGAGGTTGTAGAGCGCCAGTTCGGGCAGGGCATATTTGGAGGCCAGCACCTCGCCCTGTTCGGTGATCTTGATGCGGCCCCCCAGGGTGCCGCTCGGTTGGGCCAGGATCGCCTGGTAGGCGGGGCCGCCCCCGCGCCCCACAGAGCCGCCACGGCCATGGAAGATGCGCAGGGCCACATGGTGCTGGTTGGCAAGGCTCTGCAGCGCAATCTGGGCCTTGTGGATCTCCCAGTTGCTCGAAAGAAATCCCGAATCTTTGTTGCTGTCGGAATAGCCGAGCATCACCTCCTGCAGGGGTTGGCCCGCCTCGCCACCGGAGCTGAGCAGCTGCTGGTAGAAGGGCTCGTTGAACAGCCGCTCCATCACCGCGGGTGCACCCTGGAGGTCTTCTACGGTTTCAAACAGCGGCACCACCAGCAGCGAGCTGCGCTGGGCCATTGGATCGACCAAGCCCGCTTCCTTGGCCAGCAGCAGCACTTCGAGCAGGTCTGAGACCGTGTGACTCATC
Organism: Cyanobium sp. NIES-981; assembly: GCA_945877595.1. Lineage (GTDB taxonomy): Bacteria > Cyanobacteriota > Cyanobacteriia > PCC-6307 > Cyanobiaceae > RGUW01. The sequence continues at coordinate 24,431 of CAMDVN010000025.1, read as the reverse complement.
GAGATCACGTAGGTGCGGCAAATGCGTGGACCGAACTCCTGCTGGATCCGCTGCAACATGCGGAACACGGCAAAGGTTTCGGCACTGGCCGGGCTCCAGCTGGTCGCTGGCGGCAGCAGGGGCCTGCGGGTCTGCAATTCGGCCAGCAACCATTCGATCCGTTGGGCCTCGGCCATGTCGCCGTAGGCAACGGGAAGCTGCAGGTAGCGGCTCAGTTCATCGATGGCATCGCTGTGGCGGGTGCTTTCCTGGCGAATGTCGAGGCTGGCCAGGCTGAAGGCGAAGATCTGAACCTGGCTGATCAGGTTGTCGAGGGCTTCACAGCCGAGGCCGGTGGCGTTGAGGCTGTCTTGGATCAGCTCGAGATTGGCTCGAAATTCATCGGCTGAACTGAAGTGCAGTTCAGGGGCTGTGGGGTGGTTGAGCAAGACGGATGGGGAGATCGACGTGGCGGTCGAGATCGATGCCGAGGTCGTCGAGCTGGGCCAGCCGCTCACCAGACCGCTGTGGCCATCACAGGGGGATTCCCAGCCCGCATCGGCGAGTTGTTGGTTGCGCTGGTGGGTGAGCTGTAGACGCTTCAGGGTGTAGCTCAACTTGAGGCGGTAGGGCTCCAGCCGATAGCGGGCGGCGCGCTGTTCGTAGATCTCGGGAAAGCGGAGTCGGTCCATCTCGAGCGACTCGAGCAGGCTCGGGCTCACCTGGCTCCACTGCATTGAGATGCTGAGCTGATCGCGCAGTTCCCCCACTGATTTGATGTAGCGCTCCAGCATCAGCTGGCGCTGATAACAGGCGGTGCGCCAGGTGATCTCGGGGGTCACCGAGGGATTGCCGTCGCGATCCGAGCCCACCCACGAGCCAAAGGTGCAAAAGGCATCACGGGGTGGTTCCACGTCGGGATAGCTGGCGGCCAGGGCGGTCCGCAACCGCTGCCGCAGCTGGGGCATGGCGTCGAAGAGCACCTGCTGGAAGTAATGCAGGGCGTAGTCGACCTCATCGAGCACCGTGGGTTTGAACTGGTGCAGCTCATCGGTGCGCCACCACAGCCTGATTTCCTCTTCGAGCTGCTGACGCACCAGGTGGGTGTCATCGAGGCTGAGGCCCTCAGCCTGCTCGAGTCGTTGGATCAGGGCGGCTACCCGGCGCTGCTTGTGGCGCACGGTGTGGCGCACGATCTCGGTCGGGTGGGCCGTAAACACCAGGCGGAGGTCGAGGTCAGCCAACAGGCTTTCGAGCTGGGCTGGGGGCACGCCCAGGCCGCGAAGACGCTCGAACAGCTGCCGGAAGGTGGCGGGTTCGGTCTGGCTGGCCAGGGGTGGTTGGAAGGGATCAGGGCCTTCGCTGACCTGATGGTTGGTCAGGCTGTCGAGGTAGCTGTCTTCCTCGATGTGCTGCTCGAGGATGTTGACCAGCTGGAAATACAGCGAAAAGGCTCGCGCCGCAGCAATGGCTTCGGAGAGGTCCATGGCGCGGATCAGCTCCACGATCGCTGCGCTGGTGTCGCTCTGGATCCCCTCTGGCGCGCACAGTTGCTTGAGGCGGAGCAGGCGTTCAGCCTGGGCGGGCGGGCATTCGCTGCGGAGCACCGTCTGCCAAAGCTCTTCGACCAGCTCGAGACGGTCGCCCAACAGGCGACGCACCCGGGGCGAGGTTTGGGGAGCAGTGAGGGCGGAGGGCCGCATGGTCGATGGGTTGGGTGCGGGTTCGGGGCCAGAACGAACCATGATCATTCCAAAGCCTCTTCTTGGGTGGCCATCGCTGCAGCATCGCTGGCCACAATGGCGGCAATTGATTCGCCTTGGCCCTGCCGGCGCAGCCACCGCATCGCCTGGTTGCCCTGCTCCAAAATGCTGTGCAGCGGTGCCAGAACGGCTTCAAGCTCCAGCCGGCGGGCCAGGGCCTCCATGCCCTCGAGCTCGCTTCGGACCCAGTCGCGGGCGCTGAGGCTGGCCCCAGTGCGCCAGTGCTGCAGGGAAGCATCGAGGCTGTTGCTGGCCACGGCGCGGTCGTTGGCATCGGCAAGCTCGGCGAGGGCGTCGAGACTCAGGGCACTGGCCAGCAGGGGGTCGTGGCGGCCGGGGTCGGCGAGGAGCTGGTGCAGCCGCAGCTCAGCAAAGGCGGTGATGGCCAGCAGCTCCAGTGGATCGCTGACCAGATCGCAGATGCGGATCTCCAGTCGGTTGAGGTCGTGGGGACGGTTGTCCCCATTGGGCCGCACCGATGTCCAGAGATGGCGCACGTTTTGCATGGAACCGGCGGCGAGCTGGGCGTCCATCCAGTCGATGTAGTGCTGGTGGTTTCGAAACAGGGGCACCGTTGCTGGCGTCAGTGGAAATTGCAACCAGCGTTGGGAGTGGGCCCCGGTCACCTGCCCATCAAGGAAGGGGGAGCTGGCCGAAAGGGCCAGCAGGAGGGCGGCCTCGCAACGCAGCAGACGCAGCCCGGCAAACAAGGGCTCCATGGCATCCATGCCCAGGTTGATGTGGACACTGGCCGTGACCACCCGGGTGCCGTAGGTGGTCTCGATGTAGCTGTGATAGGGATTTTCGGGATTGGATCGCTCGAAACGCTCGCTGTCCCCGGTGCTGAGGGTGCTGCCCGGCAGCAGGGTGAGCTGCCGTTGGGCCAGCCACTGGCGCAGACGCCGACGGGGCTCGAGCAGCAGCTCCAGCTGCCGCCCATAGCGCGCATCGGGATGGGTGACGTACTCGAGGTTGCGGTGGTCGGGCTCGGTCACGAACCCCTCGAGGGCCGCGGCGGCTTCGGCTGAGCAGCCCACCACCGTGCCATCGGGCCGGCCGGTGTAGAGCTCCACTTCGAAGCCCTTCAGAAGCAGATTCGCGGCGCCGGTGCTGCTCATGCCAGGCATGCCAGGGCCTTCAGCATGCCGCGGGCCTTGTTGAGGGTTTCCTGGTATTCGGCTTCGGGCTTTGAATCGGCGACGATTCCGGCGCCGGCCTGGACCTGCACCCGCCAGCCGCCTTGCTCGGCCGGAAGCACCACCATCGTGCGGATCGTGATCGCCGTGTTGAGGGCACCGGCCAGATCAACCGACCCATAGATCCCCGAGTAGGGGCCACGGGCGTCGGGTTCGAGGGCGTGAATCAGTTGCATGGCTCGAATTTTGGGAGCACCGCTCACAGTGCCGGCTGGGAACGCTGCCATCAGCAGATCCCAGACACTGTTGCCGGCTGCCAGCCGTCCCTCGACCTGGCTCACGATGTGCATCACGTGGGAGTAGCGCTCGATCACCATCAGATCGCTCACCTTGACACTGCCCGGTTCACAGACCCGCCCAAGGTCATTGCGGCCCAGATCCACCAGCATCACGTGCTCGGCCCGCTCCTTGGGGTCGGCCAGGAGCTCGGCCTCCAAGGCCCGATCAGCAGCTGGGGTGGCGCCGCGGGGCCGGGTGCCGGCGATCGGCCGCAGCGACGCTTTCATGCCACCCGTTTCGAGGGGGTCGGCCTTCACCATCACTTCAGGGCTCGAGCCGATCAGGTGCCAGTCGCCAAAATCAAAGAACGCCATGTAGGGCGAGGGATTCACCATCCGCAGGCTGCGGTACAGGGCAAAGGGATCGTGCGTCACCCGAGCCTCAAGGCGCTGGCTGAGCACCAGCTGAAAGACGTCGCCGGCGGCAATGTGCTCGCGGCCGCTGCGCACGGCGGCCTCAAAATCAACTTGGCTGCGATTGCTGGTGGCCCCCAGGTTGCCGGCGCCGAACTCGCTGGCATCGCTGGGGCTGAGGTCGCTGTCGTGCCATTCAAGCGGGCTAACCCCCGCCGGCAGGGGCAGGTGCATGAGGGCCTCGAGGGCCGCGATGCGGGCCGCGGCGGCATCCCAGGCCTCTTCAGGGTTGCACCCACCGCTGAGGTCGGCGTAGGCCACGGCGGTGAGCTGACGTTTGACCTGGTCAAACACCAGCAGGCTGTCGGCCAGCATCCAGCAGCCATCGGGGGGCGCGCCGGCAGCCGGTGGGTGCACCGGCACGCTCGGCTCGATCCAGCGAATGAGTTCGTAGCCCCAGAAACCAAACAAGTGCCCCAGGGGGGGCAGGCCTGGGATTGGGGCGCTGCGCAGCGGCGCTAGGCACTGCTGCAACAGGGTGAATGGATTGCCCTCGAAACTCTCCTGGTGGCCATCGCGCCAGCGCCGTTCAGAGCGATCGCCGCGGCAGGTGAGGGTCCAGAGGGGGTCGGAGACCACCAGGCTGAAGCGGCCCAGCCGCTCGCCGCCTTCAACGGATTCCAGCAGCACGCCGTGGCGTCCTTGGCCTCCCACCTTGAGCCAGGTGCTCAACGGCGTTTCGAGGTCGGCGGGCCAGCGCTTCCACAGGGGAATGAAATTGGCGCCGGCCTCCAGCTGCTGCTGGAACGACTCGGCACAGCGATCGAGTCCCCTGGCGGGGTGAGAGCCCCTGGCAGAGAGGGTGCCCCGGGCAGGGATGGTGCGGTCGGAGCTGGGCATGGCGCAACCGGCAGACAAAAAAAACGGGGCTGCCGGCCCCGCCTTTATAGGAGCTCGCCTTCGGGCGTCAGGAATCGAAGGTGTTCCTGCCGCTGAACTTGAGACCAGCAGGATTGGGGTTGGCACCGATGCGACGGGCGTTATGACCCACCATCGGACGCCCCTCGTTGACCTTCTCGGGGAACACCCCATCCTTGGGATGCAGGAACTCAGTGTCACCGCCGGGGTAGATCCGATAGATCTTGTAGTCCTCGATGCGGGGCTTGAATTTGGTGCGCAGCTGGGTGCCGAGAGCCAGGCACTGCTCCTTGCGGGCGAAATACATGAGGTTCTCGCCCTCATTCATTTCGGCGGCACCTCCTGTAGGCAATTCAAAGGCCTGGGCCGTGGCACTGGTCCAGGTGATGGCGTATTTCTCCTCGGTTTCTGCTGAGTTGAGGAGACCGCCGGTGCTGCCGATGTACTTGGGCAGTTGACCGTTCAGCTGGAGTGCGCTCATGGCAATGCCTAGGGGAGGACGGCAGACGGATCAATTGGAAATTAGCACTGTGTTTTTGGCCAGAAAGGCCAGCTGGTCGCACTCTTCACACCCGTCAACAAACGGGTTCGGCCACGGGAAAGAAGACAGTGAGACCGCTGCCATTGCGCTCGGTGAACCGGCCACCCAAGTGTTGAAACAGCTGCTGGGTGGCTTGACGGCTCAGCTGCAGGCTGCCGGTCGTCGGATTCCAGCTCAGTACAGGGCCCACCAGCTCCCGCTGGGGCGGTGGTGCACTGGTTTCTAGGCGGCCACCAGCGGCCGCCTCTGAACTGAGATGCAGCTTCAGCCTGGGGCCCGCGGCCAGCAGCCGCAGCCGCACCTGCGCTCCGCTTGGCAAACCGCGGCTGAACCGGTCGATCAGGCCACCGAGCATGGTCTCCAGGCGGGCCGGGTCGCTGAGCACCTGCGGCAGATCGGGGGCCAGCTCCAGGCTCAGCTCCAAACTGCGGCGTTGGAGTTGTCGGCGCCAGAGCGGTTCCAGCTGGTTGAGCAGGTGGCTCAGATCGGTGCGGGCGAGATTTTGGGCTTCGGCTCCGCTGCCCGGTTTGGGTTGACGTTGAAGTTCGGCGGCCAGAAAGATCAGCCCGAAGCGGTCGATTTGCTCGCTGCATTCGCCGTCGATCTGCTCGAGGCGCTGGCGCACCACCGGGGTGATCTCGCTGCGGCGAAGCAGCGAGCGAATCAGGGTGCGGATTGTGGCCAGGGGTGTGCGCACTTCGTGGGTGATCGCCTCCAGCAAGGCCAGCTCCTGTACTTGGCCCCGGCTGCCGCTGGCTGTGGCTTCGGCTGCGCGGCCGGGGGAGCGCACCAGGGGTTGGAGGGTCACGCTGGGGGCCATGGCCGCCAACCGTTCGGCCAGGCGGGTCCAGAACTGCAGCGCCAAGGAATCGTCGCTGTGCAGCGATCCCAGCCGTTGCAGGGCTTGGCGTAGGGCTTGGGCGGCGCGGGGATTGCTGTGCTCGAGGCGCTGGTTCACCAGGCTGAGGGCCGCTGACAGCACGGCGGGCTCAAAGCGCACCACGAGGCGTCGGGCATCGCTGGCCCCATCCACGCAGAGAGCCACCTGCAGCTTGGGGGTGATCACGATCAGCAGCGGATCGGTGCCATCGGCCTCCTCAAGGCTGAGTCGTTCGAAGTGGGGAGCCATGGTTTCGGCCCTGCTGCCACCGGGGGCCGCCGGCAGCAGGGCCGCGGGGGGAGGCAGCAGGTCGTCGAGTTCCGAGGGGGCCCAAACCCAGCCGTTCAGCTGCTGCAGCAGCTGGGGCTCGTAGAGGGCCGGCAGTGGCGCGGCCAACCAGACCCCAGCGATGGCCTCCTGGGTCAGCAGAAAATCGTTTTGCAGCGTGGCCAGGGCCGCCCACCACTGACGGCGCACGGTGTCTTCGCTGCCCTGGCCGGCTGGCAGCCCCTGGGCGAGCAACGTGCGGACCTGCTTCAGGCTCATGGCCTGGCGCGCCGGCCGCGACCCCGCCGGGCCACCGAGGCCACCAGACCCAGGGAGATGAAGTTGACCAGCATGGCCGAACGGCCATAACTCAGAAATGGCAGTGGGATGCCGGTGATCGGGCCCAGGCCAATGGTCATGTTGATGTTCACGACCACCTGAAACATCAACATGGCTCCGATTCCCACCACCACCAAGGCCTCGTAATCACTGCTGGCGTGGTTGGCGATCTGGAGCAAGCGGGCGATCAGTACGCCGAAACCAATCACCGTGAGCAGGGTGCCCACGAAGCCCAACTCCTCGCCCAGGGCACTGAAAATGAAATCGGTGTGCTGCTCAGGGATGAACCGCAGTTTGGTGAGTGAGCCATGCATCAGGCCCGTGCCCAGCAAGCCCCCTGAGCCGATGCCCACGGTGCTCTGCAGCAGGTGATAACCGCCGCCCAAGGGGTCTTGGGAGGGATCCAAAAACAAGGTGAGTCGATCGCGCTGGTGGGGCCTGAGTCCGTTCTCCCACAGCCAGGGGGTGATCACGGCAAACAGCCCCTGGATGGCCAGCACCACGGAGGTGCCCGTTTTCTTCCAGGGCAGCGAGTTGTAGGCCAGCCAGCCCATCAGGGGAATCCAGCCCAGCAGCACCCAGGGAATGGCGCCAGCCAAAATGGCGCTAAACAGGGGTGAGAGCAGCAGCAGCACCCAGGCGCCCGGCATCCCCGACCAAAACAGCATCACCAGCAGCACAGCGGCGAAGACCAGCGAGCTGCCCAGGTCGGGCTGCACAAACACCAGCAGCCAGGGCACCGAGATCATGGCCGTGGGGCGGATCAGATCAATCGGCCGCTCCACGGGAAAGCGTGACAACACTCCGGCCAGCAGCAGGATCGCCGCCACCTTGGCGAATTCCGAGGGCTGGACATGGAAGCCACCGATGCTGATCCAGCTCTGGGCCCCGAGGGCGCTCACGCCGATGATCCGAACGGCAATCAGGCTGGCCACCATGGCCCCGTAGATGGGCCATTGCAGGGGGATCAGGCGAGCCAGGGGAAGGCGAGCCAGGCCCAGGGCGATGGCCAGGCCCACGGCGGCGGTGATCCAGTGTTGATACCAGTCGGCGTAGTCGGCCTGGCGCTGGGTGCTGGCGATCAGGATCCCGGCCACAAAGATCATGGCGATGGGAATGCCCCAGAGCACCAGGTCGATCTGTTTGAGGGGATTGCGGCGTGATGTGCCCGGCCCGGCAAACATTCGATTGGGCCGTCCCAGCAGCACGGGCATCGGCTCAGGCCGCCACTGGAACGGCCAGGCGCTCAGCCAGGGCCACAAAGGCACGGGCGGTGGCCGTGTGCGGGGCCGAAAGCACCACGGGGATGCCGCTGTCACCACCCTCGCGCACGGGCATTTCGAGGGGCAGCTGGGCTAGGAGAGGTACCTGGGCCTCGTGGGCCAGCAGCTGGCCGCCCCCACTGCCAAACAGGGGGTAGCGCTTGGTGGCGTCGTCGGGAGGGATGAACACGCTCATGTTTTCGATCACGCCAAGCACCTGAACCCCCATCTGCAAAAACATGGCCAGGCCGCGGCGGGCATCGGCCAGGGACACCTGCTGGGGTGTGGTCACAATGAGCACTCCGGCCATCGGCACGGCTTGGGCGATGGTGAGTTGGGCATCACCGGTGCCGGGTGGCAGATCCACGATCAGCACATCCCGTTGGCCCCACTCCACCTGATACAGAAACTGGCGGATGATCCCGTTGAGCATCGGCCCACGCCAGATCACCGGCTGGTTCTCTTGGATGAGGAGGCCCATCGACACCATGGCGATGCCGCAGCTCTCGATCGGGGTGAGCACCTGTTCGGCACCTTCGCCGCGGACCTCTGGTGTGCGGTCAATCACCCCCAGCATGGTGGGGGCATTGGGGCCGTAGATGTCGGCATCCAGCAGGCCGACCTTGAGGCCTGAGGCCGCCAGGGCACAGGCCAGGTTGACCGCCACGGTGCTCTTGCCGACGCCGCCTTTGCCACTGCTCACGGCAATCACCTGCTTCACCCCAGGGATGGCCTGTTTTTGGGGTAGTTGGCCCCCGGCACCAGGGCCCCCGGCACTGGGGCCCCCGACCCCGTGACCTGCGGCACCGATCGGGGCTGCCCCAGCCGAGGGGCTGGGCTGGGCCAGCTCGATCTGCACATCGGCAATGCCGTCAAGAGCCAGCAGCGCTGCTTTGGCCTCGTTGGCGATGCGATCGCGCTGGCCCTGGGCAAAGCCCGGCAGGGCTAGGCGAAACAGGGCCCGCGCACCCTGCAGGCGGGGCTCGCTGATCCAGCCCAACTCGGTCAGGCTGCGGCCGCTGCCGGCGTCACGGAGGCTTGCCAGGGCGTCTTGAATCTCGGCAGCGGAGGCCATGCCAGGGGGAAGCCAAGGGTGGAGCGAACTCGGATCCTAGGCATCGCCTCCCATGACAGACCCTCTCGAACGCTTGTGCGGTCGCCGTTTGGGCTGAAATGGTGCAGTGGTTGCTGGAGCCCGTGGGGCGCGACGTCGATGCTGGAAGCTCCCCCCGCCGATTCGAGGGCTCGGGCCAGGACCCTGTTGATGGGCCTGCAGGATTCGATCTGCTCTGGGCTGGAAGCCCTCGATGGCGAGGGCCGCTTTGCTCAGGAGAGCTGGGAGCGCCCCGAGGGCGGCGGCGGCCGCAGTCGGGTGATGAAGGAGGGCCGCATCTTTGAGCAAGGCGGGGTCAACTTCTCAGAAGTCGAAGGCGACCAGTTGCCGCCGTCGATCCTGAGCCAGCGGCCGGAGGCGGCTGGCCAGCGCTGGTTTGCCACGGGCACGTCGATGGTGCTGCATCCGCGCAACCCCTACGTGCCCACGGTGCACCTCAATTTCCGCTATTTCGAGGCAGGGCCAGTGTGGTGGTTTGGTGGTGGGGCCGACCTCACCCCCTACTACCCCTTTCTGGAGGACGCCCAGCACTTCCACCGCACCCTCAAGGGGGCCTGCGACTCAGTGAATCCGGCCTATTACCCGGTGTTTAAGCCCTGGTGCGATGAATACTTTTTCCTCAAGCACCGCGGCGAAACCCGCGGGGTGGGCGGCATTTTTTACGACTATCAAGATCCTGAGGGGGTGCTCTACAAGGGCCAGGATTCGCAGGGTCTGGCTGCGGCTGTGAGCGGCGCCACCGGTGCGATCAGCCAAAGCTGGGAGCAACTCTTTGCCCTGGCCTCGGCCTGCGGCCATGGCTTCTTGCCGAGCTACGTGCCGATCGTGGAGAAGCGCCACCCCACCGCCTATGGCGAGCGGGAGCGGCAGTTCCAGCTCTACCGCCGCGGCCGCTACGTCGAATTCAACCTGGTCTTTGATCGGGGCACGATCTTCGGTTTGCAGACCAACGGCCGCACCGAATCGATCCTGATGTCGCTGCCACCGCTGGTGCGCTGGGAGTACGGCTACAGCGCCGAGCCCGGCAGTCGCGAGGCGCTGCTTACGGAGCTCTTCACTCGCCCCCAAAACTGGCTCGACGATCCTGGCCTGGTGGAGCGCTGCCAACCGCATCAGGCGGTGGGGTGAGCGGTGGGAAGGGGTCAGGTTCAAGCCCCTGCCTGAGTGCCTCCACCACCCGCAGCGCAATCGCCTCCAGGGTGACCTGTCGCAGCTCAGGATTGCGCAGCCGGCCCTCCAGCGAACCTTCAAGCTTGCCGATCTCGAGAATCGCGATCCCCCGTTTCGGGGCTCCGAGGCCATCGCGAAAACGCTGCGGGAAGGCCCCGAAGGCCCGGGCCAGGCTTTCGTCGAGCCTGGAGGGTGATGCCTGCAGCGGTGGGATGAGGCCCGAGCCCACGCCATCGGGGCCATGGGCGTCGTAATGGATTTCGAGCGCATAGCCGCCAGCCGCCACATGGGCTTTGCCAACGCTCCAGGTGGTGCGTGGATCGTTGCCATTGGCCAGCCGGCGGGTGCCGGGGTCATAGGCCTTGATCCTGAGGCCCTGAAGCTGCCCCAGCCGAACCACCGCCTCAACGGTGGCCAAATTCCAGTACAGCTCATCGCTCATGGTGGAATCCATGGGCCGCTGTCCCATCACCGCAACGGCGGCCCCGCTGGCCCCGCTGCCGAAGCCCTGGGAATCGGCATGGCCCGGCATCACCAGGATTGGCGTGTTGGCGGTCATGGGTCGCAGACCCTGCCAATCCTTGTTGAGCCGTGATCGGGGTCCGGTGATGGGATCGGGGCTGCGGGCCAGGCGGTCGGGGCTTGGCTGGGACAGGCCGGCCCAAGGGGCAGCGAGCAGCAGCGCCAGCCCCATGACTGGCCATCGCCTTCGGCTCGACTCCAGGGCTTGCATCAGATCGGAGAACTGAGCAGGGCGCCGTCGCTGGCCAGCTGGAGCTCGGGACCAAGCTCCAGCTCAAGGGCGATCAATTCGTCGCGGTGGGCGCGCAGGCGCAGGGTGCTACCTGGCGCGTCGTCGTCACTGACCAGGCGCAGTTCAACGGTTTCGGCCCGTTCGGCGCGGCGGCGGTAGAGCAGGCCCGCTCCCGGGCCCAGCAACCCCAGCAACAGGGGCCCCCAACCCAGCACCGGCCACAACTGCCGCAGCACCAGCCCCAGGCAGGTGGCCCCCACAGCCCCGAGTAGCGAGAGCAGCAGCGCCAGGGCGGCGCTGGAGCTCACCTGGCCGCGGAACCGCAGCAGCTGACGCTCGGGATCACCGGATTCCGGTCTCCAGCCTCGGGCCACCAACCAGGTGCTGAGGCCGTCCAAAACCTCGAGTGGTGCCCGCGGCGAGTGCACCTCCACCACGGTGGTGCGGTCCTTGCTGGCCGCCCGCAAAAAGAACACCAGGCCGATGGCCATCAGCACGGTGAGCAGCAGAATGGAGCCTGAGGTGGCCATGGGCGCTGCCGGGGCAATCAATCGACCCCCATTGTGCGGGCACACCAACGGTGGCTTGTCAGCATGGCGACGTTCCTGTGCCCAGCCCCTCGGCCATGTCTTCAGCCCCTAGCCCTGCCGCCAGCACCAGTGGCCTGCCGGCGCCAGCCCGTTTTGCTGTGTTTGACGGGGACCTCGATGCCGAGTGGGCGAGCCTCTACGCCGGTGCTCGGGCCCTGGCGGTCGACACCGAGGCGATGGGGTTGATCCACGGCCGTGACCGGCTGTGCCTGGTGCAGATCTGCGACGACCACGACAACGTCTGCTGCATTCGCCTGGCCCGCGGCCAAACCGTGGCATCCCGGCTCAAGGCGCTGATGGAAAACCCTGCCATCGAGAAGGTGTTCCATTTCGCCCGCTTTGATGTGGCGGCGCTGGCTGAAAACCTCGGGATCGCTGTTAACCCGATCTTCTGCACCAAAATCGCCAGTCGCCTGGGGCGCACCTACAGCCCGAGGCACGGTCTCAAGGATGTGGTTCAGGAGCTGGTCGGGGTTGAGCTCGACAAGCAGGCCCAGAGTTCGGACTGGGGTCGGGTCGAAGACCTCAGCGATGCCCAGTTGGCCTATGCCGCCGGCGATGTGCGCTACCTGCTGCCGGCCCGCGACCGGCTTGAGCAAATGCTCAAACGTGAAGAGCGCTGGACCCTGGCCGAGCGTTGTTTCGGCTGCGTGCCGGTGATGGCCGAGCTCGACCGCAACCGCTTCAACCTGTTGTTTGAGCACTCCAGCGGCGGGAACCGCTAGGCGGGTGCGCCGCTCAGTCCTCCACCATGAAGTTGTCGTCGTTGCCGACGGTGCCGAGCTGGGCGGTGAGCAGGCCATGGTGGTCGGTGCCACTGGCCGTGAATTCGGCCAGCATCGCTTCGGCGTTGGCGAGCCTGGCTGGCAGATCCTTCTGCCCTTGCTGGGCGGTGCGGATGTCGACCTTGCGGCGTGCAGCCGCCAGGCTCACGCCCAGCAGGCTGGCCAACTTTCCGCAGGCAATGCTGTAGGCCCGATCGGAGATGCCGGCCATGGAGTTCGGGCGTTCAAAGGATTCGCATCCCCATCATCTCTTGTGCAGCTAGGGCTCCTGGCCGAGGAGCCTCGCTTCCACGAAGGCGGCGATCGCGGCACTGCCCCCGGGGGCTCCCATGCGGTGCTGGCCCCTTCGTCCGAGGCTGCGGCGTAGCTCGGGCTCATTCAAGAGGAGCTGCAGGCGCGCACCCAGCTCCCTGGGCGTGTGGCAGGGCAGCACGGCTCCCCCCAGCAGCCGGCTTTGACGGCGGGCAAAGCCAGTCTTGAACTGGGGACCGGCCCCCGGCAGGGATAGAGCTGGGATACCCAGACCCGTGAGCTGTTCGGTGGCGGTGCCGGCATTGGCTAAGCCCAGCTCGGCCCACGGGGCCCATTGGCTGAAGCAGCCCGGCCCCACCAGCAGGGTGGTGCGGTCGCGGCGCCAGGCTGCGTGCGCACCGGTGGCCTTCACAAGCTCCCCTTGCCAGGGTTTGTATCCCTGGGCCTCCAGCAGCGTTGCCAAGGCCTGGGGGCCTGGTTCACGGCCCGTGGCCATCAGCACGGTGAGGGGCTCGGCCAGCGCGAGGTGATCGAAGCTCTCCAGTAGGCGAGCTGCATTGCGGAGTGCTTCGGGCATGCGGCTGCCGGCCAGTAGGAGCAGGCGCCTCTGCCCCCGCAGCTCGGTGGGGAGCAGGCCAGGGCTGAAGCCATCCATCATCGGATTGCCGGGGGCCAGGGCGGCTACGCCGTGCCGCTGAAGTCCGCGGGCGGTGAGCCGATCGCGCACGGCCACCAGCCGGCAGCGGCGGCTGGCCATCAGGGCCCATTCCCATGGATCCCACTCGCTGCCTTTGCTGCGGTGGTAGGCATCGGCCAGGGCGGTGTGTCCCCAGTGGCATGGCGGTGGCGAAACCCAGGTGTAATCACTTTTGGGGGTGCCGATGAAGCCGAAGGGACCCCCTCCCCCCCAGGCCAGCAGGAGCGGCAGCAGATCGCCCACCGCCAGAATCGGTGCGCCGCTGAGGCCCCAGCGGCGCACCAGCTGCCACTGACGCCAGCTCAGCAGCGGCAACCCGGCGGCCAGATCCAGCAGCAAGCCCCGCAGGCTCTGGTTGCTAAAGCCCCCACTCGGCAGCAGCTGCCGGGGACCAAGACGCTCCAGCATGCCGGCCGCTTCGGCGGCGGCATAGGCGTTGCCCTGCCCCACCAGGGGCAGCACCGCCAGCTGCAGCGCGGGTCGCCGCTGGAGCAGAGCCTCGATCACCCGCAGCGCGATCAGGTCTTCACCGTGGCCGTTGCTCAGAACCAGCAGTTGGTCTGGCATGCCATGGCTGATACGATCCGAACCCAGGGAGTTTGCTCCCCGGACGGCGGCATGGCCAAGTGGTAAGGCAGAGGATTGCAAATCCTTTATCCCCAGTTCGAATCTGGGTGCCGCCTTCGTGGAATGGTTCTGATGGTTCAGAGCTCCCTTTTCAGGCCCCTGGCTTCAGGGCTGGGCCCAGCCCAGCGCCCTCTGGTGAGGTTGCCGCTGGCCTCGTAGGAGTCGCCGGCCAGGCCCTTGGCCATGCATTTCACAACGTGGGCCTCGAGGGTGCAGGTGCCGCGCGCTAGCCGCGCCTGGGGCAGTTGAGAGGCAAAGGCACCATGGCCGATCGCTGAACTGGCCACGGTGTGCACCTGAACCCGCATGGGCCACTGGGGTTTGCACTGTCCTTGGCTGCACTGCATGGGTTGGTCTTGATGCCAGAGCAGGCCGGCAAAAGTCATCTGGCCGCTGGCTTCTCGACCGCTTCGATCGGCGTTGATCAGGAAGCGAACGGTGAGCAGCCCCTCGATGTTCTGGTTGAGCCTGAGGTTGAGACAGCTGCCTTGGTAGGGGGAGACGGTGGCACTGTTCTGCTGGGCCACCTGGCAACGCCGCAAGGTGGTCTCCCAGCGGCCAAACCCCGTGGGTGGTGCATCGGTGGCCAGGCTCGTGGCTGGCAGCAGCGCCAGGCTGAGCATGAGGAGCAGTGGTTGGCTGCGTTGGCTGCTCAAGTCCAGCCTGGCAAGTTCGGGTTGGGGTGATCCACGTCGGTGATGGAATTCAGTGATCTGGGTCCGTGAGCGAAGTCAGTGAGCGAAGTTCAGTGATCTGGGCCCGTGTTCTGGGCCAGATCTTCAGCTCAATAACCGCTGTCGGCAACGCAACTGCCCTGGCAGCTGATGCCATTGCTGGCGGTGCGGCCGCAGTGGTTGCACAGCACCGGTTCGGCCAGCGCCGGGATTGGCGGCGGCGGATTGGTGCCAGCGGCTGTTGGTGGTGAGGAGGGGAGTGACGGGTCGCGCATCATGGCGGGGGAGCGGGCTAAGCCATCCGTGCCGACCACCACCATGGCGTATTCAGGTGCTTCATTAGGGACCATCCCAGCCCCCATGCCCGGCATTGGGGTGGGGACCTGGGCTTGGGGCAATCAATTCCTCTGGGGCTATGACCCCCGCGGCGATGCCGAGCTGGCGGCCACCTTCAGCAGGGCGGTCGAGCTGGGACTGCGTTTTTTTGACACGGCCGACTCCTACGGCACCGGTCGCTTCAGCGGCCGAAGTGAACTCCTGCTCGGCCAGTTTTGCCGCACGCTTAGCCCCCAGCAGCGCCAATCGCTCTGCGTGGCCACCAAATTGGCACCCTTCCCGTGGCGCCTTGGGCGTGGGGGATTTCGGCGGGCTTTCAGTGCCTCGAAGCAGCGACTGCAGGGCCAGCTGGATCGGGTCCAACTCCACTGGAGCACGGCTCGCTATGCCCCTTGGCAAGAGGGGCCCCTCGTCGATGGGCTCGCTGATCTGGTGCTGCAGGGAGCGGTGCGATCGATTGGGGTCTCCAACATGGGCCCCCAGCGGCTGAGGCAGCTCCACCGACACCTGGCCGGGCGGGGTGTGGCACTCAGCAGTCTTCAGGTGCAATGTTCGCTGCTGGCGCCTGAGGCGGTTCAGCCTGGCGGAGTGGCTGAGGTTTGCCGAGAGCTCGGCATCAGCCTGATCGCCTACAGCCCCTTGGCCCTAGGCCTGTTGGCCCGCAGTCAAGACCAGGTTGATCGCCCCCAGCAGGGTCCACGACGCCTGCTGTTTGGACGGCTGGCGCCCAGGATCACCCCCCTGCTCCAGACCATGGCCGAGGTGGCCCACCAGCGTCAGGTTCCACTGGCGGCGGTGGCCCTCAATTGGTGCCGTTCCCATGGCGCCATGCCCATACCTGGACTGCGCCGGGTTGCCCACGTTGATTGGGCCGCCGCCGCCGCCGCCTGGGAGCTCAACGATGGCGAACGCGAGGCCCTGGACCAGGCTTCTGGTCGGCTTGAAGTGCGCATGCCCGCCAACCCCTTCGGCAGTGCTTGAGAGACTGGGATTGCGAGCGGGTGGTCGTTGCGGGTGGTCGCTCAGCCGGCCTGGGCGGCGGGCTCCGGGGTGAGCACCACCGGCAGAGCTTTGGGTCGCTCCGTGTCCTCGCTGCGGCGCACAATCGGCACGACCCGGCGGTTGGCGGATTCGGCCTCGGCCGCGGCTTCGGGGCCACAGGCGTCGAGCGCCTCTTGCAGCAAGGAGTCAAAGGTTGAACCCGGTAGCCGGTGGCGGGCGAGTTCGAGGAATGCCCGAGCGAGTGATTCACCGGCTGCGGCCCGTAGGGCCGGGTTGCTGCGCCGCAGCAATTGCTCTTCTTCAATGGCTCGAATGAACCGCTCGGTCACATCGCGCTTGGTGGTGGCGCGGATTCTGGTGTCGTTGTCGGGACCTGGCTCCAGGCTCAGGCTGTCGAGCTCCTCGAGGCGGCGTTGGAGGCTCTCCAGCATCTCGCTGGCCTCCTTGCAGACCTGGGCCAGTTGACCATCAGAAAGCCGCGGCAGATCGGCCACGTAGACCTTGCCATGGTCCCGCAGGGTCAAAAAGGTGGGCCTTGGCCCCGTGCGCTGGCCAGGGTTGAAGGGCATAGCAGGGCGTTGGGGCCGCACTGGTGCCACGGGGCCTGCAGAGCTGCGGCGGCGGGTGATGCGGCCGCTGCTGGCGCCGGCAATGTCGCCCGGCGTCGTGCCAGGGGAGGTTTCGGCTGTTGTGGCTTGGGATGTTCGCCGCAGCACAGGCTCACTGCGCAAGACAGGCTCACTGCGCAAGACGGGTTCACTGCGCAAGACAGGTTCACTGCGCAAGAAGGGCTCGCTTTGCAAGGCCGAGCCAACGCCGCTCACACGATTGAAATCAGGTGAGCCATGGGTGGAATTATTTGGAAGCATTAATTGTCTCGACATTGTATTAAAATAACTAAAGCTAAATTGGTTTATTCACCAACATCAAGGAAGTCGATAAACTGAACTAGGTCGAATGAATTAATCCTAAGAATTGATCCCCAGTCTTCCGCGTGTCAGTCTTGTGGTGGCAAATAGTTAATCACTGCTTGACGAATTCTTCCCGCATACTTTACTTGTCTTGACGGACGCAAGGTGTGCCTGCGGCGCCGATGGTTCGGCAATCCGCTCAGGTTGGTAGGCCTACCAAGGCGTTGCCATCATGGCCAAGGGTCTCCACCGTGCCCAACTGCCAGGCCTCGTGCCCAGTCTGGGCGCAGATCTGCAGGACGCCCTGGCAGTCGTGCTGGGGCACCACAAGACAGAAGCCAACCCCAAGATTGAACGTGTTCCAGAGATCGGCTTCGGGGACGTCGCCGGCGGTCTGGAGCCAATCAAACACTGCTGGCCGCAGCCAGCTCCTGGGGTCCACAGCGGCTCGGGTTCCGGCGGGTAGGCAGCGAGGCAGGTTTTCGGGCAGGCCACCGCCGGTGATGTGGGCCATGGCGCGTAGGTCTAGACCTGAGGTGCAGAGGGCTTTCACCAGGCTCGGGTAGAGGCGGGTGGGCTGGAGCAAGGCATCGATCAGGGGAGTTGTGCCGCCCGGCAAAAGGGTGTGGTGATCCACCTGCTGGGTTTCAAGAATGCGGCGCACCAAGCTGAAGCCGTTGCTGTGGACGCCGCTGCTGGCCACGGCCACAATCGCGTCGCCGGGTTCGACACGGCGGCCGTCGATCAGGGCTTCTTCATCAACCACGGCCACACAAAAGCCCGCCAGGTCGTAACGACCGGCGCTGTAGAAGCCAGGCATCTCGGCTGTTTCGCCGCCAAGGAGAGAGCAGCCGCTCTGCCGGCAGCCTTCGGCAATGCCTTCGACCACCTCGGCCATGGCCTCGGCTGAGAGCTTGCCGGTAGCGATGTAATCCAGAAACAGGAGGGGTTCGGCGCCGCTGGTGATCACGTCGTTGACGCACATCGCCACCAGGTCAATGCCGACGCCATGGTGGCGGCCATAGGCCTGGGCCAGCTCAAGTTTGGTGCCCACCCCATCGGTGCCTGCCACCAGCAGCGGCTTGCGCAGGCCTGCCGGGAGGCGGGTCAGGCCCCCAAAGCCGCCCAATCCACCCATCACCTCGGGACGATGGGTGGATTCGACGCTGGCGCGGATCCGCTCCACGAAGGCCCGCCCTGCCACCACATCAACGCCGGCTGTGCGGTAATCCATGGCTAAGCAGGGGCTTGGCGGGTGCCGCATGATCCTGCAACAACGGTCGACCGGCGCCAACGGGGGCTTCCAAACCGCTTGGGAGTGGACGATTGCCCGATTGGCCTGTTTGGCGATTAGCTGAGCTGATCGCCTTCATCAGTGTCGCTGATGCGGATTGACTGACCTCGGGGCGATTCGTTCAGTGGGTGGCTGTGATCAGACCATTGATTAACAGTGCTGATGGCGCTGGTCGTGTCGCGGTTGAGCGAAAGGGATCGCAACAAGCGGTTAAGTTTTCGGCGTCGTTCATTCTCGATAGGAACTCCGTCGGCGAATTCGATACATGCCATGGCCCAGTTCCTGGGTCAGTGATCGAATCCAACGCTGACGCACCCACACCGTTGGGTTGCTGCTTGATAACAGCGGGTTTCGTTTGTTATGCGTGGAACTTTTTCTCTGGGGGCCCTCGCCCTGCTTCTTTCCGGTAGCGCCATGGTTCCCGCCATTGCGGAGTCGAGCCTGGCCGCTTCCCTAGCGCCAGGATCCTCTAGGGCTTCCGATTACGAGGCTTTGCCCCCCAGCCCAGACCTCGCCATCCGCGACTTCGACAGGCTTCTCCCCGTCAAAGATCAATCCAATCCCACCCTGCAGCTGCCGATCGCACCCCAACTCGAGGCCCAGCCCAGGGTTGTGAGTGTGACCAGCGGTCAAGCCAGCTGGTATGGCCCTGGCTTTTACGGCGGTCGAACTGCCAATGGCGAAGTCTTCCGCCAAGGAACCTTCACTGCCGCCCATCGCCATTTGCCGTTTGGCACCAAGGTGAGGGTGACCAACCTCTCCAATGGACGCTCGGCTGTGGTGAGGATCAATGATCGCGGTCCCTTCCATGGGCACCGTGTTATCGACCTGGCCCACGGCGCGGCCAATGAACTGGGCGTGGTGTCGAGCGGGATCGCCCGCGTGAAACTGGAAGTGCTGCAGTAGGCCGGCAGGTCTTGGAGGACCACCCCAGCAGGCCCATCCGCCAGATTGGTGGGTGGGCTTAGCGCTGTCTGGGCCCTGCCAGGTCTCCCTGTTTGTTTTGTGCAGCTGCTCACCACTTCTGATCAACTGGTCAACTGGCGTCGCCAGTGCGGCGATCCTGTGCATTTCGTCCCCACGATGGGGGCCTTGCATCAGGGCCACCAGCAGTTGATCCAGCGGGCCGCAGCTGGGCTGTCGGACAGACCTGCTGCGGCTCTTGTCAGTGTGTTTGTCAATCCACTGCAGTTTGGTCCCGGCGAAGATCTGGCCCGTTACCCCCGCGATCTCGAGCGGGATGCCGCGCTGGCTGCTGAGGCTGGAGCGGCGGCGCTGTGGGCCCCAAGCCCTGGAATGATCTATCCGGAAGGGGTGGAGCAGATCACCCAGGTGCACCCGCCCACCGCCCTGAGTGAGGGATTGTGCGGGCGCCGTCGACCGGGCCATTTCGATGGAGTCGCCACCGTCGTGGTGCGCCTGCTGGCGCTCGTGCGTCCAGCGCGCCTGCTTTTGGGCGAAAAGGACTGGCAGCAGTTGGTGATCCTGCGGCGGGTGCTGGCCGACCTGGGCTCCACGGTGGTGATCGAGAGCTGCGCCACGGTGCGCGATCCCGATGGATTGGCCTGCAGTTCGCGCAATCGTTACCTCACGGCGGCGCAGCGTGAACAGGCTCTCGCCCTGCCCCGGGCCCTGCAGGGGGCCGCATCCCTGGTGCGGGGCGGAGAGCGGGACCCGGCGGTGCTGGTGGCCGCGGCCGCCCAGCAGCTCGCTGCGGCGGGGCTTGAGCCCGAATACCTGGAATTGGTTGAGGCGCATAGTCTGAGGCCACTGCAACAGCTGCAGGGCCTGGCCCTGCTTGCTGCAGCGGTGCCCTGCGGTCCAAGCCGCCTGATCGACCACCTCCTGTTCATGAGTCGCGCCCCGATCGTTGCCATTGACGGCCCTGCCGGAGCTGGCAAGAGCACGGTCACCAAAGCCTTTGCCCGTCGTTTGGGGCTGGTCTATCTCGACACCGGCGCCATGTACCGGGCCCTGACCTGGTGGGTGCAGCACCAGGGAGCCGATCCCGCCCAGGCTGCGGCAGTGGGGCCCTTGCTGGAGGGCTTGGACCTGCAATTGCGCCACACTGACGCCGGTGAGCAGCAGGTGCTCATCAATGGCCATGACGTGAGCGAGCCGATCCGCAGTCCGGAGGTCACGGCCCAGGTGTCGGTCGTGGCAGCCCATGCTTGCGTGCGCGAGGCCCTCACGGGTCAGCAGCAGGCGATGGGCGTACGGGGTGGATTGGTGGCCGAGGGGCGCGACATCGGTACGGCGGTGTTCCCCGATGCTGAGCTCAAGGTGTTTTTGACCGCCAGCGTGGCCGAGCGCGCCCGTCGCCGGGCTCAGGACCTGCAGGAGCGGGGCTACGCGGTGCCACCCCTCGGAGAGCTAGAGGGCCAGATCGCCCAGCGTGATCATCTCGACTCAAGCCGCGCTGTGGCCCCGCTGTTGCAGGCCCCCGATGCGGTGGAGCTGATCACCGACGGCATGGCGATCGAGACGGTGATCCAAGCCCTGGTGGATCTGTTTCGCAGCCGTGTTCCCGAAGAGCTCTGGCCCTCTCCACGCCACTGAGTTCCTCTATGCCATTGAGTTAATGGTGCGCCGGGGGGCGAGCCTCGAGCAGGGCCTTGAGCAGGCCGGCGCAGGCATCGTTGAGGAGGTCGAGCACATGCTCGAATGCCTCAGGCCCGCCGTAGTAGGGATCGGGAACTTCGGTGGCCCGGTGCTGCCGGCAGTAGCGGGTTAGGGATTCGATCTGGGCCGATGGGTTGGCGGCCAGGGCATGAACTCCCCGGAGGTTGTCGGCATCCATGGTGAGGATGTGATCGAAGCGACTCAGGTCAGCCACCTCGATTTGGCGGGCCCGGCTGGGTAGCTCGATGCCGCGGCGGCTGGCAGCCGCGCGCATGCGTGCATCGGCGGGCTTGCCCACGTGCCAGCTGCCGGTGCCGGCCGAATCCACCACAAACTGGTCGAGGGCCTGGGCTTCGCCCAATTGGTGCAGGAACACCCCTTCGGCCGCCGGCGAGCGACAGATGTTGCCCAGGCACACAAACAGCACCCGGGTTGGTGGATTGGGCGACTCCATTGACGTCAAGACAAACGCTGAACGGCCAGATTGGCGCGCAGCTGCACCACGGGCACTTCATCGCCGGGATTGGCGGCCAGCCCCCCCAGGGCCAGGCTGGCTCGCTGCCGCTGGGGGTTTGGGGCAGCCAGAGGCAAGGCCAGGGCTTCGAGCCCCACGGCCACGGCATAGCGCACCACCCATTCACCATCCCTGCAGGCCCCCACCAAGGCGTCAAGGCATTGCTCACGGAGGGGCAGCTGCTCAGACTCGCTCAGGTCGTCGAGGTGCAGCTGGCCCAGGCCCTTGGCGGCGGCTCGGCGCACACTGGGGCCCACATCGTGGGCCAAGGCATCGATCAGCACGGGCAGGCCGCGGCGATCTCCGATCCCGGCCAGGGCGCGCACGGCCCAGGCACGGGCTCCGTAGTTTCGGGGGTCGAGTTCGAGCAACACCCCAACAGCCGGCTCGCCGATCGCAATCAGGCCATCGACCGCGGCCACGGCAGCGCCTGGATTGTTGAATCCCAGCACCTCAACCAGGGTGGGAGCTGCGTCGGCGGTGGCTTCCTGGGCCAGGGCCAGGGTGGCGAGCAACAGGCCCTGGGCGCTGCCGGCCTGCTTCACAGCCTCGATCAGGTGTTGACTCACAACAGCGCATCCATGGAGGCGAGCACGGCATCGGTGTTGGGCTCACCCTGTCCGTTTTCAACCAGGCCCCGCAGGGCAATCAATTTGAGGCTGTTTTCGGCCAGGGTGGCGGCAATGGGTTCAAGGGCTGGTCGCCAGCCAGCGGCACCCAGATCCATTAGGGCGGCTCGACGCACCTGCAACTGCTGATGGCCGAGGAGCTCCACCAGCAGGTCTCCCCAGCGGGGGTCGCCGGTGAGCTGCAGCAGCGCTCGGGCTGCAGCACTTCGAATCAAGGGGCGCTCGTGTTGGACAAACGGTTCGATGATGGCCAGCACGGTGGCCTGGGCCGAGCCGATCTCCCCCAGGGCTTCAAGCATGGCCTCGCAGGGTTCGTTGAGGCGTGGGGAGTCCGTTTGGGAGGCTCCGGCCTGCTGGGGTCCGCTGGCCAGCCGCCGGCACAGGGGTTCCACGGCGGCGCTGGCCCTGAGCTCCCCAAGGGCCCGCGCACTGGCCTCGCGAAGGCCGTCATCGGGATCCTCCAGGGCTGCCAGGAGCTCGGCGATGGCGGCCTTGGCCGCGGGGGCGAGCTTGCCCAGGGCCCTGGCAGCGTTGCGGGCTACGGCATTTTCTTCGACGCCGGCACCGGGATCGCGCGGCCGGCGCAGCCGCAGGGCCTCGATCAGCAAGGGCACCGCTTCAGGGTGACGGCTGCGATTGCGACCGAGCCACCAGGCGCCGTAGTACTGCTGCGACGGGTCGTCGCTGCGTCGCAGGCGCTCGAGGGCTTCGGTTTCAGAGATGGGTTCACCGACCATGGCTGGGGGCCCCGGTTGACTGATCTTGCCTCAGTGCACAACGGCGCCAAGGAGCATGGCGGCCGCAAGCAGCCCCACAGGGTTGAGCCTGAAGCGAATCAGCAGGATGCTGCCCACAAGGGCAATCGTCACCTGCATGGTCAGCGCCACCGGGCTGCCGAGATCGAAGCTGCCCAGCAAGGTCAGCACGCCGTCAAAAATCAGGCCGACGGCTGCCGCTTTGAGCACCGACAGCAGCCTGCCCAGGGCCGTGTGGCTTGCCGCGTTGCTCATGCGCCCCAGCTGATGGGTGATCAGCAGCGACGGCAGGGCCCAGGCCGCTACGGCGACCAGAACCCCGATCAGCCCGAAGCTTGACCAGCCCAGCAGGGCCAGAAAGATCGGGCCATTGGGGCCTGGGGCAAACGACGACAGGGCATAGCTGCGGGCAACGTCGCGGCTGGACATCAGTCCTGGGTCCACCAAGGCATGCTGAAGGGGGTCTAATACGACCCCGAGACCGCCGAAGGCCAACATCCCCGCCTCCATGATCTGGAGGGCCAACGTGACAAGTACGGCCCCGCTGGCGTGCGGATCCGTACCCATCACGCCATCCAGCCGCAGCTGCGCACCAGATAACCCAGGGCCACCGCTACCGGCATGATCACAAGGATCGACCCCTGCATGGGTCCCACCACCCAAAAAAGAACAAGGGCAACGACCCAGTCGAGACGATGCTGCAGTGACCGCTGTCCAAGCCTGTAGCCAATCGCCACCATCATTGCCACGACGGCCGCTTCAGCTCCATTGAGGGCGCCGGCAATCATCGGTCGGCTCGCCTGGGCGAGGATCAATTCGCCGACCGTCAGAGCCAGCAGGATCCCAGGGATTGCCATTGAGGCATAGGCCGTGAGGCCGGCGGCGACTCCGCCCAGGCGTCGTCCCACCTCATAGGCCAAGTTTGAGGAGTTGCCTCCAGGCCCAAGGGTGGCAACAGCCAGGGCCTCGTCCATTTCGGCAGGCGAGAGCCAGCGGTGCTCATCCACGACCATGCGGGTCATCAACAAGGCGTTGTTGCCACCAAAGCTGACCAGTCCGAGGCGAAACATCGCCCAGCTCAACGAGAGTCGTGAAGGCTGCTCTGCAGTCATCGGCACAAACCTGCTCTGCGGTTTTGACTCTGACAGTGCACGAGGGCTGAGGCGCAACGTTCAGAGACAAAAAAGCCCCCGCAAGAAGCGGGGGCTGGGAAGCATCGGTTGAAGCCGAGGCGCCGGTCTGAGATTCAGACGAGGGCGTTGATGGCGTAGTCGATGTAGTTGTTGGCGATCACGCCGGGGTCGCCGGAGATGCCGTGGTTGCCCTTGATGTACTTCAGGGCCTCGACATACCAGGAGGGGGAGAGTTCGAAAGCGCGGTTGATCTCGTCGAGACCGGCGATCAGGTACTCATCCATGGGGCCGGTGCCACCTGCCACGAGGCAGTAGGTGACCATGCGGAGGTAGTAGCCGATGTCACGGGCACACTTCTCCTTACCACGGGCGTCAGCCGCGTAGTTGTTGCCCTGCATCTGGGTGGTGTAGGGGAACTTGTTGTAAACGGCCTGAGCAGCGCCGTTCACGAGGGAATCAGCGTTGGCGGTGAGGGCCTTAGCGGCCTCGAGGGCGTTTTTAGCGCGCTCGAAACGACCGAAAGCAGCGTTGATTTCGGTGTTGGAGAGGAAGCGGCCCTGGGCATCAGCGGCGGCGACGGCCTCGGTGAGGGGAGTCTTCATTGTTGGAGTTGAAGAAGAAGGGTGGACCAGAAATCAGAGCGATCGAAGCAGCTGAACCGCCGATCAGGCGACAGCAGCGGCAGCGCGATCGAAGTAGGTGCCGATTTCGCTCATCAGAGCGGAGCAGTCACCGGGGGTGATGCCGTTGCGATCGTTGGCGATGGCAATGGCGGCGTCCTTCATCTTGCGGATG
>CAMDVN010000024.1 GCA_945877595.1 Cyanobium sp. NIES-981 | reverse complement strand
TCCATCGCTGCAGCTATTACGCTGCATCATTTTTGACGGGACCTCACACCTTCACTGCTTATCGGCCACAAGTTCTTTGACCTTTCGGTTTCCCTTGAACTCCAACAGCCTCCTACCCTCTCGGGCAGGCGCCGCAGGCTCTTCAACGGTCTCTGAACTCATGACGCAGTGAAAGCGTCAGTTCCTAAACTTTTTGGTTGTCCAGGTTCGTCCGTTTGAAACACCTCTCGGAGTCCCTCGCGGCTGTCGCCTCTCAGCGACTCAGAAAACTTACACCACCGTCGGCTCTCGCCTTCTTCGTCGTAAGCCTGCTTCGCTTTCCGGTTTCTCCCCTCAGGGATCGACCAGTTGGCTGAGCAGTCCAAAACCATACCACCTCCACCTCCCGCTGATCAATCCGCACCGCTAGACCACACCGCCAGACCACAGCGGGAGCGCAGTGGAGCTGGGTTACTTCGGCTGAATCAGGGCATCGGCCCAGGGCATGAAGCGCTCCAAGGTGCTGGCTTGATCTGCCGCCAGCACTGGAAAATCAGCCTGGGCCAGATCGGTGCCGGCCGCTATCGCCTCGGGAGAACGGCTCAGCCAACGCAGCGGGCAACCCAGCTCGGTGAGCACCAACCAGGCAGCAGCCAAATCCCAGATTTTGGGGGTGGCCTCAAGGGCCGCCACCGTCTGGCCCATCGCCACGCTGACCAAATTGAGGCTGGCCACCCCAAGCATGCGGATCTTGCCGGGGAAGCGCCGATCGGGCAGCTTCTGCAGCACACCGATCGAGCGACTACAGAGTGAGGCACACCCGGCCGGGTGGTCCTGCCACGCTGGAGGCTGAAGACGGTTGTTGTTGCGCCAGGCTCCCTGCCCAGCCACGGCCACAATGCGCTGGCG
Source organism: Cyanobium sp. NIES-981 (assembly GCA_945877595.1). Lineage (GTDB taxonomy): Bacteria > Cyanobacteriota > Cyanobacteriia > PCC-6307 > Cyanobiaceae > RGUW01. Next base: position 32,629 of record CAMDVN010000024.1, on the reverse strand, counting down.
CAAAGGGGGGACATCGAGGATGGCCAACACCGGTCGACCCGACTCAAAGCGGGCCATCGAAATGGCCCAGTAGGGGATCCCTGCGGCAAAGTTTGTAGTCCCATCGAGGGGGTCCACCACCCAGTAGGCCGATGATGCCGGCAACAGCTGGCTGCCCTCCTCGCTGAGCACCCCTTCGCCGGGATAGAGCTCGTGGAGACCGGCCACCAGGGCCTGGTCGCTCCAGCGATCACAGGCCGTGATCAAGGTGCCATCGGCCTTGAGATCGGAGGCCATGTGACCGAAATCAAGGCGCTGACGCTCGGCCACCCGATCGATCAACGCCGTCAGTGCGGGGGGAAGAGAGGGGACTGAAGGGTCGCTCATCCAAGCTCCAGGGCCAGCACTTTGCTGAGACTGTGACCCGTATCTTCCCTGAATTGGCGCAGATTGAGCCTCGAGAGGATCACCAGGGCCAGGGCCGCCACGACTATTTCAACCACCAGCACCAATGCATAGGCGGGCCAAGGGCCATCACCTAGGCCCCAAAGCTGCTGTGCATAGCGTCCGAGATCGAGCAAGCCGCCCCCAAGGACCTTGCCGAGGGCCCTCGACAGGGCCTGGGCCAAGCCCCAAACCCCCACAAACGTACCGGCCGCCTGCGGCAAGGTGAGATCAAGCATCAAGACAAGAGCGCTGTTGGTTCCGATCCCGGCAGCCAAACCAAACACAAGCATCACAACCCTGAGCAGAGGGACCTGGGCTGTCAGACCACAGAGCAACAGGAGCATCAAACTGGCCACAATCAGCTGACAGCCAAGGCGAGCTGCCGCCAACTTGCCAAGCCAGGGCACAATCCAGAGCCCAGCCAAAAGCAGACCCACCAGGGTGCCGATTCCCCACACCGCATTGAGGGAAGCCGTTGCGGCGATCGGCATGCCGAAGACGTCGGCGCCATAGCTCTCGAGAATCGGGTCCTGTAGAAATAGGCCGAGGGTGAAGAAGACTAGAAAAGCAAAGAACACCAGCACCTGATGGCTCGAGGTGATCAGCGACCAGGCCTGGGCCAGGGTGATCCCATCGTCTCGTGGTGGCGTGGCACCGGAGGATTCCGCTGCTGATTGGAGCGCAGTAGGGAGAGTGGAAAGACGCCGATCGGGCTCCATGCCAACGGTTGCCACCACGGTGAGCACCAACACGACCACGGCCACCCGGGCCATAAAAGCCAGCAGAACGGGCTCGAGGGTGGCCGGATCGCTTACCCCATCCAGACTGCGCAGGCTGAGGGTGATCGCAATCGCACCAATGACGATGCCCACGGTGAGCATGCACCAGATGATCCCCACCGCCCGGGGACGTTCCTCCTCGGTGGTTCGGTCGATCACCAGGGCCAGGTAGGGGGTGGTGGCAAGGGAGATCGCCAGCCCGTAGAGCGCAAAGAGTCCACAGAAGGCGGCCACCGCCCATGCAATGACTCCGGAGCCGCCCTGTTCAAGCAGGCGGCCCATGTGGAACATCAGCGGAATGGACAGCACCGCCAAGGAGCAGAAGAGCAGCGTGCCCATCCAAATCAATGGCACGCGATGGCGGCCGGCCACGCGATGGGAATCGCTCAACTGACCGAACCAAACCCGCGAGGGGGCCACGAATTGTTCAAAGGCCAGGGCCCCACCCACCAAGATGCCTGGAAAGCCCAGCTCACTCAGCATCACCCGATTGAGCAAGCCAGTGAAGATCACCGCCAAGCAGCCCAGGCAACCCTGAAACAAACCGAGCCTCAGAGTCGAAGCCAGGCCAAGCTCAGGACGGAGAGGGACGCCGGCCGGGCTTGGGGGCTGCGCTTGAGCAAGGGGTTGGGCCACAGACATGGCGGGATTGGACCTCTGCCCTAAAGGGCCGACTTGGCCGCCTGACAGGCCGGCTGCAACGGAATCGGCTCCACCGGAACGCTCGTGACACCGTCGAGAACCGGCTTTTTGGCCGGCAACACCGATGGTGTGCACAGGGCAATCTGATCCAGGCCCGTGCGGCGACGCAGCTCCGCGAGCCGCTTGTTGTAGCTGCTGATCGCACTGGAATAACGCACCTCGGCCTGGGTGAGATCGCGCTGGTTGTCGACCACCTCTCGCTGGGTGGTCACACCGGCCTGAAAGCGCAAACGGGCCAACCGCAAGGCTTCTCGGGCCGAAATCACTTCGCGAGAAGTGGTGGTGATGTTGCGGTTGTCCTTTTCGAGCTCATAAAAGCTGGTTTCAACTTCCTGCCGGATCGCATCGCGACGCTTGGCAAATTCAAAGGTGTATTGCTGGGCTTGCTGCTTACTGGCACGGGAACGGGCCGCCGCCGCGCCGCCATCAAAAATGTTCCAGGTGACGTTGAGTCCCAAGGTGTTGTCGAGGTTCCAGCCTGTGCTGCCAGGCAGGTCGACCAGCACGGACTGGCGTCCGTTGTAGGCCCCGGCGATGAGGGTGTTAAAGATGTTGAGAAAGGGTTGAACGGCTCCGAGCGCCTGATTTGCAGTGCTGTTGGCAATGGAAATATCCAGCAGCGCCTGGTCAAGTTCTTCGCGGAAGGCGTAGGCCGCCACGATGCTTTCCTGCAGGCTGGGCAACCAGGTGCCGATGACCCGGGCAGGATCTTTGGCCGTCGGTGTAACCGTTTGGGGTAGATCCAGCAAGGAGGCCAAGGCCCGGCGGGCGATTGCTTGGCTGGCCAGCGAGGTGGTGAGCAGCTGCTCGTCGCGGGCCAGCTGGGTTTCTGCCTCCAACACCTCGAGCTTGGTGGCCACCCCCGCCTGGAAGCGGGCCCGGGCATCGCGCAGGCTGATCAGCGATGCGCGCACCGACTCCTGACCGATGCGCACTGAGTCGTCAGACTGTTGCAGGTCGAAATAGGACACCGCCACCTGCAAGCGCAGCTCGCGCAGGGCCACAAGGTATTGATCCTTGGCCTTTTCAAAGCCATCGCGGGCTGCGGCCACCGCGGGTACCCGCTGGGGATTGATCAGCGCCCAGCTGGCCTGTAGCTGGCCGCCAACAAACCAACGATCGGTGGTGGTGCTACTGCCAGAAGTCGAGGCCGCCAATCCAGTGGCACCCTGCTTGCCCCCTGTGTAGCTGGGCAAACCGCTGGCACTGAGGCTCAGCGTTGGATACCACAGTGAGATCTGGGCCCGCAGATTACTCTGGGCCTGGTCAACCTGGGAGGCGATCACCTTGAGGTTGGGATTGTTGACCTCAGCGAGGGTCTCGACATCGGAGAGGCCCAGGGGTCTCAGCTCTCGAATCTGGACCTGCTCCGGCTTGGTTGGCAGTGCCAAGGAGTTGGGTGCCCTCAGGTCCTGAAGCTCTGGACCCAGCGTGGTGGCGGCAGGGGGCACCACCTTGGTGTTGGCCTTGGGGCGACTTCCCTTCACCTGGGGAGCCAAGGGCAAAGACTCGGCAGCTGGATCCGCTGCTGACTGTGCACGCACTGCAAACGGAAGCGTTGCCATAGCGGCCAATGGCACGGCAACGGTCCCGATCAGTGAGAGACGAGCCAGGGAACGGCGCACAGAATGGCTAGGTATTTGGTGCGAGCTTAAGCAACTTGTTGGACTGTGCCGAGACAGGCAGCCACCAAATCGTCTGCACCACCCATCACACGCACCGGCACCGGCAGCTTCGCTTCGAGCTCAGCCAGGCTGAGATCATCCAAAAAGACAGGCTCTCCCTGGCGCAACATCACGCTGGGCAACAGCAGGGCCTCGCCTAGATCCACGCCGGCAAGCCCCCCCAACAGGTCGCTGCCGGTGAGCAAGCCTGTGACCACCTGCTCCTGGCCCCAATAGGGGCTGGGTAAGGCATGCAGGATCAGCTCCAGCCCCTCAACGCGATTGAGGCGATGCACCACCGGACCCAAGGCCTCCCCGACCAGCTGGCCCACCACCCAGCTGAGCCGGCGGGGTGGGGTGATGCTGGCAGGCAGCGCGGCCGTGGCGCACTCGAGATCTTCGAGAAAGGCGCGAATGCTGCCCACGCCGTTTTCCTGCTGTGGCAAGTCTTCGTAGGCGTACCGCGGCGGTAGGGGCAGCCCCGCGATCAGATACCACTCATCGGAAAGCCAGGCAAAGCGGCTGGCCAGCTGCTGCTGAAAGCGGAGCTGCAGCGGTTCGACCAGGGCGATCACGGCGCGGGCGCAGGCCCGATCCACGGGAATCAGGGCATCGCCATCCGGCCGAAAACGGGTGAGCCCTACGGGCACCACCGCCGCCGAGAGCACCGCTGGCCATGCGCCAGCGGCAAAACGGGCCAGGTCGGTGAGTGTGCGTTCGAGGGCCGGGCCATCGTTGAGTCCTGGGCACACCACCACCTGGGCATGGATCTGCAGCTGCCGTTCCTGGAACCAAGCCAGCTGCTCGAGCAGCAATCCAGCCCGGGGGTTAACCAGCAGCCGAGTGCGCAACTCCGCATCGGTGGCATGAACGGAAACAAACAGCGGCGAGAGGCGCTGGGACTCAATCCGCTGCCAGTCGGCGGCAGTGAGGTTGGTCAGCGTGAGATAGGAGCCGTAAAGAAAGCTGAGCCGGTAGTCGTCGTCTTTGAGATAGAGGGTGTGGCGCTTGCCGGGGGGCTGCTGGTCGATGAAGCAGAACGGACAGGCGTTGTTGCACTGCTTCAGACCATCGAAGAGGGCCTCAGTGAAGCCCAAGCCCAAACCATCGTCGGCATCCTTTTCAATCTCGAGCCGATGCAGGCTTCCATCGGGATCCTCAACCTCCAAAATCAGGTCCTCATCCCCGCAGAGGACCTGCAGATCAATGAGGTCGCGAGGGCGGACCCCATTGATGCTGATCAGGCGATCGCCAGGCTGAAAGCCAAGCTCTTCGCCAATCGAACCCGGCTCCACCGAAGCCACCACCGCGGGGGCCAGCTGACGGGCCGGAGCCACTGCCAAGGCAGCGGAGGGCTCATTCCACACGGGGCGACACCACGCAAAACGATCTTTAAGCCACTTTGGCGCCCAGCCAGATCAAAATGGCGGCGCCAAACAACAAGCGGTACGCCACAAACACCCAGGTGCTGTGGTGCTGAAGAAACTTCAACAGCCAGGCGATCGCCAACCAGGAGACCACCGCCGTTACGACCAGCCCCACCAACATCGGCAGTGGGCCTCCATTGGCGGGGGCGGCAAAAGCATCCTTGAGTTCGGCAAGACCGGCCAGGGTGATCGCTGGGATGCCAAGCAAAAACGAAAACCGCGCCGCCGCCGCCCGGTCCCAGCCATCAAACAGCGACGCCGTGAGGGTGCTGCCGGAGCGGGAGACGCCGGGCACCAGGGCCAGGGCCTGGGCCAGGCCCACCAACAGACCATCGCGGGGTTGCACCCCGTTGAGCTGGCGGCGGCGACGGCCAAGCAACTCAGCCAAGGCCAGCAGCAGTGCCATCACCATCGACACCACCGCAATGCTGCCCATGCTGCGCAGCGGTGAGTTGTCGTAATCGGGCACCCAGAGCTTGATCGCCAGCCCCCCCAGCACGATTGGCAGGGTGCCCAGGGCAATCGACACCCCCAAGCGCGCCGAGGGGTCGGTCCACTGGCCATAGCGAAAGGCGCGGGTAATGCCCCGCAGCACCTCCACGAGGTCTGACCAGAAATAGGCAATCACCGCCACGATGCTGCCGAGCTGGATCACCGCGGTGAAGGACACACCGGGGTCACCCCAGCCCAGCACCACGGGCACCACTTTGAGGTGAGCTGAGCTGCTGATCGGCAGAAACTCCGTGAGGCCCTGAACCACCCCCAGCACCAGGGCCCGCCAGCACGCCTGTCCAAGCTCAAGCGGATCCACGGCAGATGGCGCAGATCCTGAAGCTGCTGCAGACACCGCTGCGAGCACCGTTGCCACCACCGACATCGTCATCCGATCGCGTGGGGTGACCCTATGGCGGCGCCGAGGCGCGCTGCTCTGGCAAAACCCTTAAGGTTGCGCAACGTTTTTCTCAGCTGCGGTGATCGGGGTTCGGCCCAATCTGTTGCCTACCCCCGAGGGCACACCGGTTGGCTGGGGCAAGCCAGTTGCGTTGAGCAAGCCGGTTCCGTTAAGCAAGCCAATCAGATTGAGCCGACCAACGGGTTTGGGCACCCAACTGGCCACGTCCAACAGCCTGCACAATTCGGCCAACAGCCCGCAAAACTGGGCTGCCAGTCTGGGGATCTGGGCTACCAGCCTGTCCCGCTTCAGACCCCAATCGATCGGGGTCCTTCCCCTGGCAGCCGCCCTGCTGGTCACCCTGCCCGTGTTTGTGCAGGCCCCGTGGGTGAGGGCCGATCCCTTCAGCGCCACCCTCACCACCGTGCCGATCTTGGCGCTCGGGATCCTGCTGGGCCTCAGCAAACGACACGACCACCACCAGATCGGGGCCCTGTTGGTGGGCTTTGCTGGCAGTTGGCTGGGGGGCAGCCTGTTTTGGGGATGGTGCAGGCTCCATCCCATCTGGCACCTGCCGGTGGAATCGGTGGCCTTGCCCCTGGCCTTGGCAGGCCTGCGCAGCCGCTGGCGGCTAGCAGGGGCTTTTTATCTGACCTCGCTGCTGGGGACTGCCGCTACCGATGGGGCGATCGCGCTCACCGGGGTGATGGAGCTTTGGCCAGGGGTGCTGAATGCCCCCCCCCATGAGGCCATGGTTTTGCTGCAAGCGGCCGCCCAACGGGTGCTGCAACCCATGGCCCTTGCGGTGGTCTTGGGGTTCGCCCTGGTCCTGATGCTGCTCTGCCGCAAACTCTGGAGCCTGGGGAGCATATGGAAAATCGGAGCTGTTGCGTTGGCCACCACCCTGGCGGTGGATGGGCTGTTTCTCATGGCCGCCTTCATGGCCCCACGGCTAAGCGGCTTGATCTGAAGAGCGGCTTGATCTGAAGATCTGCAAACGCCGGCAGCCTGAGCGGCAAAGCGCGTTGTGGATGTCTGTACCGTTGACCAAACGGCTCTTGGAGTGACGCGATGAAACGGCTGGTTGCCTGGCTGATGAGTGGAATCGTGATGGTGGGCCTGCTCATCACCCTGGCGCTGCCTCCGGCCGCCCATGCCGCCGAACGCCGCAACATCGCCGACGACAAGATCGCCGAGCGGGCGGGCAAAATCGACCTCAACAACTGTTCGGTCCGCCGCTTCCAGAGCTTTCCCGGGATGTACCCCACGTTGGCGGGAAAGATCGTGCTGGGTGGTCCCTACAGCAGCGTTGAGGATGTTTTCAACCTCGACCTCACCGACCGTCAGCGCGAACTCTTTGAAAAATACAAGGACAATTTCACCGTGACTTCTGCAGAGGTGGCCCTCAACGAAGGGGATGACCGCATCAACGATGGCCAATACCGCTGAGCCCCTAAGCTCAGCCCCACACTGCCGGCCGCCGGAGTTGTCCGGCGGTTTTTTTGTGGCCCCGTTCATGGCCCAGCCCTGATCCAACAGCTCTAATCCAACAGCTTTGATGCAACAGCCCTAATGGCGCCCATTCTTTGCTTTCTGTTGGCCTGATTTGGCTGCTGCTTCTGCCACCGTGCTCGGCACCCACTGGGATGTGGTGGTAGTGGGTGGTGGAGCGGCGGGCTTGATGGCCTGCCTGGAGCTTCCCGCAGGATTAAGGGTGCTGCTGCTCAGCAAGGATTCAGCACCCCGCTCGGCCAGCCGCTGGGCCCAGGGCGGCATTGCCGCCGTCACCAGGCCTGAAGACAGTGTGGCCAGCCATGTGGCCGACACCCTGCAGGCTGGGGCAGGCCTGTGCGATCCGGCCGCCGTGGAGCTGCTGGTCCGAGAGGCTCCGAGCTGCGTGGCGCGCTTGATCGAGCTGGGCATGGCCTTCGACCGCAACGGGGCCGAGCTCAGCACCACCCTCGAAGCCGCCCACAGCCACCGCCGGGTGCTCCATGCCCAAGACCGCACCGGCGGAGCCCTTGTCGATGCCCTGGAGCGCCAGGTTCAGGCGCGCCCTGGCCTGCTGCAGCGCAAAGGCGTTATGGCCCTGCAACTCTGGCTTGAAGCGGCGCGCTGCGTTGGCTTGCAGGCCCTGGAGGGCCCCCAGGTGGGCTGGATCCGAGCAGACGCTGTGGTTTTGGCGACCGGCGGAGGTGGTCACCTCTTCGCCCACACCACCAATCCGGCCCAGGCCAGTGGTGATGGTGTGGCCATGGCCTGGCAGGCGGGCGCTGCCCTGCGTGACCTCGAATTTGTGCAATTCCATCCCACGGCACTGATGTTGCCGGGAGCGCCCCACTTCCTGATCTCCGAAGCCGTGCGAGGCGAAGGGGCGCGCCTAGGCGACGCGGACGGTCACAGCCCGGTGGCGGCGCTGCCCGGCCGCGACCTGGCCCCAAGGGACCAGGTCAGCAGAGCCCTGGCCCGGGTAATGCGCGAGCAAGGGGTGGAGCACCTTTGGCTCGACCTCAGACCCGTGGGAGAACAGCGACTGCACCAGCAGTTCCCAACAATCCTGGGGCGATGCCGCGAACTGGGGCTTGACCCCACCACGGCGCCGATCCCGGTGGCCCCAGCCGCCCACTACTGGATGGGGGGCATCTGGACCGATCTCCAGGCAGCCACCACGGTTGCCGGGCTCTATGCCGTCGGCGAGGTCGCGAGCACTGGGGTGCATGGCGCCAATCGGCTGGCCAGCAATTCCCTGATGGAATGCCTGGTCTTTGCTCGCCAACTGGCACGGCAATTCAGCGCCCATTCCCCCATCGGACCCGGTGAGCAGCCCGTGGGCCCCACCAGTGGGCACCGCGCCACAACCCTCGAGGGTCCGCCGCGGCCCAGCGTTGAGGTGGAGCAGCGGCTGCAGGCCCTGCGACAGCTCTGCTGGCAGGTGGCCGGGGTGGAGCGCCATGGGCCTGAATTGGCCCGGGCCCTGCCCCTGGTGCACCAGCAGCGCTGCGAGGTGGAAGCCTGGCCCCAGCTGCACCAGGTGCGGCACTGCCGGCCGGGCGAGTTCTTGGCCGTGGGTGGATTGGCCGGTCGAGGCCTCAAGCAACAACTCGAGCTGCAGCAGCGGCTCGTGCTCAGTGAGCTGTTGATCGAGGCCGCCCTCTTCCGCAGCGAGAGTCGCGGCGGGCACTACCGCACGGATGCCCCCGCACCGCAGCCATTTTGGAGGTGCCACACCATCCAGCAGCGCGACCATGGAATCAGCACCCGCCCAATCGGGTTGGCCCGATAAAAACTAGGGGCGAGGGGTGGCGTTGGTGACCGTGCCCCCATAGCCACTGAGCTCGGCCAGCTTCTGGAGCGGCTTCACCCCTGAATCCAACTGACCCTTGATCTCCCAGGTGGGATAGCCCTCGATTTTCTTCTGGTTGCAGAGCTCGGCCTGGCTGTTTTGGCCATCGACGGCGCATTCGACCACCTTGAGCCGGGCGGCGGCCTCCTTGCCAAACAGTTGCTTCTGCTCGTTGCAATGGGGGCACCAGTAGGCCGAGTACATCACGGCACCGGTCTCGGTGAGCCGCTCGGCCAGGGCGAGGGTGCTGGGGTTGCTGACGCTCGTCACGGGGATCGGCGCCCCACGGCTGCTGAGCACGGCCGGGCGATCGGCCGCCGCCGCCCAGCCCAGCGCCCCGAGGACCACCACGAGGGCCACCAACACGCAGCGAAACACGAGCTGACCGCGGTCGGGCCATTCGCCCTGCTTCAGGCTCAGCAGAAACAACCCCAGGCTCAAGGCCGCCGAAAGGATGCAGAAGGGGCAGCAATCACGAATCGCCAGCACCATCACCCCTACCAGCACAACACTGAACACCGCCATGCCGGTGCTGATCAACACCGTGCCCCAGCGGCTGAGACCCATCAACTGGTTGCGCAGCTCGCCCTGCAGCAGCAATGGCAACAGAGCGAGCACCAGCAGGGAGGCGTAGGCCAAAAAGCCAAACAGGGACAGCGGCTGGCCCAGGAGCTGGCCCCATGCACTGGAGAGCACCTTGTCGCAGCCGTTGCAACCGAAAAAGCCCTGACTGCTGCAGCTCAGTGAGCCGAGCAGTCCCCACTTGCTGAGCGTGATCGAGCCGGTGTCGATGGCCCCAACCGTGGCCAACACGGCCATGGCCACGCGCACCCAGCGGGGGCCGCTCTCCGGACGGCGGCGGTTGGAGCTGAGGCGATCACTCAAGCGGCTCGATGTCACGGTGGGCTTAGCAGTGGGCGGATTCTGGCAGGAGCGGCTGTCTGGACAGGGTGGCTGCATAGGGTGGTGGGATGGCCTCCCGGATTCCCGAGCGTCGATGAGCAAACCCACCGTGGCCTTCGCCCACCTGGGCTGCGAAAAGAATCGAGTCGATACCGAACACATGCTCGGCCTGCTGGCTGAAGCTGGCTACGGCGTGAGCGCCGATGAAAGCGAGGCCTCCGTGGTGGTGGTCAACACCTGCAGCTTCATCCAGGACGCCCGCGAGGAATCGGTGCGCACCCTTGTGGAACTCGCCGAGCAGGGCAAGGAGTTGATCATTGCCGGCTGCTTAGCCCAGCACTTCCAGGAGGAACTGCTGGAGAGCCTGCCGGAGGCCCGCGCCATCGTGGGCACCGGTGACTACCAGCACATCGTGAGCGTGCTCGAGCGGGTCGAGGCCGGCGAACGGGTCAACCAGGTCAGCGCCAACCCCACCTTCGTGGGCGATGAACATCTGCCGCGCTACCGCACCACCAGCGAGGCCGTGGCCTACCTGAAGGTGGCCGAAGGCTGCGACTACCGCTGCGCCTTCTGCATCATTCCCCGGCTGCGGGGCGACCAGCGCTCCCGCAGCATCGAGAGCGTCGTTGCCGAAGCCCGCGCCCTGGCGGCCCAAGGGGTGCAGGAGCTGGTGCTGATCAGCCAGATCACCACCAATTACGGCCTCGATCTCTACGGCAAGCCCCAGCTGGCCGAGCTGCTGCGAGCCCTCGGCGCCGTGGAGATCCCCTGGATCCGGGTGCATTACGCCTACCCCACCGGTCTCACCCCCGAGGTATTAGCCGCCTACCGGGAGGTGCCCAACGTGCTCCCTTATCTCGATTTGCCTCTGCAACACAGCCACCCCGAGGTGCTGCGGGCGATGAACCGCCCCTGGCAAGCCGATGTGACCGGCGGCCTGCTGCAGCGCATCCGCGAGCACCTGCCCGAGGCGGTGCTGCGCACCACCTTCATCGTGGGTTTCCCAGGCGAAACCGAGGAGCACTTCGAACACCTGCTCGATTTTGTGGCCGAACAGCGTTTCGACCATGTGGGGGTGTTCACCTTCTCCCCCGAAGACGGCACCCCAGCCGCCGAGCTACCCAACCCGGTGCCCCCCGAGATCGCCGCCGCTCGCAAGGACCGGCTGATGGCCCTGCAACAGCCCATCGCCGCCGAGCGCAATGCCGCCTGGGTGGGCCGCATTGTCGATGTGTTGATCGAGCAGGAGAACCCCAGCACTGGCGAGATGCTGGGCCGCTGTGCCCGCTTCGCTCCCGACGTCGATGGCGAGGTGCGGGTGATCCCCGGGGTTGGAGGCCTCTGTGCCGCGCCGGGCACGCTGGTGCCGGTTCGAATCACTGCCGCCGATACCTACGACCTGGTGGGTGAGGTGGTGGGAGCCAGCGCGATGGTGCACGACGCGCGCAGCGCCCAGCGGGCGCCCATTTGAAGGGGCGCGTCGAAGCCCTGCGCCGATCGCTGCTGCAATACCAGCGCACCACCTTCTTGCTGGCCTCAGGCCTGAGCACCGCGGGGTCGTTTGCCGGTCTCACCGCCAAGGGCTGGATCCTGATGGATGGCAGCGGCAATGCTCTGATCCTGGCGATTCACTTTGCGGCCCTAGCCCTGCCCAGCCTGCTGGTGAGTGGAGCGGCCGGGGTCGCCACCGATCGGCTGGGCAGCGAAACCGTGCTGGTGCGCGCCCAATGGGCCCTCTTTGGAGCCGGACTGCTGGGCGCCATTGCCATTCCCCTCACCCACGGGGGACTGCAGATGGGTCTGTTGCTGCTCAGCACCCTGCTGGTGGGGGTGGCGAGTGCCTACGAGCTCACCTCCCGCAACAAGTACTGCGCCCTGCTGGTTGACCAACCCCAGCAACTGGCCCCATACCTGGCCAGCTTTTCGGTGGTCTTCAACGTGGGCAAGCTAGTGGGCCCACCCTTGGGTGGCTGGCTGCTGGCCCTGACCGGCCCCAGCACGGCCCTGGCCCTCGATGCCATGAGCTACTTGCTGCCCATCGCCACCATCCTGTGGTTGGTGGCGCCCCACCGCAGCGCCGAACAGCTCAGCGGAGAGCAGCTCAGCGGAGACCCGCTTAGCGCCACTCTCCGCCTTGAAGAGCATGCCGCCACCCCAGCTGATGCGAGCTTGCTAGCGGCCTGGCAGAGCTGCGGCGGGGTGCTGCGGCATGTGTTGCGCTACACAGCCCTGGCCTGCCTGGTGATTTTCTTTCACCCGGGCCTGGCACCCCTGATGGCCCGACGGGTGCTCGATAGCAGCCCCCAGGCCCTGGGGACCTTCACCAGCGTGCTGGCGGCCGGCAGCATCTGCGGTGGGCTGATCTTGCGGCGCTACAGCCGGCGAATCTGCACCCGACCGGGGCTGCTGCTGGGGGTTTGCACCGTGGTCACCGGCGCCGCCCAGCTAGGGATGGCCTCGAGCACCGCCATGGCCGTAGGGCTAGCCATGACCTTTTTGATCGGAGCTGGCACCGCCTGCCTGCTGGCCGGGGTCAATCTGATCACCCAGGTGGGGGCCGCCCAACGCATTCGCGGCCGCATGGCCGGCATGGGTCAGATCGCCTTTCTGGGCGGTGGCGGGATCAGTGGTCTGATTGCGGCTGGGCTGAGCTTGAGCTGGGGGCTCGAAGCCACCTTCACCGTGATGGGCAGCCTGGGACTGGCCTTGGGCATCTTGGAGCTGGTTCGACGGGGCGGGCTGGTGCTCAAACCGGCCTAGCACCAAGCCAGATGCGGATCCCTGGGCTGAGCTCAGATCAGCTCGATCAGATCAAGCTCAATCAGATCAGCTTGACGCCCTTGAGGACCACTGTGGCCAGAAAGGCCGCGGCCAGCCCACCACCCACCAGACCCAGATAAACAGCAACTCCCATGGCGGCTTTCGCAACGTGTGAGCGCCATTACAGCAGAAACAGCGGACCCCCAGCGCCCCGGGGATCACCTAAGATTTCACAATTCATGAAGACGGGCCCAGCAGCCCATCCAGCAGCTCACACCAGCTGTCGCGCAAGCGCCCTGAATCACCTTTCTGCCGCTTTCCATTCATGCGCACGCTGTTCGTCTATCCAGAATTTCCGAAAACCTTCTGGAGCTACGAAAAAATTCTTGAGCTGGTGAACCGCAAGGTTTTGCTACCCCCCCTCGGCCTCGTCACCGTGGCGGCTCTGCTCCCCCAGACCTGGGAGATGAAGCTGGTTGATCGCAATGTGCGCGAGGTCACCGAAGACGAGTGGTCGTGGGCCGAATTGGTGGTGATTTCGGGCATGATCGTGCAGAAGGCCGACATGGCCACGCAGATCGGCAAAGCCAAGAACCGTGGATTGTTGGTGGCCGTGGGCGGCCCCTTCGCCAGTTCCACCCCGGATGCTCCCGAGCTTGAACTGGCTGATTTCAAAATTCTCGACGAAGGGGAAATCACCCTCCCCCTTTTCATTGAAGCCATTGAGCGCGGCGAACAGAGCGGGCGTTTCAGCGCCAACGGTGAAAAACCGGATGTGACCTCAACGCCGATCCCCCGCTTCGATCTGCTCGAGCTCGGCGCCTATGACTCGATGAGCGTTCAGTTTTCGCGAGGCTGTCCTTTTCAGTGCGAGTTTTGCGACATCATCGTGCTGTATGGACGCAAGCCCCGTACCAAGAACCCTCAGCAGCTGGTCGCTGAACTACAGCTGCTCTATGACCTGGGCTGGCGACGTTCCATTTTCCTCGTCGACGACAACTTCATCGGCAACAAGCGCAACGCCAAGCTGTTGCTGCCTGCCATCAAACAATGGCAAATCGATCGGGGCTACCCATTCAGTTTTGCAACGGAAGCCTCAGTCGATCTGGCATCCGATGACGAGATGATGGAGATGATGGCCGAGAGCCGTTTCGAAGCCGTGTTCCTCGGCATCGAGACCCCCGATGAAGCGAGCCTCTCGATCGCCGGCAAGCACCAAAACACCCGCAGCTCTTTGGAAGAATCCGTTGATCGGATTACCTCCTACGGCATTCGGGTGATGGCCGGCTTCATCATTGGCTTCGACGGTGAACAGACCGGTGCAGGCGATCGGATCGTCACCTTTGTGAGCCGCACGGGGATTCCCGCCGCGATGATGGGCATGCTTCAGGCCCTGCCCAATACGGGTCTTTGGCATCGCCTTGAGCGAGAAGGGCGCCTGATTCAGGAGTCTGCCGATGCCAAAGGGGTCAACCAGACCAACTTGCTCAATTTTGTGCCGACCCGACCAATTCGCGACATCGCCAATGAGTACGTGAACGCCTTTTGCGCGCTCTACGAGCCCAACGCGTACATCGACCGGGTCACGCACTATTACCTGAAGATGGGTCTGCCACGCTGGCCCAACTTTATGCCGGCTGAATTGAAGAAGGCCTCGTTGCCAGGTTGGAACGATGTGCGCGCCCTGCTCATCGTGATCTGGCGCCAGGGCCTCAAGCGCGATACGCGCTGGCGCTTCTGGCGCTCACTGCTCAAAGTGGCGCGGCGCAATCCCTTGGTGTTAGAACAATTTTTGGTGGTGCTCGCCCACAACGAACATTTTCTTGAGTACCGCGCCGTGGTCACCAGTGAAATCCAGGAGCAGCTGGCCGTGCTCCCCCCCGAGCCACCTGCTGCCGCTGTCGAACCCACCCGCGAACTCCAGCCGGTCTGAAGTTCGCTGCTCCTCTCATCGTTGAGCGGTTCATCGTTGAGCGGTTCAACGCTATTCAGTCTTGGATGTAGGGCAGGCCCTCACTCAGGCAGAGCTCAGCCCGTTGAAGTTCACGCCCGAGATAGAGGGCGTGATCAAGCCGGCTCAGGGGGTGGGGCCCAGCTCCTTCGCAGAGGGCCACGCCCATCGCTTTGGCACTGCGGCGTCGAAACACGGCAAGCGGCTGGCGAGGATCAGCCCCCTTGCAACTCAGCACCTCACCGGTGGCCGGATCGGTAGCTAGCCCTCGCGCATCAATGCCATTGCCGTAGTGCTCCACCACGAGCTCGGCAGCATCGTGATCCACCTTGATCAGAAAATAGCCAGCCGGATCCAGGGCAATGAATCGCTGGGAGAGGCGCGCATCCTGCTCCGCAAGCAAGGAGCGCTGCTCAGGCGTGAGGGGCTGGGGCATGGGGGGGATCGTAGGAAGCGGTGAACGGCAGTTCGGCATTCACCGCCATGATCTCCTCGGCCATCTCGGCATTGGCCCCCGGCAGCCACTGACGCACGATCCCCTCAAAGCGGGGATCAAACCAGCGATGCAGGCTGGTGCGGGGCTGGGCCAGAAAACCCCGACGTCGCTTGTGGCGGCCACCGGCTCCCGGATCAAAACTGCCGATCCCCTCACTGATCGCCCAGGCGATCGGCGCATAGAAGCACACCTCGAAGTGGAGGTTATCGAGGTCGACAGCACTGCCCCAGTAGCGGCCCCAAAGCTGGTCGGCGCTCCGCACGCACAGCGACATCGCCAACGGCTCGGCGGGATCACCCCGGTGGGCCGAAAACAGCACCAGATGCTCTCGCAGGTCGGTGGCGGCGGCATCAAAGAAGGATTCCGTGAGGTATTTGCTTCCCCACGCACCCCAGCGGGCACAGTGCTGGGCATAGAACTCATGCATACGGCCCAGCAGCTCCACAGGGATCTGCCCACCCGCCATCGGGGTGACCGTGAGGCCCGCGTCAGCCACAGCCTTGCGCTCGCGCTTGATGTTGCGGCGCTGGTTGGCATTGAAGCTGGCGAGGTAATCCTCAAAGCTGGCAAAGCCGGTGTTGTGCCACTGGCTCTGCTGATTCACCCAGCTGGCGCAGCCGGCCGCCGCCGCCAGCGGCGCCCAGGTTGGATCCACATAAAGAAAATTGCAGCTGGCAATCTGGTGCTCGCGGCAGAACGCTTCAATCAGCTGCAGCATCAAGCTGGTGATCGCAGCCGCATCTTCGGCAGGATCGATCAAGAAGCGGTACCCCTCCACCGGGCTCACGGGGCTCATGCCCACCAATTTGGGGTAATACGGCAGCCCCAGCTGGCCCGCAAGCTGGGCAAAGCTCTGGTCAAACACAAACTCGCCATAGCTGTGACCCTTCAGGTAGAGGGGTGCCACCGCCACCAGCTGCTCCCCCCGCCACAGGCCCAGATGACAGCTCTGCCAACCCTGGCGCGGCACGATGCTGCCACTGGCCTCGAGGTGGTGCAGCCAGAGCCAGCCATAAAACGGCTGCCCGCCGGGGTGGGCCAGCTGCAGCAGTGCGTCCCAGCGCTCCTGGGGCAACTCGGCCATGCTCTGATGCCAGCGGGCCTGCAACGCAGCCATGGGCGGCTTTCGGCAACTCAAAGCCCTAGCAACCTAACCAGGTTGTTCTCCCATGGAGCGGCGATAGCGCAGCAGCAGTTCGCCCCCCTCGAGTGCCGTGTGGGCGAGGAGCTCCCAGGCCTGGCCACTGAGGGCCTGGGCCAACTGGGCTGAGGCATCGTCGCCAGCAACAGGTGCCTCCACCAAGCCCTCCACCCAGCCCTCACACCGGCCCCCATCCCGGCCCTGCAGCGGAATCCAGCCGTGGGGGCCGCCCAGCACCCGGGGGCAGAGGGTGAGCTGCAGCTCCTGCACCTGCCGCGCCGCCAGCAAGCTGGCCGCCAACTGGGCCCCACCCAGCACCACCACACGCCGCAGCCCCGCAGCGGCCAGTTGTGGCAGCACCACCGGCCACGGAGCCAGAGGGAGCTGGCGATGGAAGCCAGGGGCGCCTGCCTCCCCCTGGGGCCCATGCAGCAACCAACGCTCCAGCGGCTGGGCAAAAAACGGCAACGCTGGGGACAGCCTGCCGCTGCGACTCACCACCAGGGCTATGGGCTGGGGTGGGCGCCCAGCGGCACAGCGCCGCTGCAGCAGCTCGTCGTGATGGATCAGGCAGGTGGTGCCGTGCAGCCTCAAGGTCTGGGCGCCGATCAGGCAGGCATCGGCCCAAGCCAGGGCCTCCTCGAGGGCCCAGCGATCGCCCACCCCACCCAGCTGGGCCGCTCCACCTTGGGCGGGAGCAAGGCGACCATCAAGGCTCACCGCCAACACCAGCCGCAGCGCAGGGCTTAGGCCGGGCTGCGGGGCTCCCTCACCCCCAGGGGCCGCCATGCCAGGCATGCCTGGCCCAACCAGGGCCCTCACCCCACCAGCGCGGCCTCCAAGGCCTGGGGCAGCATCTCGAGCTGGGGGGTTTCGGCGAAGACCTCCGCGGCATTGTTGGGACTCTCCTGGAGCCGCACCTTGTGGAGCCTGGCGCCGGCGGCCGCAATCGGCCCCTGCAGGAGGTCGGCAATGTGAAGCGCGATGTTCTCGGCGGTGGGCACACAGCCAGCGAAGTGCTCCACATCCTTGTTGAGGAAGGTGTGATCAAACGGCTCAACCACCAGATCGTCGACCAGCCGCTGCAGGACAGCCAGGTCACACACCATGCCGGTGCGCGGGTCGATAGTGCCCCGCACCGTCACATCGAGCAGATAGTTGTGGCCGTGGCCATGGGGCCGGGCGCACTTGCCGTAGATGGCCTCGTTTTCAGACTGGCTCAGCTCGGGGCGGGCCAGGCGATGGGCGGCGGCGAAGTGGGTGCGGATCGAGAGGAAGGCTTCCATCGCAGGGCTGACGGGGGCGGGGCTGTTGGGCTGATCGGGATGGCGCAGCAGGTCGGCCCAGAGGTTGGGCTGCTCATAGAGCCGCAGACCCATCAACGGCAGATGGGGGGCCAAACGCCGCCAGATGGCGGCGAGCAGAGCCTCACTGGTGGGCAGCATGCCCTCGGGCCGGCTGAGGTCAAACTCCGGCCAGGTGTCGTTCAAGAAGCGAAAATCCAGCTGGCCGGTGACCTCAGCACGGATGGCGTGCTTGACCTCCGAGAGGTTCAGCACCATGCCATCGGCATCGAGCGGACCGCCCATCGCCACGATCAATTCGTAGTTGTGACCGTGGCCCGGGGCGATGGCACAAGCCCCAAACCGGTCTGCATTTTGGGCATCGCTGCACTCAGGCAGCCGGTAGAGGTGGCTGGCACTGAAGGTGGCCCTCCGCGTAATCACACAGGGCCGGCCCCGACCGTGCAAGCCGTTTGGCCTCATCCCTTAAGTCCGTGGCCCACCATCCTAGAAACGAACGGTGCATCCCTGCCGCCCCAACCATGGACTTCGATGAGCTCGGCAGCCGCCTCCAAGGGCTCAATCTTTACCTGGTGGGGATGATGGGCACGGGCAAAAGTGCCGTGGGACGCCCCCTCGCCGCGGCCCTCGGCTATCGCTTCGTGGATGCCGATGCCGCCCTCGAGCAGGTGGCGGCCCGCCCGATCCCGGAGATCTTTGCCAGTGAGGGGGAAACCGGCTTCCGCGCACTCGAAACGGCGGTGTTGGGCCAGATCGCCACCTGGCATTCGCTGGTGGTGGCCACCGGTGGCGGCGTGGTGACCCAGCCCCCGAATTGGGGCCACATGCGCCAGGGGGTGGTGGTGTGGCTGGATGCTCCCGAAGAGCTCCTGCTGCAACGGCTGAACGCCGACCCCACGCCCCGGCCATTGCTGGAGGTGCCAAACCCGGCAGCGCGGCTGGCCGAGCTGCTGGAGCAGCGCCGCTCCCTCTACGCCCAGGCCGACCTGCACATCACCCAGGGCGGCGAATCGCCCGAGCAGGTGGCCAGCCTGGTGCTGGCGGGTCTGCCCGCGATCCTCAAAACCGAACCGGCCGCTCCCACTGGGCCGGTGAGCCTCCTGAATGCCGAGGGACGGCCCACCCAATCCCTCAACTAGCCAGCCCTCTCAAACGACAGCCGACTAAACGACAGCCCCCGGCGGCTCAAGCCGCACCGCAAACCATTGGATCGCCAGGCCGGGCTCAAGCTCGAGTTCACAGGCGGTGTCGAGCAGGCGGTTAGCCCGCTCGAGGGGAGTGGCCAGGGTGGCCAGATCAGCGGGCGGCAGCTCGAGGGTTTCGAGCTGATCGACCAGCCACTGCAACGTTTCGGCGGCACTGAGCAGACGCTCGACACCACCGGGCTCCAGCACCACGTAATGATCTAGCTCCCGCAGCAGGGGATCCGACATGGTCACCACCGTTCTGGCCTCCATCTTGGCCGTGCTGCTCACCCTGCTGCCGCAGCCGCAAACCCTGCACCAGCCACCGAAGCTGCCCCCAGACGGGCTGCTGGCGGCGAGGGCCGACCTCTGGCCCCACTGGCAACTGCCCGCCCCACTGGGCCCGGTCGGCCTCGCAGATCTGGTGTATCCCGCCTGGTTTGCCGGCCGCTGGGACGCCCTCAACTGGGATCTGGACGCCAGCCCAGCCGACGCGCCTGAGCTTCACTACCCGGTGCGGTTTCGAAGCCAGGCGCCAGCTGGGGTGGTCGGCGACCGGGCCTTCAACGCCGAGGCGGTCGGAGCAGCCCTGCTGTGCGACCAACTGCTGAGCGTCGACAACGACCCGGCCAATCCAAACCGACAACTGGCTCGACTGCGCGGCGATCAATGGCTGGAATCCACCGTGGTGGCCCGGCGCAGCGCGTCGAATGGCGATCGGTTTGAAGCCGACGAACTCACCCTGCAGGTGCTGCACGGCCCTGGGGCCCCGCGGGTGAGTCGGGTGGAAACCCTCAGCAGCTATCGGCGCGAGGCCGATGGCAGCATCAGCGGCGAGCAATGGCAGGCCACCTACCCATCACCGGCCGAGGGGTTGGTGGCCCAGCCCCTGCGCACGGGCCACTTCGCCCTCAAGCTGCGGCGACCTGGGCCAGAATCCCGTCTCGCCAAATGAACAGCGGCGCCAGCAGGGGGTGATCGGCGATGCCAGACACCCCACAACCGGCCAGTGGGGCGCCACTGCAAGCGGGAAAACTCAGCAGCGACAGCTGGGCCACCACGGCCAGATCCGCCAGGCTGAGGGCTTCCCCCACCAGATAGGGCTGGGAAGCCACCACGACCACGAGTTGCTCGAGGCTGCGTTGCAACTGCTGGCGCTCGCCACCCCCCACGAGCGACTCGCCCAGGGTTTCGGCCAACGCACCAAGCCCGGCTGGCAGGGCGGCCAGGAGCTGTTTGAGTGGCGCCGGGGTGGCTTCAGGCAGCAGGGCGCCGCGCAGCACCGGATCCGTGGCCGCGGCCTGCAGCAGGGCCAAACGGGCCCCTGAAGCCAGGGCCGTGTCGGCCCAGTCTTCGAGCAGGAGCACCCGGGCCCTCTGCTGGGGATCGGTCGGCAGCAACGGGCGTTCGGGGTGCTGCTGCTCGAGATACAGGGCAATGGCCGTCGAATCGGAGACCACCGTTTCGCCATCCACCAGCACGGGCACCTGACGCTGTCCCGAGAGGCGGAACAGGCCCAGCTGTCCCAGCCCCGGCGTCACCTCGATCACCTCGTAGCTGAGGCCCTTAGCCGCCAGCACCAACCGCACCTTCTGGCAGAAGGCGGAGTGTCGAAACTGGTGCAGCTGCAGGGAATGCATGGGGAAAAACCTTCGGCGCCGGCCCACAGGTGAGCCCAGGGCGGCAGAGTAGCCAGCGCAAGCCCAAGGCGATGAAGGACTTCTTCCTCAATGTGACGCGCTATCCGCGCTATTTGGTGGCCTTCGGACTGGGGGTCGCCACCTCGGTGTTTGAGCCCCTGACGGCCAGGGCCCGCAATCCCGTGACCGCCGTAGCCCTGATCGGAGCCGCTGTGAGTGGCCTGATCAGCCTCGCGTTGGTGCTGCATGCGATGGTGAACCCAGCTCCACTGGCATAGCCATGGCACAGGGCCGGCGGGTCGAACGGGTGGCGGCCCTGATCCGCCGCGAGGTGAGCGAGATGCTGCTCACGGGGATCAAGGATGAGCGGGTCAGCCAGGGCCTGATCAGCATCACCAATGTGGTGGTGGCTGGCGACCTGCAGCACTGCAAGATCTTCGTGAGTGTTTTCGGCAGCGCCGATGATCAAGAGCAGGCCCTTGACGGGCTCCGCTCAGCCTCGACCTACGTGAAGGGGGAGCTGGGCCGGCGGCTCAAGATGCGCCGTACCCCGGAAGTGAACTTTGTGTTTGACCACGGCCTCGCACAAGGCACCACCGTGCTGGGCCTGCTCCACAAGCTCGAGGAACAACGCCAGCAGAAGGGCGAGCCCTGAGATGGACGCTCCAGCCAGCCTGCGGCGCCTGATCGCGGCCCTGCTGGTGGTGAGGGCCAGCGGTCACCTGCTCGATTCCCAGCGGCGTTACCCCCAGTGGGAGCTCCCCAACGCCGAGCTCCGCCAGCTGCTGGACCAGGGGGTCGGTGGGGTCATCCTGTTGGGGGGCAGTGCCCCTGAGGTGGCGCTGCGCTGCGAGCAGCTGCAGAGCTGGGCCCGGTTGCCCCTGTTGCGCTGCGCCGATGTAGAGGAGGGCGTGGGCCAACGCTTCGAGGGGGCGAGCTGGCTGCCGCCGCCGCTGGCGATCGGACGGCTGTTTGGGAAGGCACCGCAGCAGGCCTGCGCCCTGGCCGAGCGCCATGGCCGCTGCACCGGCCGCGAAGCCAGGGCCCTCGGCCTCAACTGGGTGCTGGGCCCGGTCTGCGATGTCAACAACAACCCCGCCAATCCCGTGATCAACGTGCGGGCCTGGGGGGAAGACCCCAGCACCGCAGCGGCCCTGGCGGCGGCCTTTGTGCGGGGGGTGCGGGCCGAAGGCGTGCTCAGCTGCGCGAAGCACTTCCCCGGTCACGGCGACACCAGCGACGATTCCCACCTAGCGCTGCCGCTGCTGCCCCACAGCCGTGAACGCCTGAATGCGGTAGAGCTGCCGCCGTTTGCGGCCTGCATCGCCGCCGGGGTGGATGCGGTGATGACCGGCCACCTGGTGCTGCCGGCCCTCGATGCCGAGCGGCCCGCCACCCTCTCAAAGGCCGTGCTCACCGACCTGCTGCGCCACGACCTGGGCTTCAACGGCCTGGTGGTGACCGATGCCCTCGTCATGGAGGCGATCAGCGGCCATTACGGCCCCGCTGAGGCGGCGGTGCTGGCCCTGGAAGCCGGCGCCGACCTGGTGCTGATGCCCGCTGATGCCCAGGCGGCGATCCATGCGATCGCCGCCGCTGTTGAGGCTGGCCGGCTCAGCCTGGGGCAACTGGAGGCCAGCGCCGAGCGGCGGCAGCGGGCCCTCGCTTCGCTGCCGGGCCCAAGCCTGCCGGGCCCAAGCCTGCCGGCCACATCCTTGACCACCGCCAACCTGATCGCTGAGCTCGAGACCAGCCCAGCGGGTGCACTCCTCGGCGACGAGATCCTGCCCAGCGAGATCCTGAACAGCGAGACGCTGATCAGCGAGATCCTGGCCGCCAGCCTGGATCGCCAAGGCGGGGTGCTGGCCCCGGGACCCGGGATCAACCTGGTGCGCCTCGAGAACCTTCTGCAGGCCCCCCAGGCCGTGCCCCGGGCACCAGCCCTGGAGGCCCCAGCCGCCCTGGGCTACCGGGCCTGCCTGCTGGAGCCCCGCAGCCCATCGCCCTGGCAGAGCGAGGCCAACGCGCCCCTAGCCCTCGAGCGGTTGGGGGAGGGGCCAGTGCTGCTGCAGCTGTTTGTGCGCGGCAACCCCTTTCGGGGCCACAGCGCCGCCACTGAACCGTGGCCGGCGGTGGTGGGCCAGCTGCAGGCCTGCGGGCGCCTGGCGGGGGTGGTGGTCTACGGCAGTCCCTACCTGTGGGAGAGCCTGCAAGCGGTGCTGGAGCCCACCATTCCGGCGGCCTACAGCCCGGGGCAGATGCCCCTCGCCCAGGCCCTGGCCCTGGCCAGCCTGGTGCAGGGTCAGGCACCGGAGGTTGGGGTGGGGGCCAGGGACGCTGGCATTCACGCAGACTTCACGGACTGATCCCTTGCTGCAGCGCCGCACCATGCTCAGCCTCTCGATGATCGTGCGCGATGAGGCCGAACGGCTCGAGCGTTGCCTGCGGTCGGTAATGGGCTTCGTTGACGAGATGGTGCTGCTCGACACCGGCTCAGTGGACGACACTGTGGCGATTGCCACCCGTTGTGGTGCCGTGGTGCACCACATCCCCTGGCCTGGTGACTTTGCGCCGGCCCGCAATGAAGCCCTCCACCATGTGCAGGGTGACTGGGTGCTGGTGCTCGATGCCGACGAGGTGCTCCGCCCCGAGGCGCATGCCCCCCTGCAGCAGCTGATGGCCCAGCAGGATCTGCTGCTGATCAACCTGCTGCGCCTGGAACTGGGTGCCAACCAGTCGCCCTATTCGAATGTGAGCCGGTTGTTTCGGCGCCATCCCGGCCTCAGCTGGAGCGGGACTTATCACGCCATGGTTGACGACAGCGTGGCGGCGCTGCTGGAGCGCGAGCCCCACTGGCGCCTTGCCGACTGCCCCGTGCCCGCCCTGCTGCACGAGGGCTATCGGCCCGAGCTGCTACTGCGCGGCAACAAGGCCCAGCGGCTGCGGCAGGCCATGGAAGACGAACTGCAGGCCCGCCCCGGCGATCCCTACGCCTGCGCCAAGCTCGGCAGCCTCGACGTGAGCGAGGGCCACCGCGAGCGGGGCCTGGCCCTGCTGCAGCAGGGCCTTGCGGCTTGCCCCCCCGCTGCCCATCCCGAGCGCTATGAGCTGCTGCTGCATCTGGGCATCGCCCACGGCCTCAACGAGAGCGACCAGGCCGAGCAGTACTACCGCGCCGCCCTGGCCGTGCCCCTCAACCCACGCCTGAGCCTGGCGGCCCAGCTCAACCTGGCAGCCCTGCTGCTCGAGCGGGGGGGCACCGGGGCCGAGAGCGGGCCGGCCCTGGCCGAGGCGGCAGCCCTAGCCGAGGCCGCGACCCTGGCGATAGCCGCCACCTCGGCCGCCCCAGAGCTGCCCCAGGGCTGGAACAGCTTGGGGCTGATCGAACGTCGCCGCGGCCGAATCGGCGCCGCCATCGAGGCCTACCGCCGCAGCTTGGCCCTGCAGGCCAACCAGCCCAACACCGAGCAGAACCTCGCCGTGGCCATGCTCCTGGGCGGCGATATCAACGGCGCTCGGGTCGGTTTCAGCCGGGCCATCAGCCTGCTGGAGGGCCAGGGGCGCCAGGTGGAGGCCCGGGCCCTGCGCCAGCAGGCGGGCAGCATGGTGAAGCTGGAAGCCTGATGCTGACCCTCTCCGGCCGGTGCATTGGGGTGACGCGGGCCGAAGCCCAGGCCGGCGCAGCGCGGCAGCTGTTTGAGCGGGCTGGCGCCAGCGTGGTGGATCTCCCTGCCCTGGTGATCGGCCCTCCCGACACCTGGGGGCCGCTCGACGATGCCCTCGATGAGCTGGAGCACTTTCACTGGCTGATCTTTTCAAGCAGCAACGGCGTTGATGCCGTCGAACAACGGCTGCAGCGACGCCACGGCAGCCTGGCCCGGCGGCCCCAAAGCCTCAAGCTGGCGGCGGTGGGCCGCAAAACGGCCCAGCGGCTCGAGGACCTGGGGGCGCCCGCCAACTTTGTGCCACCCGACTTTGTGGCCGACAGCCTGATCGAGCACTTCCCCAGCTCGGCCTGGGGGCTGCGGCTGCTGTTGCCCCGGGTGCAGAGCGGCGGCCGCACGCTGCTGGCTGAGGCCTTCGGCGAAGCCGGCGCTCGGGTGGTGGAGGTCGCGGCCTACGAAACCCGCTGCCCCGATGGCCTGCCGAGTGCAGCGGTGGCTGCCCTGGAGCGGGGCCAGCTCGATGCCCTCACCTTCAGCAGTGCCAAGACCGTGCACCACACCGTGGCCCTGCTGCAAGGCGCCTTTGGCTCCCAGTGGCCAAGCCGACTGGAGAACCTGGCGGTGGTGTCGATCGGCCCCCAGACCACCCGGGCCTGCCTTGAGCTGCTGGGCCGGGTTGATGCGGAGGCCAGCCCCCATGATCTCGAAGGGCTCGTGATCGCCTGCCAGCAGGTGCTGGGCCAGGCTTCAGCCTGATGGCCCCGAAGGGCCCTTCAGGGCTGCGTCGAGGCTGAGGGGGATCAGGCGACCGCCAAAGCGCAGGGTCAGCCGGCCCCGCTGAACATCGATCCCGTTGACCGACCAACCGGTGGGCAGCAGTTTGGTGTGGCGCCCCCCCGCATCTCCCACCCGCAGGCTGCCGCTATCGGCACCCAACTGCACCAAGGCCTGCACCTGGCCGCCACTGCGAATCACGCCGTTGAAGCGAAACCCTTCAGGCAGGGGCAACGGGGTAACTGGAACCTTGCCCGCCGTTGCCGCCACCGGCAGGAAGGGATCGGCCCGCCCCATCACCTGGGCCTCGACCACCTGCTGGGGTGAGGGCAATGGGGTCAGTCCAGCGGGGGGAGTGACCCCGGGAACCACACCGGTAACCACACCGTCGCCAGAGCGCTGGCCCTTGGGGCTGGCCGCCCCTTGGCGCAGACCTGGCTGCTGCTGCTGGAGCGGCTGTGACTGAAGCGGCGGCTGAAGCGGGGATGGCTGCCCATTGCCCTGGGGCTCCGGGCCGCTATTGCAGGCCGCCAGTAGCAGGCTGATCGGCAGGCTGATCGCCGCCCGGGAAGCCACCCGGCATCTGTTCCACCAGGTCTCGGAAACGGTCAAGATTGGCCTGCAGCTCCTTGGTCACAATTCCCCCCAGGATGGTGGGTTCCATCAGGGGCGCAAGCACCCCAGGCAGCTCATAGCTGACGCTGAGTTTGACCGCGGTGCTGTGGCTCTCTTGGGGGTAAAAGCGCACGGCTCCTTTGGTCGGCAAGCCCCCCACCGATGACCAATGCAGCTGCTGGGCTTCCACCCGCTGGGTGATGCGGGCCTTCCAGTGAAAACGGAAACCCTGGGCGGCCAAGGTCCAGTCAGTGAGATCTGGGTCATCGGCCACGGTGACCACCGACTCAATCCAGCGCATCCAACGGGGCATCGCCTCGAGATCGCTCCAAACGGCCCAGACCTGCTCCACAGGAGCCTGGATCTCGGTGGTGACGCTGTGCTCCAGCCAACGACCCATCTCAGGCCACTCCCGCGTTGCTGGCCAACTCGGCGTTGCTGGCCAACTCGGCGTTGCTGGCCAACTCAGCCTGGCGACCCAAAATCGATGCGGCAGCCAAACGACCACTCATCGTGGCGCCCTCCATGGAGTCAATGTAATCCTGCTTGGTATAGCTACCGGCCAGGAAGAAGTTGGCCACGGGAGTGCGCTGGTCAGGGCGAAACGGTTCCATGCCGGGGGCCTCGCGGTAGAGCGACTGGGCCAGCTTGACAACGTTGCTCCAGACCAGTTCAAGGTTGTGGGCCGAAGGAAACAGCTTGCGCACCTGGGCATCGGTATGGGCAACGATCTCCTCAGTCTTTTTGGGAATCCAGGGGTCTCCTGGGGTCAGCACGCACTGCAACAACGACCCCATCCCCTCTTTGCGGTAATCGGCAGGGCTGGCCAGGGCCAGATCGGCAAAACAGCTGAAATCGGCGTCGGCGGTGTACAGGAGATTGTTGAGTCCGGCGGGGGTGCTCAGATCACCCCGCATCGCCTGGGCGGCGGGGCTATCTCCCAGCTCGGTGACCCAGCCGTCGTAGCGCAGCTGCACGGTGGCCACCGGCACGGCCTCCAACTTGTAGATGGCATCAAATTGGGCATGGGTGCGCCAGGCCTCGGGAATGAGGCGCTGAATGCCTGGTACATCGCAGGCCGCCAAGTAGGCATCGGCCTCCACCGTGATCTCCCCCTCAGGGGTGCCCAGCTTCAAGGCCGTGACCCGGGTTTCGCTGCCGCCCTCAACGCCAGCTCCGACCTGCTCAAACAACACGTCGCTGACCCGATGGCGCAGGTGCAGGCGACCGCCCCGCTGTTGGATGTAGTCGAGGATGGGTCCGGTGAGCCAGCGGTGCGGCGAGCCCTTGAGCAAGTTGAGCTTGGAAGCCTCGGTTTTCGAGGCAAACATCATAAAAATTGTGAGCATGCAGCGGGCCGAAATCGCCTCGCAGTCGATGAAGCCGAGCGCATAGGCGATCGGGTTCCACATGCGCCTGATGCTCTGCTCGCTGCCGCCATGGCCCACAAACCAATCACGGAAGCTCACCGAATCGAGCGCACGAATCGTGCGCATCGCCCCCTCGTAGTCAACCAGGCCCCGCACGATTGGGCTGGTGCCCAGGGCTAAGGCATTGCGCAGCTTGTCGAGCCAGTCGAGCTGGGGGGTCGTAAAAAACGCCTTCAGGCCGTTAAAGGGCGCCCCAATCGGAAAGCGAAAATCCAGCTCGCGCAGGTCGCCGCCGGTGTTCACAAACAGGTGGGTGTGGTCTTTGGGGAGGAGATTGCCGAGTGCTCCCACCTTGGCCATCAAGGCAAAGAGGTTGGCGTAGTTGAAGAAGAAGACGTGCAACCCCATCTCGATGTGGTTGCCCTCGGGGTCTTCCCAACTGCCCACCTTGCCGCCCATGAAGGGGCGCGCCTCATAGAGATCCACCTGGTGGCCGGCATCAACCAAATCAACCGCCGCCGCCAACCCAGCCAGACCCGCACCCACGATGGCGACCCGCACGCCCCAAGCCCACAAACAGTGGGGCGACTCTATGGAGAAGCGAGACCCTTCAGCGGAGAAGCGGGACCCTTCAGCTGAAACCAGCTGGCGCCTGCCTAGATTTGGGCCACGGTTATCCAGAAGGGAACAGGTCATGACCACCGAAACGGCCGTGGCTCTGGAGGCCACCTTCACCGCCCGGGATGGCAAGGGGATCCTGATCACCCAGCCAGCCATGAAGCAGCTGGCCAACTTGGTCGGCCAGCAGAGCCAACAGGGCGAGACCAAGGTGCTGCGGGTGGGGGTTCGCTCTGGCGGTTGCAGCGGCATGAGCTACACGATGGACTTCATCGATGCCGCCGAGATTCATGGCGACGATGAGCGCTACGTCTACGAGCCAGACGCCGCGGCCAGTTTTGAGGTGGTCTGCGATCCCAAGAGCCTGCTGTACATCTATGGCATGCAGCTCGATTTCTCGACGGCGCTGATCGGCGGGGGATTCAACTTCACCAACCCCAATGCGTCCCAGACCTGCGGCTGCGGCAGCTCCTTTGCCGTCTGAGGCTCCCCACTGATCGCGACAGATCGCCACTGTTCGCCACAGATCGCGACGCCGGATCCAGCGCCACACCCCGGGCCAGATCCAGGAAACGCTCGAGGCTGGCCGTCCGCCGCCGTGGGAATCTGAAGAGCCCCATTCTGAGCGCCCCAGCCGCCGCCATGGCCGAGATTTCCTCAGCAGAGCTTCCCGCAGACGAGATCAGCCCAGCGGCAGCGTCCTCGCAGTTTGAGCAGGCCCTGGCCCGCTATCAGGCCGGGGTGCCCACGGGCGACCTGCTGGATGAGTTTCTGCAGATCGCCCAGCAGAATCCGCGCCAATCGGCGGGGTGGACGTGCCTGGCCTGGCTGCAGTTGCTGGAAGGCCAGCACGAGGAGGCCCTGCGCTCCGCCAAAACGGCGGTACGCCTGAGCCCCCAAGATCCCCAGGCCCGGATCAACCTCACGCTGGCCATGCTCGAAACAGGAGCCAAGGGCGTGCGCGAACACATCGAAATGGTGCAGCGGGTGCTGCAAATGGCCCCCGACATGGCCCCTGAGATCCATGAATCGATCGCCGACGGCCTGCAGCGCAAGCCCGGCTGGCCTGCCATGGTCAAGGTGAAGGACTGGCTGGCTTGAGCTCTCCGGCAAGCCTGGGGTCCTGGCGATGAGGGTTCTGCTGCTCAGCAACGGCCACGGAGAAGACCTCAGCGGCGCCCTCCTGGCCGCCCAGCTGATCACCCAAGGGGTCTCGGTTGTGGCCATGCCCCTGGTGGGCCATGGCGAGCCCTACCGGCAGCGGAATGTGCCGCTGGTGGGCAAAACCCACGCCATCAGCACCGGCGGCCTCGGCTACACGAGCATGCGCGGCCAACTGCTCGAGGTCTGGGAAGGCCAGCTGGTGCACCTGGCCCGCCAGGTGATTGAGCTGTGGCGGCGACGGCGCCAGTTTGATCTGGTGGTGGCCGTGGGCGATGTGGTGCCGATCGTGGGGGCCTGGCTCACGGGGCGACCCGCCGCGGTTTATCTGGTGGCCTACTCGAGCCATTACGAAGGCCAGCTGCGGTTGCCCTGGCCCTGTGGCTGGCTACTGCGCCGCGGCCGAGTCAGGGCCGTGTGGAGCCGCGATGCGCTCACCGCCATGGATCTCAGCCAGCAACTGGGGCGTGAGGTGCGCTTCGTGGGCAACCCCTTCTTCGACATGGCGCCGCCTGGGCAGCCGGCCAGGCCCGAAGAACCATCCCAGACCCTGGCCCTGCTGCCCGGCAGCCGCCTGCCCGAGGCCCTGCGCAACCTGGCGCTGATGCTGCAGATGGTGGGCCATCTCGACGCGCGCCTTGCCAGCGCTGAAGGGCTGCAGATCAAGGCGGCCCTCGTGGGGGCCCTCAACGCCGAAAACCTGGCGCCGATGGCGCACTCCCTGGGCTGGCAGCTCAACGCTGCCGGCAGCGCAATGGGTCGCGGTCCCTGGCGCATTGCCCTGGTGTGGGGTGGGTTTGGCGAGATTCTGGCCAGCAGCGATCTGGTGTTGAGCATGGCTGGCACGGCCACCGAGCAGGCCGTGGGGCTGGCCCTGCCCGTGCTGCAACTGGCGGGTGATGGGCCCCAGTTCACAGCAGGCTTTGCCGAAGCCCAGCGGCGCCTGCTCGGGGATGGCCTCTTCTGGGCCCCCGGCCCTACGGGCAGCCATGCCACCCTGGCGCAAACCGCCCGCCTGGCGGGCGATCTTCTGGCTCGGCTTCGCGATCCCGAGCGATCCAAGCCCCTGCGGCAGCGGCTCGAGGAGCTGGCCCAAGAGCGGATCGGCCCCCCCGGCGGCAGCCAACGCATGGCCGCTGCAATCATCGCTGCCGCAACCCGTGCTGCCGCCCAGCGCTCCACTGCCAGCATGGCGAGCCAGCACCCCCCCAGCCCAGACGGCAACCATGGCTGAACCCGCCAACGCCAAAGCCAACACCAAAGCCCAAGCGGCGTTGCCCCCGTTGACCCCGCTGCAACGCCTCAAAGGCAGCCTCGACACCCTGCTGGTGATCGATGTGTTTGTGGTGATTGCCGGGGCCGTGTGGTTTGGGCTGGCCGTGGCCCTGCACAGCCAACACGTGGAGGCCCCCCTGGAGTTGTTTCAACAGCTCTGGGAGCCCCTCTTCACCCCGGCAATCGGGCTGCTGATGGCCGCGGCCCTGATCAGCGGCGCCCTGGGTTGGTGGCAGCGGCGAGGGCGGCGCTGAGGCTGGGGTACTGAAACTGGAACCCCTGCTGGGGCAGTCGCTCCGAGACCACCTGCTGGCCCTCCAGCACCACCTGGGCACCATCGCCGAGCAGCAGCTGCAGGATCGGCCCCGGCACCGGCAGCAGGCTGGGCCGCCCCAGGGCCTGGCCCAGGGCTGAGGCAAAGGCCCCCATGGTGCTGGGGGTGGGGGCCACGGCGTTATAGACGCCGCTGTAGGCCCCGTCTTCGAGGGCCGTGGCGATCAGGCGGCAGAGGTCATGCCGGTGGATCCAGCTCATCCATTGCCGCCCCGATCCAATCGGCCCGCCAAAGCCAGCCCGAAAAATCGGCAACATCTTGCCAAGGGCACCGCCGTCGGGGCCGAGCACGATGCCGATCCTCAACTTGACCACCCGGGTCGTTGGGGGAGCGTGGTCGGCGGCAGCCTCCCAGGCCAGGCAGATCTCGGCGAGCAGATCTCGGCCCGCCTCACTGCTCTCCGTGAAGCGGGCCGCCTCGCTGGTGCCATAGAAACCCACGGCCGAGCCGTTGAGCAGCACCTGGGGCGGGGTCTCAAGCTGGGCCATGGCCGCCACCAACAGCTCGGTGGTGCGCACCCGGCTTTCGACCAGCAGGGCTCGCTGGGCCGGGGTCCACCGCTTGTCGGCGATTGCTTCACCGGCCAGGTTGATGACCCCTTCGGCTTGGCGCAGCGCCACCTCGAGGCCGTTGTGGTTCCAGCTGGACGGATCAGCGGGATTGAAGTGCAGCACCGAAAGGCGCTCGCCCACCAGCTGGGCAAAGGGCTCGCCCTGGCGACTCACCACGGTGAGCGAATGGCCCAGCTCCAGCAAGTAGGGCACCAACTCGCGGCCCACAAAACCTGAGCAGCCCAGCAACAGCAATCGCACCAGTCCCTCTCCCCGTCTTGGCTCGATTCACTCTGGCGAGGCTAGGCCCAGGCGCCGGGCCAGGGGCACCAAGGAAAAACCTTGCAGCAACAGTCCCAGCAGCACCACGCCCAGGGCCAGCGGCGGCATGGCATCACCCCAGGGCACGGTGCTGGCCGCCGCCTGAATCGCCACGGCAATCGGCACGGCCCCACGCAGGCCGGCCATCGTGATCAACAAGCGCTCGGAGCGATCAAAACCAGCACGCCACAGCACCGATTCCACCATCAGCAGCCGCGCCAGCTGCATCGCCACAAAGAGGAACACGGCCCAACCGAACGCCACCACCACCTGGTCGGGCTGCACCACCAGCCCCATGCAAAGGAACAGGAGCAGTTCAGCCATCTTGGCGAAGCCAGCGTGGGCCGCCTCGAGCACCTGGCGGTCACATTCGGGGCTGTTGCCGAGCACCAGCCCAGCCACATAGGCAGCCAAAATGCCGCTGCCGCCGCACAGCTGGGTGGCCCCCACCAACAGCATCAGCACGGCCAGGCTGAGCACCGAAAGCTGGGAGGTGCTGGCCAAGGGCTGGCGGCCCGAGAGGGTTTGACGGGCCAGGGTGCCGCCCAGAAAGCCCAGCAGTGCCCCCAGCAGGAACTGGCGTGACACCTCGATCACCAGGCTGGCGGCGGTGGTCTCAGCCTGGCCACGGGCCATCGCCAGGGCCAGACCGCACAGCACCACCGCCACCGGATCATTGAAGGCTGACTCGCACTCGATCAGATTGATCAGCCGCTGGGGCACCCGGCCCGCCAGGGGGCGCAGCAGGGCCAGCACCGCCGAAGCATCGGTGCTGCACACCATCGCCCCCACAAACAGGGCAAAGGGGATGTCCGATTTGAAGCTGGTGCCGGGCAAGATCCCCAGGGCCAACACCACCCCCATCAACAGCCCAGCCGTCAGAACCGAGCCCACCGTGGCCAGACGTGCCGCCGGAACCAGCACCGGCCGCATCTCACGCCAGTTGGTGGTGAGGCCACCAAAGAACAGCACCAGCACCAGGGACACCTGGGCGATCTGATCGGCCTGGACCAGGCTGAGCAGCGGCGGGGGTTGGCCGGGCAGGGCTTCGAGCCTGTTGTCGGTCAGCAGGCCAAGCAGGAGCACCAGCAAGATGCCCGGCACCCTGATGCGGGCGGCAATGTCATCCAGAAAGCCTGCCGCCAGCAGCAACCCTCCAAACACAACCAAAAACAGGGCCAGGGTGGTGCTCACGAGGGGCTTCCACGGGCAGATCGATCAAGCCGGTTTTAGCCTGGTGGCACCTGGTTGGCGATCTGCACGCACGCGTTATGGCTGAAACCCCCGCGCCGGCCCCGGCCGCATCAACCGCAGCGGCCCCGGCCGCCCTTAA
>CAMDVN010000023.1 GCA_945877595.1 Cyanobium sp. NIES-981 | reverse complement strand
GGAATCCCGTCACGAAGGACTGTAACGGAACATTGCGCTATTGGTGAGAACCGGCGCCGCAGCCATGCCGCAGCGCTGCTGATGACACGAATTAGCTCGGCTGATCAATGGTGTGGGTTGGGGGAGCTTCGGGTTCGCTTGAAGGGCTGCCCCACTGGGGCGGGTTGCGGTCGCCGTGGTCAAACCGAGCTTGTTAGCGTCCAAGATCTGAGGATCCGAGGGCGTGGCCACGTGAGAGCAGCCAGCAGCCCCACGGCAGCAATCCAGCCCATTCCGGCCAATGACCAGCGGGTGTTGCTGGTTCGTCTCCCCTGCAATCCGATTTTTCCGGTGGGGCCCATCTATCTGGCCGATCACCTCAACAAGCAGTTTCCTGGCTTGGCCCAGCGCATCCTTGATCTGGCGGCTGTACCCGCGCTCGATGTTGAGCGGGTGTTGTTGGCGTCGGTTGAGGCGTTTCGGCCCACCCTGCTGGTGTTCTCTTGGCGTGACATTCAGATTTACGCGCCGGTGGATGGCCGTGGTGGCAATCCTCTGCAGAATTCCTTCGAGGTCTTCTATGCCCGCAATCCCTTGAAGCGATTGCGTGGCGCCTTGGGTGGTCTGCAGCTCATGACCACCCATTACGGCGAGCTTTGGCGCAATCTGCGCTTGTTACGCCGTGGGCTTAGGCGTGCCCGTCGATTCAATCCGCAGGCGCGGGCGGTGCTTGGTGGTGGTGCTGTGAGCGTGTTCTATGAGCAACTCGGTCGCCGCTTGCCCGCCGGCACGGTTGTTTCAGTTGGGGAAGGTGAAACCCTTCTCGAGCGCTTGATCCGTGGTGAGTCGATCGCCTCTGAACGCGCTTTTGTGGCCGGTGATCCACCGCGCGATGGGTTGATTCATGAGCAGCCCAGCCCTGTTGAGAAGAGCGCTGTCAATTACGACGCCATTGAGGCGATGTGGCCTGAGCTGTCCTGGTACCTCGAAGGCGGTGATTTCTATGTGGGGGTCCAGACCAAGCGTGGCTGCCCCCATAACTGTTGCTACTGCATTTACACCGTGATCGAGGGAAAGGCCGTGCGCCTGAACCCTGTCGAGGAGGTGGTCAAGGAAATGCGCCAGCTCTATGACCGCGGAGTCCGTGGATTTTGGTTTACCGACGCTCAGTTTATTCCAGCTCGCCGTTATATCGAAGATGCCAAGGAATTGCTTCGCGCAATTCTTGCATCCGGCATGACTGACATTCGCTGGGCTGCCTACATCCGCGCCGACAACCTCGATGTCGAGCTGGCCGAGCTGATGGTCGCCAGCGGTATGAGCTATTTTGAGATCGGCATCACGTCTGGCTCCCAGGAACTCGTGCGCAAGATGCGCATGGGTTACAACCTGCGCACGGTGCTTGAGAGTTGCCGCCTGCTTGCTGACGCCGGCTTCAAGGATCACGTTTCGGTCAACTACTCCTTCAATGTGATCGATGAGCGCCCCGAGACAATCCGTCAAACCGTTGCCTATCACCGGGAGCTTGAGCGCATTTTTGGCGCCGACACGGTGGAGCCGGCAATCTTCTTCATTGGCCTACAGCCCCATACCCATTTGGAGCAGTATGGGTTTGAGCAGGGCCTCATTCAGCCCGGCTACAACCCCATGAGCATGCTGCCCTGGACGGCCCGCAAGTTGTTGTGGAACCCGGAGCCAATGGGCAGCACCTTTGGGAGGATTTGCCTTGAGGCTTTTGACACCAATCCTGGCGACTTTGGCCGTACGGTTATGGCTCTGCTGGAGCGCGACTATGGGGTTGCCCCTCTGAATGAGGCGCTGCATGCGCCGGTTGAGGGGCGCAGGGCCCTGGCGACGGCGGTTCGCTGAGACTGGATTCTTGTCAACGGCACTGGAGTCTTTTCTAGGAGGCTGGCTCGCTTGAAAAGACTCGTGTCCTAGCAAGACCGAAGCATGAAGACCGAAGCATGAAACATGGTGGTTGTGGAATCAACCAATCCTCAGCTGACTCTCGACCTTTGCGGGGATTGCTGCGCTATCTGCTGCTCGAGATTGCTCTGGAGGTAGCGCCGGCGTATCCACAGCAGGCTCAGCAGTCCTAGCCAGCCCAGCGCTCCACCAATCGGGTTGGGGGAGGCCCCGCCCGGGCCGATCAACCAGGTTGGTGTTGCCGGTGATAGCTGCAACAGCCCGTTCTGGAGGGCAAACCACCCCCCGACCAGCCCCCCATGCAGGCCAACGCTTCCCCACAGCACGCCGCCGTCGGCGCGGCGCTGTAGGGCCAGCACCAGGCCCAGCAGCACCAAACCGCCCAGGAGTGCGATCGCTTCGCTGGGCGGCAGCCGATACCAGGGATGAACCAGCGCAAAGATGGCCGCCTGCAACCCCAGGGCTTGCTGGGGACTTAGCAGTTGCTCGAGCTCGCCCCAGAGCCAGCCCCGGAACAGCAGTTCCTCGGCAAAACCAACCCCCAGGAGCAGAGCCAGGGCATTCAGCAGCTGGGCCCCACCCAGTTCGCCCAGCCAGCGGGCCTGGCCGCCCAGGAGGAGCAGCAGCACGAGGGGACCCAGCAGCAACAACGCTTTGAGCAGGCCCTGAATCAGCGCCTTTAGGCACGCCTTCAACGGAGCCACCACCCCCAGGCTTTGCCAGGGATGGCTTGCTTGCCAGTGGCGTCGTAGGCGCAGTGGCAGGGTCAGCAACAGCAGCACTAACGCAAGGGCCAGGCCGGCCAGGTCCACCTGGTCGGAGCGCCAACCCGGCATCAGCCATGCGAGGGGTCTCGAGGCCAGCCAGCCGACGAGATAAAGGAGCGGTAGGTACACCACGGTGCCCGGCCACGGGGCAGGGGCTGCCAGCCAGCGCCGGGGATCCATGGTTCAGCTCTCCGGCTCGAGCGTGCTGCTGAGGCCCTTGGCCTTGAGGGTTTCGCAGTAAAACTCGGCCGGCTCCAGATCACACACGATCACCAGGCCTACGCCCGTGTTGTGGGTTTCGAGCATCACGGCGATGGCGTCTTGCTCGCTCAGGGAAGGCACCACCTGGCGGAGGGTGGTGACCACGTACTCCATGGAGTTGACCGGATCGTTGTGGAGCAGCACCTTGTAGCGGGGGGAGAGCTTCCTGACCCGCTCTGGCGCTTTTTCCATCACCGCTGCTCCACCGGGAGAGCGGCTGGGAGTTTCGCTGGCCCGGAGGGTTCCAGTTCGGAGGGTTCCAGTTGGGATCACAGCAGCAGGAGCCATGGCCAGTGCAGTGACAGACATTCCGGAATTGTGGCAGGGCAAGCCCCTGATGTTGGCGAAGGTCATAACGAGCGGATGCGACGCATGGCTTCCTCGACATTGGCCCGGCTGTTAAAGGCCGAGAGCCTGAAGTAGCCCTCTCCAGCGGCTCCGAAGCCGCTGCCGGGGGTGCCCACCACGTGGGCCTGGCCGAGCAGGTGATCAAAGAATCCCCAGGAGTCAAGACCTTCTGGGGTCTTCAACCACACATAGGGGGCCTGCTCGCCGCCGTAGACGGCGAGGCCGGCGGCCGTGAGCTCGCGGCGAATGATCGCGGCGTTGTCCATGTAAAACCTGACCAGAGCTTTGACCTGGGCCAGGCCCTCGGCCGAATACACCGCTTCGGCGCCCCGCTGCACGATGTAACTCACGCCATTGAACTTGGTGCACTGGCGCCGGTTCCAGAGGGCCCAGAGCTCCACCGGTTCGCCGTTGGCCGCGGTGCCCATCAGTCCGCGGGGCACCACGGTGAGGGCGCAGCGTGTGCCGGTGAAACCGGCATTTTTGGAGAAGGAGCGGAATTCGATGGCACACTCCCGCGCCCCGTCGATCTCATAGATCGAGTGGGGCAATGAGGGGTCCTGGATGAAGGCCTCGTAGGCCGCATCAAACAGGATCAGGGCGCCGTGGGCCCGGGCGTAGTCGACCCAGGCCTGGAGCTGTGCCCTGGTGGCGACCGCGCCGGTGGGGTTGTTGGGAAAACAGAGGTAGATCAGATCCACCGGTTCGCTGGGCAGCTGGGCCGCGAAGCCGTTGGCTGCGCTGATGGGCAGGTAGGTGAGACCGCCGTAGCGGCCGGCTTGATCGGCGTCGCCGGTGCGGCCCGCCATCACATTGCTGTCGACATACACCGGATAGACCGGATCCGTCACGGCGATGCGGTTGCCTTCGCCGAGGATGTCGAGGATGTTGGCGCTGTCGCATTTCGAGCCATCGGAGATGAAGATCTCCTCGGCCGAGATCTGGCAGCCGCGGCCTACAAAATCGTGTTGGGCAACCGCCTCACGCAGCCAGAGGTAGCCCTGTTCTGGGCCGTAGCCATGGAAGCCCTCTGGCGTGCCCATTTCGTCAATGGCCGCCTTCATGGCGCTGCGGCAGGCCTCAGGGAGCGGCTCAGTGACGTCGCCGATGCCCAGGCGAATGATCGGTGCATCCGGATGGGCTTCGCTGAAGGCCCTCACCCGCCGAGCGATCTCGGGAAACAGGTAACCCGCCTTGAGTTTGAGGTAATTGCCGTTGACCTGGACCATCGCGGAATGGGCCACAGCCGGGCCCGTTGACACTGGGCGCGATTGTCCTATGCCGGGGTGGAGGCATGGCCCCATGCTCGATCAGCACCGGCCCATCAATCCATTCGAGCAGCACGAACGGTGTGATTCGCTCGCTGATCGGATCGCCGGCGCTGACCATGCGGCGAGTGAAACCGTGCGGCTGGCCCTGGATAAGGGCAACGATGCGTGGGCTCACGATGTCGCGCTGCGCAGATCCAGCAGCCTGTGTTGCATACGATCAAAGCCACCCCTTGCCGCCGGCATCTGTGACTGTTGCCGCTCCTGTCGATTTCGACGCCCTGATCGACCTGTCGATCAGCAAGCCGGCCCGCTATCTGGGCAACGAGCGCGGCGTGGAGCCCCGCAACTGGGATGGGGCCTGGGCCGGTGCCAGCGTGCGCTGGGCGCTCACCTATCCCGAGGTCTATGAGGTGGGTGCCAGCAACAGCGGGCACATCATTCTCTATTCGATTCTCAACAGTGTTCCAGGCCAGTTGTGCGATCGCAGCTACCTGCCGGCGCCTGACCTGGCGGTGCGCCTGCGCGAGCGCGGTGTGCCCTTGTTTGCCGTGGAGAGCCGGCGGCCACTGGCAGCCTTCGACATTCTCGGTTTTTCGCTGAGCTACGAGCTGGGCGGCACCAACATCCTCGAGATGCTCGACCTGGCCGGCATTCCATTGCTGGCTGCTGATCGGGGTGACCGACCCCTCGCTCACCCCGAGGCACCGCCGCTGATCTTTGCCGGTGGACCCACCGCCACCAGCAACCCTGAGCCCTTTGCTGCCTTCTTTGATTTCATCGCCCTCGGGGATGGTGAAGAGCTGCTGCCGGAGATCGGCTTGGTGGTGGCTGAGGGTCGTGCCGCGGGCCTCGGCCGCCGCGAGCTGCTGCGTGATCTGGCCCAGGTGCCCGGGGTCTACGTGCCCAGCCTCTATGGCCCCGGGATCGATGGCGTGAGCATCGAGCCACTGGAGCCGGCGATCCCAGCGCGCATCCAGCGGCGCACGGCCACGCCCATGCCCCACTACGCGATGGGGTTGGTGCCCCACATCGAGACGGTGCATGACCGCCTCACGGTTGAGATTCGGCGTGGCTGCACCCGCGGCTGCCGGTTCTGCCAGCCCGGGATGCTGACCCGCCCGGCCCGCGATGTGGAGCCCGAGGCGGTGGTGGAGGCCGTCGAAGCGGGCATGCGCCGCACTGGCTACAGCGACTTCTCTCTGCTGTCGCTGAGCTGTAGTGACTATCTGGCCCTGCCGGCTGTGGGGGTGGAGCTGCGCAACCGTTTGGCGGAGTCCAACGTGAGCCTCACCCTGCCGAGTCAGCGGGTGGATCGCTTCGACGCCAACATCGCCCACATTTTGGGCGGCACCCGCAAATCGGGCCTCACGTTTGCCCCAGAGGCCGGCACCCAACGCCTGCGCGACATCGTCAACAAGGGTCTCACCGACGCCGAGTTGCTGCGCGGCATCCGCACCGCCATGGAGAACGGTTATCGCAAGATCAAGCTCTATTTCATGATCGGGTTGCCCGGGGAAACCGATGCGGATGTGCTGGGAATCGCCGACACCTGCCGCGCTCTCCAGCAGCAGTGCGGCGATCTGGGCCGGCTCGAGCTGAACCTCACGATCAGCAACTTCACGCCCAAGCCCCACACCCCCTTTCAGTGGCACAGCGTGAGCACCGCTGAATTTGGGCGGCGCCAGCAGCTGTTGCGGGGTGCCCTGCGTCAGCTGCGCGGCCTCAAGACCAATTTCAACGATGGTCGTCTCTCGGCGATCGAAGATTTCATCGGCCGCGGTGATCGCCGCCTGGCCGCGGTGATTGAGGCCGCCTGGCGGGCTGGGGCTGGCCTTGATGCCTGGTTTGAATCGGCTGAGCGCAGCCACAATGCCTGGACCACGGCGATTGAGGCGGCCGGATTGGGCGGCCGCTACCGGGCTCTGGAGATGGGGGCCTG
Source organism: Cyanobium sp. NIES-981 (assembly GCA_945877595.1). GTDB lineage: Bacteria > Cyanobacteriota > Cyanobacteriia > PCC-6307 > Cyanobiaceae > RGUW01. The sequence continues at coordinate 27,270 of CAMDVN010000023.1, read as the reverse complement.
GAGTGCCGCTGAGGCCCTCAGTGTCGAGGACCTCGATCGTTTCTGCCGCCAACCGCTCCCATGGGATCACATCGATTCGGGACTCGACAAGCGCTGGCTGGCCGAAGACCTCCAGAAGGCCCTGGCCGCGGCGGTGGTTCCCGATTGCTCGTTTGAGGGCTGCAGCAGCTGCGGTGTGTGTGGCCCCGAGTTGGGCCACAACGTGGTGATACCGCCGCCGTCGATTCCGCTGGCGCTGCCCCAGCGGGCCCCGGCCAGCGAGCGGGTGTGCCGCCTGCGCATTGGTTTTGCCAAAATTGGTTCCCTGGCGTTGATTAGCCACCTCGACACCCTGCGCCTGCTGGAGCGGGCCCTGCGCCGCAGTGGCCTGCCGGTGAGTTTCACCGGTGGGTTCCACCCGTTGCCCCGGCTGCAGCTGGCCCTGGCCCTGCCGTTGGGGGTGGAGGGCCTGGGGGAGTGGCTCGATCTGGAGTTCACCGAGCTGGTGGACGCGTCGCTGGTGCGGCAGCGGCTGCAGGATGAGCTGAGCTCCGAGTTTCAGTTGCTTTCGGTGCAGCCTGTGCCGGTCTTTGGCCCCAGCCTGAGCCAGGAGCTCACCGCGTCCCGCTGGAGCTTTGGCTTGCAGGCCGCCTTGAGCGAGGCCACAACAGCACCCACGCCGTCCCAATGGCAGCGGGCCCTGCAGTCGGTGTTGTCAGCCACCAGCCTGATCTGGCATGACACCGACAAAAAGGGCCGTCCCCGTGAGCGTGAGTGCCGCCCCGATCTGCGCAGTGTGGTGCTGCAGAGCATGGGGTCGGTGACCGGCGCTGTGTCAACGGCCCCCTCGAACGCCATGGCGCTGTTTCACTTGGAGGCGGCCATTGATGAGCAGGGCCGCAGCATTCGCCCCCAGCAGGTCCAGGTGTGGTTGGAGCAGCACCTGGAGCAACCGTTGCTGTTGCGCCAGGTGCGGCGCGAAGCTCTGATCCTTCAACCATGCTAATTTTGGTATAGGTCAAGATCCAGCCGCCCGACGGGCTGGCCATTCGTGTTCTCCATCCGGCTGGTTTTACTGGCCCCCACAGAGCACGCAATGCTGACCTCAAGTTTTCCAGAATTCTGATTTCATCTGACTTCTGGGGGGCTCTGTGTCCAGGCACCAGCTGTTTTAGGGAACCATCAGCATTGCAGGTCGACGACTTCGGTTTTACGCCGTCGTTTCAATCCGCATTCTTCTTAATCGACGTGGTTTTAATAGCGCTTGTTTTAATAGATCCTGTTTTAATCGCAATCAATTTTTCATAGCCCTTTGGGCATTAGGGCTTGACCCCGTCCATCCCGTTCAAGTCTTCAGTTTTTTGATCTGAGCTTCGACGCTGGCGGGAATTGTTCCTGCTCTTGCCGCTGCTCCCACCGTCAGCAGGGCTTTTTTAGCCACCCAACTTTTCCATGCCCCAGCAGATCGTCATTGCCGAGCAATTGCGGATCGCCGCAGTTCTCACCGATGAACGCGTTGATGAACTGATTGTTGCCCAAGGTCGCTACCAAATTGGCGATGTTTATCTCGGCACTGTCGAGAATGTGTTGCCCGGCATTGATGCTGCGTTCGTCAACATCGGCGAGAGCGAAAAAAATGGCTTCATTCATGTCACTGACCTGGGCCCCCTGAGGCTTCGCAAAGGAGCGGCGGGCATTACTGAATTGCTGGAGCCGCGCCAAACGGTGCTGGTCCAGGTGATGAAGGAGCCCACGGGCACCAAAGGCCCCCGGCTCACGGGAAATCTGGCTTTACCGGGCCGTTTTTTGGTGCTTCAGCCCCACGGCCAGGGGGTGACCATTTCCCGTCGCATCAACGGCGAGAACGAGCGCAACCGCTTGCGTGCCCTGGGCGTGCTGATCAAGCCCCCCGGTGCTGGCCTGTTGGTTCGCACCGAGGCCGAGGGCATCAGTGAGGAGTTGCTGATCGATGACCTTGAAGCACTGTTGCGCCAGTGGGAGGCCATTCAGACAGCAGCCGAGACGGCAAGCCCTCCGGTGCTGCTCAATCGCGATGAGGATTTCATTCATCGCATCCTGCGGGATCACTTCACCGCCGAGGTTGCCAGGGTTGTCGTCGACAATCCCGATGCGGTGGGGCGGGTCAACGCCTTTCTCGGCGCGGACCCGGCCAATCCCGTGGTTGAACACCACCATGGTGAATCGGCTGAAATCCTCGAGCACTATCGCGTCAATGCAGCGATACGCGATGCACTGAAACCGCGCGTGGATCTGCCTTCGGGTGGCTACGTGATCATCGAGCCCACTGAGGCGCTCACTGTCATTGATGTCAACTCGGGATCCTTCACCCGCTCGGCCAATGCCCGTGAAACGGTCCTCTGGACCAATTGCGAAGCCGCCATTGAGATTGCCCGTCAACTGAAGCTCCGCAACATCGGCGGGGTGGTGATCATTGACTTCATTGATATGGAGTCAAGGCGCGAACAGTTGCAGCTCCTTGAACATTTCACCCAGGCTGTTCGCCACGATGCCGCTCGGCCCCAGGTGGCCCAGCTGACCGAGCTGGGCCTGGTGGAGCTCACGCGCAAGCGGCAGGGGCAAAACATCTACGAATTGTTTGGGCGGGCCTGCCCCAGCTGTGGTGGCCTCGGTCATGTGGCTGTGTTGCCGGGCAAGGACACCCTGCAACCGCTGGCCACCACGGGGGGTTTGGTGCGTTCGGCGGCCTCGGCCCGGGCCGAGGTCCTCAGCCCGGGTGCCGGGGAAGCGGGCGGTCGCCGTCGCCGTGGCGGTCGTGGTGGCCGCTCCAGTCAGGACACCGGTGAGCTGTCGCTTGCGGCTGTCACTGATCCCACTGATTTCGAAGCATCAACCGCTGCTACGGCTTTTACTTCGGCCTCCACTTCGGCATCAACTGCCTCCTCATCAACCGCCTCCGCATCAACCACCTCCGCATCAACCGCTGCAGCCAGTGAGCCGGCACCTTCCCGCCGTCAGGATCTCGAAGTGGTGGCCGTCCCGATGGACGACACCCAGGAGCTGGTCTTCGGCTGGATGGGCTTGAGCCCTGCCCTGTTGCTCGATGAGCCCCCCAGCGTCGACAACGTGATGATTCGGGTGGTGCGCCCCGGAGACAGTGCCGAGGCGGTGATTGAGGAAGCCCGTCAGCAAATGGCTGCCGTGGGCGGACGCCGCCGTCGTGGCCGCGGTCGTGGCGGCAGTGATGCCGAGGGCGGCGCTCCACCCTCTGGTGAGACGCCCACTGGGGAGACGCCCACCCGGAAGACGCCCACCGTATCTACCCTGGCTTCGGTGGAGATCACCCCCCTTCCTGTGGGTCTGGTTCCTCAAACCCTGGTGACGGTTTCGGTGCCGAGCAGTGATTCCCCCGTTGTGCTCAGTGCTGCCGCCGCCGTCCCTGAACACTTCACCCCCGAACCGCAGGCCCCAGCCGTGGCCCTGCTGAGCGAGCCCGAGGCCAGCGACGACTCCGACGAGCCCCGCCGCCGCCGCCGCCGCTCGTCGGCCAGCAGCTGAAGGCCCTGCCCACCTCCTCCGGCCTAGGTCTGTTACAGGCGACGCCTTTGCAGCACCGGCGGGGGGTGGCTGAGGATCCATGGGCCGGTCTGGATCCGTCCCTTTGTCTTGGCGTCGATGAAGTGGGTCGGGGTTGCCTGTTTGGGCCTGTGTTTGCGGCGGCGGTGCAGCTCCCTGCCGCAGCTCTTGGGCCCCTGGCCGCTGCAGGCCTCACCGACAGCAAGCTGCTAACGGCTCGACGCCGCCAGGTCCTGGTGCCCCTCATTCAGCAGTGGGCCGAGGCGTGGGCCCTCGGACAGGCCTCCGCCGCAGAAATCGATCGGCTGGGCATTCGCAGCGCCACCGAGTTGGCGATGCTGCGGGCCTTACAACGCCGCCGCTGGCAGCCCGAGCTGGTGATTGTGGATGGCATCCTCCCCCTGCGGCTCTGGCCATGGCCCCAGAGCACGCTGGTTGGTGGTGACCGGCACTGCCTGGCGATTGCGGCGGCGAGTGTGTTGGCCAAGCAGGCCCGCGATGCGCTGATCACCCGCCTGGCGCTGCGGTTTCAGGGCTATGGGCTCGAGCGTCATTACGGCTATGGCACCGCTGTGCATCGGGCCGCTCTGCAGCTCAGGGGTCCAAGCACCCTGCACCGCATCAGTTTTCTGACCAACGTGCTCAGCAGTACAACTCCGGATGCTCCTGGCACCACTGTTTGAAATCGCCGAGCAACTGCTGACCCACCCGCCCCTTGATCCCCAGCAGGATCCCGGCCAGCAGGGAGCGGCCTGTGGCCTCGAGCACGGCCTTGGGGATCAGCCGTAGCAGTGGTGGCTGGCTGACCTGCACCGAGAGGGTGGCTTCCCCCTCGAGTCCGTTCTCGCCAGCGAGCAACCAGGAACTCAGGGTGAGTTCAAAGTCATCGACCAAGCCAAGACCCTCGAGCTGGCAGTCGATCGCCTCCAGTTCAAGGCGGCCGTTGCAGAGGTGGATCCGCAGCTGCACGATCGGCTGAATCCGCAGCTGGAACACCTGCAGCTGGGTCACGGTGTAGCGGTAGAGGCTTGGCGCCAGCGGCTCCAGCTGCTGGGGATCGAGCAGCGCTGTGACCACCCGCTCCTCCTGCTGCAGATAGGTGCCCAGGCGGTGGCCTTCCTGGTGCACTGTCAGTTGGAGGTGCTGGCTGGCGCTAAAGGCCAGGGGCATGGCCAGCTGGCCGGGGCGGCATGATCCTATCGGCCATCCTTCGCGGTGCCCAATGTCCGATCCCATTGTTTCGGTCCTTTTCTTACCCATGCGCGTTGCCTTTCTTGGCCCCGTTGGCACCTATGGCGAGCAGGCAGCTCGGCAGCTCTGCGAGCTCGAGGCACTTGCCGATGCTGAGCTGATACCCCAGCGCGGCATCCGTGCCGTGGTGCAGGCTCTGGCTTCGGGTGAGTGTGATGCTGCCGTGGTGCCGGTGGAGAATTCCGTGGAAGGTGGCGTCACGGCCGCGATGGATGCCCTTTGGGAGCATCCAGATCTTGCGGTGGCCCACGCCCTCGTGCTGCCGATACGCCACGCCTTGCTCGGCAGTGGCCCCCTCGATGGGATCAGCGAGATCCTCTCCCACCCCCAGGCGTTGGCCCAGTGCAGCCAGTGGCTGGCGAGCCATCTGCCCCGGGCCCTGCAACTCCCCACCAGCTCAACGGCAGAAGCGGCCCGGATGGTGGCCGGCAGTCGCTTCCGGGCTGCGGTGGCCTCGCAGGCGGCGGCTCAGGAGCACGGCTTGGAGGTGCTGGCCTACCCGATCAATGATGCGGCGGGCAATTGCACCCGTTTTCTGCTGCTGCGCAGGGGGGAGCGGAGTTCGAGTGGGCCCATGGCCAGCCTCGCCTTTTCGCTTCACTCGAATCGACCCGGGGCACTGCTTGAAGCCTTGGGTTGCTTTGAGCGCCGTCAGCTCAACATGAGCCGCATTGAGTCAAGGCCTTCAAAGCGGGAGATGGGCGAATACATCTTCTTTGTTGATTTGGAGGTTGGGGCTGGGCCAGAGGCCCTCGACGCGGCGCTTGAGGATCTGAAGCCCCTGTGTGATCATCTGGCGCTCTTTGGTGCTTACCCGATCACCCAGCGCGTCTGAGAAGCAGCCCGAAGCAGCCTGAAACAGCCCGGTCGTTGCGATCGCTGGTCTGGCCCGATCTTCAGGCTGGTTTGCGACCTCGGAACACCCCGAATTGCATCAGCCCCGTGGAGAAGGCCCAGTGCATCATCAAGATCGTGGGACTCTCCCTGAGCCCCTGCACGATGCCGTTGGCGCCGAGGCTGAGGATGGCTCCCGGGCGACGTACCCCTTCCAAAATCGAATCGATCCAGGAGGGCAGGGTGGGGGTCGTCCAATCGGCCGTGTCGATCCGCAGGCCCGAGCCAGCTGCACTGGCTTCGAGGTTGCGTTTCAGGCTCTTGATGCTCGCAAATTCAGGATGCGACCAGTTGTCGAGCAACTGACGCATGACCCACTGTTCGCGCCGATTCAGGGGCCTGTCGCCAGGATCGCGGCGGTTCCAATCAGCCACGGACAGCAGTCCACCGGGCCGCAGCACCCGCAGCAGTTCGTCGGCGTAGCGTTGTTTGTTGGGCATGTGGGGTGAGGCCTCGACACTCCACACCGCATCAAAGCTCTGGTCGGGCAGCTCCAGGGCCAGGGCATCCATCACGGCGAAGCGGCAGGTCTTGCTTTGCCCTTCTGGGGTGAGCAGGCGAGCCCGGTCGATCTGGGCCGGGCTGATGCTGATTCCCAGCACATCGAGCTTGTAGTGGTGCGCAAGCATTCGGGCACTCCCCCCGATGCCACACCCCACATCCAGCACCCTGGAGCCTGGTGCCAGTTGGTCGAAGCCACTCCAGCGCACCAGCTCGTGCACAAAGTCTTCTTTGGCGGCGCGAAAGTCCCGTGAGCGGGGAGGCGTGCCGTAATGGCCTAGGTGAATGTGTTCTCCCCAGAGGCGCTCGAGCAACTGGTCTGTGGTCCAGCGGTCGTAGGCCTGGGCCACGCTGGCGCTGTCGGTGTAGGCCCGACTCATCGCTGGGTTGGGAGCAGGATGGCCGTGGGAGCTGACACCGTCATTGGGGTTGAAACGTGTCCTTGAGAACAGTTCGGGCTGCGAGCTGGCGGCGGGTGTGGTCAAGCAGCTCGTATTCCTGACGCAGTCGATCGCTGGTGTCGGTGATTTCCAGCAGGCCCTGTTGCTGCTCGGCCACAGGGCCACCGAGGTGGGAGGCGATCCAAAAGGACAGTTCGCGGGGCAGCTCGGGTAGGTCGGGCGGCAGGGCTGCGGGTTTGCCGATCAATTTTCCGGTGAGCTCCACCACATCGTGCAAGGCCTGGGTGACCTGGGCAGTGAGTTCCTCAAGAGCATCGGTGCCGGCCTCGCCAGAGTCCTCGATCCAGCTCACCAGCCCGACGCGAAATGGAGCCTCTCGCACGATGTCGAGCACACGAAAGCGTTGCTGTCCCATGGTGACGATGTTGCTGTGATCGTCATCTTGGGTTTGGCTGTGGATGATCTCAGCGCAGCAGCCCACATCCGCCATGCGCTGAGACGTGGGATCCCAGCGCACCACGCCAAAGCGCCGATCTTCTGCGAGCACGGTACGCAGCATCATGCGGTACCGCGGTTCAAAAATATGCAGAGGCAGCACTTCTTGGGGGAAAAGCACCACATCTGGCAAGGGGAACAGGGGGAGTTCCCGAACTGCCAACTCGCCCATGCTGCCGTTTCTGGATCTTGGAATCCTAGGCAGGGCACCGGCACTGCCGTTGTGGAACGAGGCCCAAAAGGCCGATCGACCAAAACGGCACAACGCTCAGGTCGATTTGCAAGTGATGATCAGAGCTTGACTTCGATGTCGACGCCGCTTGGCAGATCGAGCTTCATCAGTGCATCGATCGTCTTTGCCGAAGGGCTATAGATGTCGATGATGCGCCGGTGGGTGCGTGTTTCGAAGTGCTCACGGGAGTCCTTGTCGACGTGCGGCGAGCGCAATACGCAATAGATCTTGCGCTTGGTGGGCAAGGGAATCGGACCGATCGCCGTGGCAGCGGTGTGATCGGCGGTTTCAATGATTTTGTCGCAGGAGAGATCCAGCATGCGGCGATCAAACGCCTTCAGGCGAATGCGGATCTTCTGCTGGGCGATGGCAGCTGACATGGAGGCGGGGTGTCGGAATCGGTCTGGCCTGGTGGTTGGCGAAGACCTGAACGGAATGGGTTGTCGAGGTGCGGAAAGGGCGGGAGCCGAAGCCCCCGCCCTTCGACCTTAAATCAGGCGAGGATCTTGGAGACCACGCCTGCACCGATCGTGCGGCCGCCTTCGCGGATGGCGAAGCGCATGCCCTGCTCAATCGCCACTGGGCAGATCAGCTCACCGGTCATTTTGATTCGGTCGCCGGGCATCACCATTTCGACGTTGGCACCGTCATCGGAGGTGAAGGCGGTGATCTGTCCGGTCACATCGGTGGTGCGGATGTAGAACTGCGGGCGGTAGCCGGCAAAGAAGGGGGTGTGGCGGCCGCCTTCCTCTTTCTTGAGCACATACACCTCACCTTCAAACTTGGTGTGGGGGGTGATGGAGCCGGGCTTGACCAGCACCATGCCGCGTTCGATGTCTTCCTTCTGGACACCGCGCAACAGCAGGCCCACATTGTCGCCAGCCATGCCCTCGTCGAGCAGCTTGCGGAACATTTCCACGCCGGTGACGGTGGTTTCGCGGGTGTCCTTGATGCCCACAATCTGAACGGTTTCGCCAACCTTGACCTTTCCACGCTCAATACGACCGGTGGCGACGGTGCCGCGACCGGTGATGGAGAACACGTCTTCGACGGCCATCAGGAATGGCTTATCGATTTCACGCTCGGGTTCAGGAATGCCGGTGTCCACAGCGGTCATCAGCTCGTCGATCTTGGCTTCCCATTGAGCGTCGCCTTCGAGAGCCTTCAGGCCGGACACTTGAATGACGGGAATGTCGTCACCGGGGAAGTCATAGCTGCTCAGCAGCTCACGCACTTCGAGTTCAACCAGCTCGAGAATTTCTTCGTCGTCGACCATGTCGCACTTGTTCAGGGCGACCACCAGGGCGGGCACGCCCACCTGCTTGGCCAGCAGGATGTGCTCCTTGGTTTGGGCCATCGGGCCATCGGTTGCGGCCACCACCAAAATGGCGCCATCCATCTGGGCTGCGCCGGTGATCATGTTTTTCACATAATCCGCGTGACCGGGGCAGTCCACGTGGGCGTAGTGACGCTTTTCGGTCTCGTATTCGACGTGGGCGGTATTGATCGTGATGCCGCGCTCGCGCTCCTCAGGAGCACCGTCGATCTGGTCATAGGCCTGGGCTTTTGCCATACCCTTTTTGGCCAGCACATTCGTGATGGCGGCCGTGTGGGGGGTTTTGCCGTGGTCAACGTGGCCAATGGTGCCGATGTTGACGTGGGGTTTGTTCCTCTGAAACTTCTCGCGAGCCATGGTGTTAAAGAATCGGGGGGTTAGCGGGTATGAGGAAGATCAGGAATTGCCCTGATTCTTGGAGATGATGGCTTCAGCGACGTTGCGAGGAACTTCCTCGTAATGGCTGAACTCCATCGAGAAGATACCCCGACCCTGGGTCATGGATCGGAGCTGGGTGGCATAGCCGAACATCTCGGCCAGGGGCACTTTGGTCTGGACCTTGGATTGTCCATTGTCAATGGACTGGCCCTCGACCTGACCACGACGGGAGGACAGGTCGCCGATCACCGAACCGAGGTAATCCTCGGGGATCTCAACTTCCACCTTCATCATGGGCTCAAGAAGTACTGGATTGCACTTCTTGACGGCGTCCTTGAAGGCCATGGAGCCGGCGATTTTAAACGCCATTTCCGAGGAGTCGACGTCGTGATACGAACCGTCGACCATGGTGACCTTCACGTCGATCATTGGGAACCCTGCAATCACGCCGGATTGACAAGTTTCCTTCATGCCATTCTCGGCAGGACCGATGTATTCCTTGGGAACGATACCGCCAACAATTTTGTTGACAAACTCGAACCCTGTTCCCGGCTCTCCGGGCTGCATCTCGATGACAACGTGACCATATTGGCCTTTGCCACCTGTTTGGCGAGCAAATTTACCTTCGCCTTTTGAGCTTGTGCGAATTGTTTCCCGGTAGGAGACCTGGGGTGCGCCGATGTTGGCTTCAACCTTGAATTCACGCATCATGCGGTCCACCAGGATTTCCAGGTGGAGTTCACCCATACCGGCGATCACGGTTTGGCTGGTTTCAGGATCTGTGGAGACCCGGAAGGTGGGATCTTCTTCCGCCAATGACTGAAGGGCTTTGGAGAGTTTCTCCATGTCCCCTTTGGTCTTGGGTTCAACGGCCACCGAGATCACCGGCTCGGGGATGAACAGCGATTCCAGGATGATCGGCTGGGAATCGACGCAGAGGGTGTCACCGGTGGTGGTGTCTTTTAGGCCTAAAACAGCACCGAGATCGCCCGCACGCAGTTCATCAACCTCCTCCCGGTCATCAGCCTTGAGAAGAATCAGACGGGAAATCCGTTCTTTTTTGTCTTTGGTGGAGTTGAGCACATAGCTGCCCTTTTGCAGCACACCCGAGTACACCCGCACAAAGGTGAGTTTGCCGAAGGGATCGGCCATCACTTTGAAGGCCAGGGCACTGAAAGGCTCCTTGTCATCGGCGGGGCGCACGGCTTCGGTGCCGTCGGGCAGCAGGCCCTGGATGGGAGGTACATCCACTGGAGCAGGCAAGTAGTCCACCACGGCATCGAGCAGCAGCTGCACCCCTTTGTTTTTGAAGGCCGAGCCACAGAGGATGGGGACCAGGCCGTGCTTGAGCACGCCTTCGCGCAGACCCTGATGCAATTGGGCGTCATTGAGCTCGCCGTTCTCGAGGAAGGCTTCGATCAAGCCTTCGTCACTTTCGGCAACCGATTCCATCAGTGCCGTGCGCCACTTAGCGACCTCGTCGGCCATGGCGGCTGGGATATCGACCTCCTCAATGTCTTGGCCGAGATCATCCTTGTAGATGAAAGCCCTGTTTTTGACCAGATCAACAATTCCACTCAGCTCACCTTCGGCACCGATCGGAAGCTGAATCGGAATGGCCTTGGCCTTGAGTCGATCCTTGATCTGTTCGTAGACCTTGAGGAAGTCGGCACCGGTGCGGTCCATCTTGTTGACGAACACCATCCGGGGCACGTTGTAACGATCGGCCTGGCGCCACACAGTCTCCGACTGGGGTTGGACGCCTCCAACGGCACAGAAGACAGCGATCACACCATCGAGCACCCGCATCGAGCGCTCCACCTCAATGGTGAAGTCGACGTGCCCAGGGGTGTCAATGATATTGATGCGGTGGTCTTTCCAGCTGGTGGAGATGGCGGCCGCTGTGATCGTGATACCGCGCTCGCGCTCCTGCTCCATCCAGTCGGTGACGGCGGCGCCATCGTGCACCTCCCCCATTTTGTGAACCACGCCTGAGTAAAACAGGATGCGTTCGGTGGTGGTGGTTTTACCCGCGTCGATATGGGCGGCGATGCCGATATTTCTGACGCGTTCCAGTGGAAAGGCGCGGGCCACGGGGGATGTCTCCGAAGGATCTACAAAAAGTGGGCGTCACTCTACAGAGCTGAGTAGCCACAGGTGATGTGGCTTGGCTCGGCAGGGCATGGGGTGTGACTGGAGTGCCCTTGGCTCCAGCCAGCTGCGGATCCCGATCGATTGATCAGGCCCCGGGAATCAATAGCGGTAGTGGGCGAACGCTTTGTTGGCCTCGGCCATCTTGTGGGTTTCCTCCCGCTTGCGCACGGCGCTGCCAGCTTCATTGGCCGCGTCCATCAGCTCACCGGCCAGCTTCTGGGCCATGCTGCGCCCGTTGCGGGCCCGTGAAAAGTTGACCAGCCAGCGCAGGGCCATGGCCGTGCCCCGTTCCTGGCGAACCTCCATCGGTACTTGGTAGGTGGCTCCGCCAACCCGACGGGCACGGACTTCAACCAGGGGAGTGGCGTTCTTGACGGCAGTCTCGAACAGTTCGAGCGGATCTGAGCCCGTGCGGTCGTTGATCAACGAGAAGGCATCAGAGAGAATCCGTTGGGCCGTGGATTTCTTGCCGTGCTTCATGAGCCGGGCCACGATCATCGAGGCCAGACGGCTGTTGAACTGGGGATCGGGAAGGACCGGGCGCTTCTCGGCAGCGTTGCGGCGAGACATAGACCGAAGGGAAAGGCGAAGGAGGAACGAATCAGGTCAGGACGAGCTAGGGCTCAACCCTTGGGAGTTTTGGCGCCGTACTTGGAGCGAGACTGGCGGCGATCCTTGACACCGGCGGTGTCGAGGGTGCCTCTGATGATGTGATACCGGACACCTGGCAGGTCCTTGACCCGGCCACCACGAATCAGCACCACGGAGTGTTCCTGAAGGTTGTGACCGATTCCGGGGATGTAGGCGGTGACCTCAAAACCAGAAGTCAGGCGTACCCGGGCCACCTTGCGTAGAGCCGAATTCGGCTTTTTGGGGGTGGATGTGTACACGCGTGTGCACACACCGCGTCGCTCGGGGCAAGCGCGCAGGGCTGGGGATTTGGTCTTGCGGGTTAGGCGCTGCCGTTCAGTACGGATCAGCTGCTGGATGGTGGGCATCGAGGGCCTGGAATCAGGTCGGCGGACTGGATCGGTGGACGCGATTCGGTCGTCCGACCGATTGCGACAATCCGCCACCTTACTGGTTCACAGACCCTGCGCCATGGGCTGGGCCAAAGGCTGCCCCGCAGGCGCAGCTGCGTAGTCCTTCGGGCGTTCGCATGAGAAAGCCGCCTCCGCTCAGATCACCGCGGTAATCAAGACTCAGCCCACCCAAGAGCACGGTCTGTTGGTGGGGCGCATAGACCGTGACACCGTCGGCCCTGGCCACCGGCACCCCAGATCGATGACCGGGCCTCAGCCGGATGCTCCAGCGCTCACAACCCCCCTCGATCAGGTCGAGGTGCATCATTCCGGGCGTGCCGGCCACGGCGGCTTGGCGGCCGAGCTCAGCGGCGGCGGCAGCGGTTATGCGCAGGCTGTGGCCCTTGGGCATGGGGGCAAGACGTGCTGAGGCTGCGTCAGTGGGCAGGCCTCCACTGTGACAGCTGGGCTTCAGGGGCTCGTCCGCCTTTGGCTGAGGCGGCGATCGGCACTGCCGGTTTCAAGGCCGGGCACCAGGCCCAGGCCGTTGTGAATGGCGCCGGCCACGCCCCGACCCTTGACCTGATGGCTGCCGCCCAGCACCAGCCCGGTGGAGCTGCCGCCATCGAGGTTGAGGGCCTCGGTGATGCCCATGCTTTGGAGCAGTTGGGCCGTTTGCCCCAGGCTGGGGCCGGCGTCATTGGTGCCCTCCAGGGTGATCAGCCACAACTGCCGGTCGTCACTGGCGATCACGGTGCGGGGCGCCCCCTGTTGCAGAAAGGCGCTGCTAAATCCTTCAAGCTGGCCATTCAGCACGATTTGCCCCCCCTGCAAAATCAGGGGCCCACCGCCCATCACGTAGGGGGCCTGGCCGAGCTCGCTGCTGGGCCGACTGCTCAGGCTTAGTCGATCTCCTGGGCCCCAGGGCAGCGCCACGCCACCGCGGGCCACGATGAGCATGGTTCCTGCCTGCAGCGCCACACCGCTCTCGATGCTGGCCGAGTCGAGCTGTTGCTCTACCCGGTCTGCACGCACGATCAGGCCTGTTTCGTCGCCACTGAGGGCCCGATAACGCGGCCCCCAGTCGGCGGTGTAGCGGCTCAGGCCGCGCTGCACGTAGCCACTGTTGACGGCCACCAGGGGGTAGGAGCGTCCACTGGGGCCGCGCAGGGCTTCATCGAGACGCAGCCGCCCAAACTGGGGCAGGCTGCGCGGGTTCCAGGCCACCACGCCGCGGCCCAGAATCGGGCCTGAAAGCCAGCGGCCATCGGCTTTGACAGCTCCCAGGGGCAGGCGGCGCACCCGGTTGAAGTAGCCCCCGTTGATGGCGACCAGGGCGCCCTCCCGGCTGGCGAGCTGGGGCAGGGAGCTGAGCCCCTCCATCCCGCCGTCGCGGGTCAGGGGCCTCAGCTCCAACCCGGCATGTCGCGGATCGAGGCGCACCGCATTGATCCGAACGCCTTGGCGCACCTGGAGGTCCCAGTGCAGGCTCTTGCCCAGCAGGGCCAAGAGGCGCGGGTCGCTGGGACCCGCTGACGGGGTCCCCTCGGCTTGGGGCGGGGTCGTTGAACCCTCCAGATCGATCACGATCCGGGCGGGCTCGCCCAGGCTGAACACCCGCCGGGGGGGCGAGCCCGGTGGACTGCTCAAGCGCAGTCCACCGGGCTCGCTGGTGGCGGCCAGGCCCAGGGCCAACAGCTCGGCCCGCTGCGTGATCGAGCTGTTGAGGCCGAGCCAGAGCCCTTCGCTGGCGCGGCGCACCAAGGCCGGCCCGGCCATGTCGAGCACGATCCGCCGGTTGCCGGCCTGGTTGGAGCTGCGCACCCCCAGCAGGGTGGGAGGCGGGAGATCAAGGTTGAGGGTGCCGGCTTCGACGCGATGGCGCACAGCGGCGACCTCGAGCAGGGTGCCCACGTCAACCGCGACTTCGTCATCGAGGCTGCGCTGGCCTCCAGGCGGCACCACCAGCTCCTGGCCAAACCATTCGAGCTTGAGGCTGCCGTTGGTGGCGGTGCGACTGCCCACGCCCAGCTGCTCCTGCAGCACCTCGAGGGGGAGCCAGAGTTCGGCACGCCCTGCCAAACCCGCCTCAACGAGCAACCAGCGCGCCTGCTGGGCCTGGCCATTGATCACCAGGCGTTGACCGCTGAGCTGAGCGGTGCGGGGGGTGCCGGTGACCTGCGACCCCGTGACCTGCGCCCCCCTGACCTGCGCTCCCGAGGCGGGCGGCGGCGGCGGCACGGGCAAGGCGGCCAATGCCGGCGCTGGCAAGGCGGCCAATGCCGCCGGTGGCCAGGCGGCCAATGCCGGCACTTGGATCGGGGCTGTTGGCCCCAGGGCCGCCGAGGCCAGCAGGTGAAGGAGCCAGGCCGCCGGAGCCATCGCGTCTGCAGCCATTAAGTCAGAAACCTAGCGGCGATCTGCGGATCCTTAGGATTCAATGCTGAGCCATCACCATGGGCGCCGCCTGGCGACGCCATCTGGAGGTGCGCCGGATCACTGGTGTGTTGACCCCGGGTTATGCCTGCTTCTCCCCATCCCGTTTGGCCCCATTGCGACAGCCCGGCCCCCGCTGCTGTGGCGGGTGAAAAGGACGCCTGTGGGGTGGGTTTTCTGGCCTCCCTGCGCGGCGAGGCGAGCCACTGGGTGCTCCAGCAGGCCCTGCGGGCCCTTGGTTGCATGGAGCATCGCGGTGGGTGTGGTGGGGATGCCGACTCCGGCGACGGCGCCGGGGTGCTCTGCGGTATTCCCTGGACGTTCTTGGAGGCGGTATGGCCGGCGGCTGCCGCGGCCAGCTCCAGCCTGCGCGGTCTGGCCACGGTGTTTTTGCCGGTCGACCCCAGCCGCCGCAGTCAAGCCCGTGACTTCTGCGAGGCCGAAGCGGCTGGTTTGGGGTTGAGGAGTCTGGGCTGGCGTGAGGTCCCCGTGGATTCGGCGGTGCTCGGTCCGATGGCCCGCCAGACCGCCCCGGTGATTGAGCACTGGTTGCTGGCGTCGCAGGAGGGCCAGGAGCCTGATGCCGACGCGATGGAGGCCCTGCTGTTCCGGCTGCGGCGCCGGGTGGTGGACCGCAGCCGGTCCGCCTGGGGTGCGGGCACCACCGACCTCTATTTTGCCTCGATCAGCTGCCGCACGCTGGTTTACAAGGGCATGGTGCGCTCGGTGGTGCTGCCGGCCTTCTACGCCGACCTGCGCGACCCCCGCTTTGCCGTCAGCTTTGCGGTGTACCACCGCCGCTTCAGCACCAACACCTTGCCCCGTTGGCCCCTGGCCCAGCCCATGCGGCTGCTGGGCCACAACGGAGAGATCAATACCCTGCTGGGCAACATCAATTGGGCCAGTGCGGCCGAGGCCAACCTCGAGGAGGTCTGGGGAGATGCCGCCAGCGATCTGCGCCCCCTGGTCAATCCCGCCTTCAGCGATTCGGCCAATCTCGATGCGACCCTGGAACTGCTGGTTCGCAGTGGTCGTCCGATCACCGACAGCCTGCTGACCCTGGTGCCCGAGGCCTTCAGGCAGCAGCCCGAGCTCGAATCCAGGCCCGAGATCCAGGCGATGTATGAGTACAACGCCTGCTTGCAGGAGCCTTGGGACGGCCCTGCCTTGTTGGTCTTCGCCGATGGGCGTTACGTGGGCGCCACGCTTGATCGCAACGGTCTGCGACCGGCCCGGTACTGCATCACCAGCGATGGCTATGTGGTGATGGGATCGGAAACCGGTGTGGTCGAGCTCGAGGAGAGCCGCATCATCGAAAAGGGACGGCTCGGCCCCGGTCAGATGCTCGCCGTCAACCTTGAGGAAGGCAGCCTGCTGCGCAACTGGGAGGTCAAGCAAGAGGCCGCGCTGCGTCACCCTTACGCCGACTGGTTGGCCGAGCACCGGCGTGAGCTGCCGCCCCAGCCCTGGCAGCAGCAACGGTTGCTGGGGGATCTCGATTTGCTCCAGCAGCAGACCGCCTCGGGGTTCACGGCCGAAGACCTGGATCTTGTGATTGAGGACATGGCAGGCCAGGGCAAGGAGCCCACGTACTGCATGGGAGATGACATCCCTCTGGCCGTGCTCTCTGCCAAGCCCCACCTGCTTTACGACTACTTCAAGCAGCGCTTTGCCCAGGTCACCAACCCGCCGATCGATCCGCTGCGGGAAAAGCTGGTGATGAGCCTGGAGATGCATCTGGGTCAACGCGGATCGGCCCTGCGACCCCAGCCCCAGGCGGCTGCGGTGCTCCACCTCGATACACCGATCCTCAACGAGGCCGAGCTGCAGGCGCTCCCAGCCCAGGGCTTGGCCACCAGGGTCCTCTCGACCCTGTTTGGCCTCACCGCGGGCCCCGATGGCCTCGAGGCCGCTGTGCAGCGCCTGCAGCACGAGGCCGAGGTCGCGGTGCGGGCTGGCGTTCAGATCCTTGTGCTCTCGGATCGCTGCGGCTTCGCAGGCAGCCCCAGTGATGGCCGGCCCAGCGGGATCAATGCCACCACGACCGCCATGGCCCCCCTGCTGGCGGTGGGGGCGGTGCATCACCACTTGCTACGGGTGGGTTTGCGGCTGCGGGCCTCGCTGGTGGTGGAGACAGCCCAGTGCTGGAGCACCCACCATTTGGCCTGCCTGATCGGCTATGGCGCCAGTGCGGTGTGTCCCTGGCTGGCCTGGGAGACCACCCGCCACTGGTTGGCCCATCCCAAAACCCAATCCCTGATTGAGCGGGGCAAGCTGCCGGCCCTCAGCCCTGATCAGGCCCAGGCCAACGTGCGCAAAGCCCTGGAAGATGGCCTGCGCAAGATCCTTTCCAAGATCGGCATCTCGCTGCTGGCCAGCTATCACGGTGCCCAGATCTTTGAGGCGATCGGCATCGGTGCCGATCTGATCGCGTTGGCCTTCAAGGGCACCACCAGCCGGGTGGCCGGCCTCAGCCTGGTGGATTTGGCCAGTGAAAGTTTGGCTTTCCATGCCAAGGCCTTCCCCGAGCTCAACCGCACCAAGCTTGAGTTCATGGGCTTTGTGCAGTACCGCACCGGGGGTGAATATCACCTCAACAGCCCAGAGATGGCCAAAGCCCTCCATGCAGCCGTGGCGGCGGGTCCGGGTTACGACCATTTCTCCACCTACAAAACCCTGTTGGAAAATCGGCCGGTCACGGCCCTGCGGGATCTGCTTCAGCTCAGGCCCGCCCCCCAGCCCCTGCCCCTAGATCAGGTCGAGAGTGTCACGAGCATCTGCAGCCGTTTCTGCACGGGGGGCATGAGCCTGGGGGCCCTCTCGCGCGAGGCCCATGAAGTGCTGGCGGTGGCGATGAATCGCATCGGCGGCAAGAGCAACAGTGGCGAGGGCGGCGAAGATCCAGCCCGCTTCCATGCGCTCCACGATGTGGATCCGACCGGTCGCTCGGCGACGCTGCCCACGCTCGCCGGCCTGCGCAACGGTGATACGGCCTGCTCGGCGATCAAGCAGATTGCCTCGGGGCGCTTTGGGGTCACTCCCGAATACCTGCGTAGCGGCAGGCAGCTGGAGATCAAGGTGGCCCAGGGCGCCAAGCCCGGGGAGGGCGGGCAGCTGCCCGGACCCAAGGTTGATCCCTACATCGCCTGGCTGCGCAACAGCAAGGCCGGCGTGGCCTTGATCTCGCCGCCACCGCACCACGACATCTATTCGATCGAAGATCTGGCCCAGCTGATCCACGATCTGCACCAGGTCCATCCCGCCGCCAAGGTGTCGGTGAAGCTGGTGGCTGAGATTGGCATCGGCACCATCGCAGCGGGGGTCGCCAAGGCCAACGCGGATGTGATTCAGATCTCCGGCCACGACGGTGGCACCGGCGCCTCACCGCTGAGTTCGATTAAGCATGCCGGCAGCCCCTGGGAGCTCGGTCTCAGCGAAGTCCATCGCAGCTTGTTGGAGAACGGCCTGCGTGACCGGGTGCTGCTGCGTGCCGACGGCGGACTCAAGACCGGCTGGGATGTGATCATCGCCGCTCTGCTGGGCGCCGAGGAATACGGCTTCGGTTCGGTCGCGATGATCGCCGAGGGCTGCATCATGGCCCGCGTTTGCCACACCAACAACTGCCCCGTGGGGGTGGCCACCCAGAAGGAGGCCCTGCGCAAGCGCTTTACCGGCATCCCCGAGCACGTCGTCAACTTCTTCCTCTTTGTGGCCGAAGAGGTGCGCCAGTTGCTGAGTGTGCTGGGGGTGGCCAGCCTCAACGAGCTGATCGGACGCACCGAATTGCTGGAGCCCCGCTCGGTGAGCCTCGCCAAGACCCAGGCCCTCGATCTGTCCTGCCTGCTCTCTCCCATCGCAGCGGCGGCCGATCGCGTCTGGCTTCAGCACGATGCCGAGGCCCATGGCAATGGCCCAATCCTCGAAGACCAGTTGCTGGCCGACGCCGAGGTCATGGCGGCGATTGAAGGTCATGGCCAGCTGGCCCGCAGCCTGGCGATCGTGAACACGGATCGCAGCGTGGGGGCCCGTTTGTCGGGCGAGATCGCGGCCCGCTATGGCAACACGGGCTTCGCTGGCCGGCTGGACCTCACCTTTGAGGGGGCGGCTGGCCAGAGCTTTGGCGCCTTTGTGCTGCAGGGCATGAATGTGCGACTGGTGGGCGAGGCCAACGACTACGTGGGCAAGGGCCTCAATGGCGGCCGCATCACCGTGGTTCCTCCCGTTGGTGTCCAGGAGCCCGGTAACCAGGTGATCCTCGGCAACACCTGCCTGTATGGGGCGACCGGTGGCGAGTTGTTGGCCTTGGGCCGGGCCGGGGAGCGCTTTGCCGTGCGCAACAGCGGCGCCCGTGCCGTGGTTGAAGGTGCCGGCGACCACTGTTGCGAGTACATGACCGGCGGGGTGGTGGTGGTGTTGGGGAGCACTGGCCGCAACGTGGCCGCTGGCATGACCGGTGGCGTCGCCTTCATCCTCGATGAAGACGGCGGCTTGGCCGATCGGCTCAATCTTGAGATCGTCGCCCTCACCGACCTCACCACCCCCGAACAGGAAGCCCTGCTCAAGCCCCTTCTTCAGGCCCATGCCGAGGATGCTGGCAGTGCCAAGGCCGCGGCAATCCTTGCCGATTGGCCCAGGTGGAAAGCCCGCTTCAAGGTGTTGGTGCCTCCCAGTGAGAAGGCGGCTGTGGGCCTGGCCGAGCGGCAGGTCGTCGCGGCTTGAGGTGCGGGCGATGCCCTGGTTCATCAAGACCGAGACCTTCACCGCCGGCTTTCGGGCCCTGGATGGGGCTGAGCGATCAGCCCGTCTCCAGGCGCACCGTGCCTGGGTTTCCAGCCAAAGTGCCGCTGAGCACCCGATGGCCAGTGGCTTTCTGGTTGACGCGCAGCGGCGCCCCGGCGGCGGCGGTCTGTTGGCGTTTCAGGCCTCCAGCTATGGCGAGGCCCTGGCGCTGATTCGCCACGACCCCTTGATCGCCGGTGGCTGGGTCGACTGGCAATTGCACGAATGGGTTCCTGCCTGGGGCGATCTCGCTGTGACGCCTTAACGGGGGTGCTGGCGCATCAGCCGCTGCACCTCACCGGCGTGGTAACTGCTGCGGGTCAGGGGTGTGCTCACCACTTGCAGAAACCCCAGCTCCCGCTCGCCATGCTCTTTGTAAGCCGCAAACTGCAGGGGTTCCACAAAGCGGTCGACCGGTAGGTGCTTGGGGCCTGGTGAGAGGTATTGGCCGATGGTCACGATGTCGACGGCGTGCCGGCGCAGGTCGGCCAGCACCGCGAGCACTTCGGCGTCGGTTTCGCCCAGGCCCACCATGAGGCCTGATTTCGAGTAGGCCTGCGGCCAGCCCTGTCGCACCCTCTGCAGCAGCTCCAGGGAGCGCTCATAGCGCCCCTGGGGACGCGCTTTGTTGTAGAGCCGTGGCACGGTCTCAATGTTGTGGTTGAGCACGTGGGGCGCTGCCGCCATCACGGCGGCCAGGGCGTCCCAGTTGCCGCAGAAATCGGGAATCAGCAGCTCGATCGTGGTGAGGGGGCTGCGTTGGCGCACCTGCTCGATGCAGGCCACAAACTGGCTGGCGCCACCATCGGCCAGGTCATCGCGGTTGACCGAGGTGATCACCACGTGGCTGAGCCCCAGGCGGCTCACGGCTTCACCGAGGCGCTCGGCCTCTGTGGGGTCGAGTGCCCGCACGCTCTTGTCGAAGTCGATGTCGCAGTAGGGGCAGGCCCGGGTGCAGCCCGGCCCCATGATCAAAAAGGTGGCGGTGCCTCCGGCGAAGCATTCGCCGATGTTGGGGCAGCTGGCCTCCTGGCACACCGTGTTGAGCTTGAGATCGAGCAGCAGATCAGCCACCTGGCCGATGCGCTCACGCTGGGGGGCCTTGACCCGCAGCCACTCAGGCTTGATGGGGGCCGGTTTGGGCTCGGAAGGTGAAACGGTCACCGGCTGCTGGCGGGGCTCGCCGAGAGAAGGATTGATCGTAGAAACCAGCGGGCCCGAGCCAGGTTGTGAGTCAGGTGGTGGTCGCAAGGCCCATCCCTTACAGTCGTGCCTTCGGGATGTGGCGCAGCTTGGTAGCGCACTTCGTTCGGGACGAAGGGGCCGCAGGTTCGAATCCTGTCATCCCGACTTAAGCCAGCTCCGCCCCTGGGTAGCCCCGTGGTGTCACCATGCGGCCAGCCTCGGCCCGAGTGCTGCTGTTGCCCACCAGAACCACGGTGAGCATGTCAACCGCCTCGATTGGTAGCTCGGCCAGCGTGTGCAGACTGACCTGCTCCTCGACCCGGCCCAGCTGACGGGCTAGGGCCACTGGTGTGGTGGCAGGGCGCCCCTTTAGCAGCAGCTCCTGGGCCCGTCCCAACTGCCAGTTGCGGCCAAGCGAACGGGGGTTGTAGAGGGCCACCACAAAATCCCCTTGGGCTGCAGCCACCAAACGCTTCTCGATCACCTCCCAGGGGGTGAGCCGATCACTGAGGCTGATGGTGCAGAAATCGTGCATCAGCGGAGCCCCGCAGCGGGCTGCAGCCAGTTGGAGGGCCGAGATGCCTGGATGCACCGCAAAGGCGGGGCGGTCAGCGGCTTCGCGTGCCAACCAGAGCTCGAGGGCCAGGCCGGCCATGCCATAGATGCCGCTATCTCCCGAGGAGATCAGCGCCACCTTGACCCCCTGGCAGGCCAGCTGCAGGGCTTGCTGGCAGCGCTCCCGCTCTTGGGTGAGCTGGCCATCGAGCCGCAGCTGATCAGGTCGCCGTAGCGGCTCGAGCAGGTCGAGGTAGAGCCCGTAGCCCACCCAGACCGTGCAGAGGCTCAAGGTGTGCCGCGCTTCGGGGGTGAGCAGGGCGAGGCTGCCGGGCCCGCTTCCCACCAGGTGGAGCTCGCCCCGCTGCGGTGCCCATTGGCTTTCGGCCGCTGCGACCGCCAGGGTGGCCGCGCCGGTTTCGCCGGTTTCGGCGCGGGCGATGGTTTTGGTTTGCAGGAGCGTGGCCCCTGGGCCAGCTGCCAGCAGAGCCGCGGCTTCGGCAACGCTGGCGGTGCCCATTTCCTGGGCCACCACGGCCGAGGGGTTGGGCACCGACACCGCAGCGAGCTGGGGTCCGCTCAGCAGCCTTAGGGGCCAATTTCGAGCTGCAGCGAGGGCCAGCAAAGCGGGTTCATCGCCCTTGCGGTCGATGCTGGCCAGCCCTGCCACGGCCTGGCCAGCCAGGCCCAGCCGGGCCAGGTTGGTGTCGATCAAGCGTTCCAGCAGCGCCAGGCTGGTGTGGCGTTCGCAGCCCACTCCGAGCCAGAGCCGGGGCGGGTGCCAGCGGCAGCCTGGGCCCGTGCCGTCGCTGATCACCAGATCGGCCACTGGGGCATCAAGCTCCAGGCCCTGGGCTGCGTCGAGTTGAGCCCAGAGGGCCAGGCCGCACTGCTGCAGCACAGCGACGGGGCGATCGGGCTGGCTGGCCTGCTGCATCAGGGCGTTCCAATCGCCGTCACCGCGGCGCCAGCCCCAGGCCTGGCCAAACCCATCGAGGGCCAAGCGACCAGCGCCGCTGCTGCCGGTGACCACGGCGGTGGCCCCCAACAAGGCGGCGACGCGCTGGCTCAGCTGTTCGGCACCGGCGGCATGGGCCCCGAGCAAGGGGATCGCAAAGCGACCCGCCGGATCCATCACCACGACGGCTGGATCCTGGTCTTTCCCTTGCAGTAGGGGCGCGATCAACCGGGTGACGAGGCCGCAGGCCCCCACCACCACAAACCCCCGGGCATGGGACCACTGCTGCTGCAGGACCACGGCGGCCGAGGGTTCTGCACCCGTACCGGCCACCTGGTGCACCAGGCCGGCCTGATGGAGCTGACCCAGCAGCCCCGCGGCAGAGGGGCTGAATCCCAGACCCCAGATTTCGCCGGCTTCTCTCATGGGTTCAGCCGCTGACGCAGGCCGGCTAGCGGGCCCTTGGGTTTTGGTCTGATCAGGGAACCATCGGGATTCACCTGGTCGCGGGCCGATCCCACCACGGCAGAGCTGGTGCTGATTCGCTCCGGGTTGGTGAGGGTCGGGGGAGCTGGATTCGCGATTGTTGGCTCCGGGATTGTTGGCTCCGGGATTGTTGGCTTCGGGATTGCTGGTTTCGGGATTAAAGGACTGTGAAGGGGCAGAGGCGTGATCGATGGGCCCGGATCACGCGAGAAACCAGTCTCAGGGATGGCTGTGCTGGCGTCGGCTGTGCTGGCGTCGCTGCCGTCTGATGGGTGTTGGCTGAGGATCTCATCAGCCAGCCCCTGCTCCGCCAGGCCTTTGTCAACCTGAGCCTGCCCTTCCAGGGGCTGATCCACTGGACCCTCCTCCACAGGAGCCTCTTCCATTGGAGTCGATTGAAGAAGAGCGTCCTCAACAGGAGTCTTCTCCAGGGGAGTTTGATCAACAGGCGGCCTGGGTGCCTGGATCGTCCCTGGTGGTGGCTCGGCCGGCGGCCGAATCGGCGGGATCTGGACCGGCTGCGTCACGGTTGGGGCGTTTTGCTCTGGCGTGCTGGGGGGTGCGGCCGCCTCGCCGAGCAACTGGGCCAGTTCGATCGGGCTCAGACGGCCCTGGAGCCAGCGGGGGGCCGCGGCAACCTCGCCGCCGGCCCCTTGCCGCAAGCCGTTGGCCCCCTCGAGAATTACCTCCTGCACCAGGCTGTTGAAGGGTGGATTGAGGGGCTCGCCGCTTCCGTCGACCAGGTCCCATTGGAGGCTGTTGCTGCCCACCTGCCAGCCCTTGAGCCAGAGGGGCACATTTTGGTCGAGAAGAAAGCTGTCCCCATTGATGGTGACGCGCAACCGCCAGCTGCCATCGTTGTCCCGGAGGTTCTGCAGCGGGGCATCCAGCAGCAGCCAATCCAGCAGCACGGGCTCGGCGACGGTCAGCTCGGTGGGGCTCACCGGCAGGAGCTGGGGACTGTTTGGGGCTGGAATGCTGGCCGAATTGGCAGCAACCCGATTCACGCGGATCTGACGCGCGGCGCCGGGGCTCTTCACCGCCTCGCCCCAGGGGCGGGCCGCATAGGCCGTGATTCGGTGGCTGCCGGGTGCCAGGGGAGGGACCTGAACGGTCATTTGCAGACCCTCGTTGGTGGAGGCACCCGCCCCAGCACCTGCCGATGGCCCCGCCGCCGTTGGAGCAGCCTGCGATGCGAGGCGCAGGGGTGGCTGATCGTCGATCTGTACCACCACGTGGGCGCCCAGGCCCAGCCCACCGGCATCGACCACGGGCCAGTCGCGCACCCGTACCGTGAGCTCCCACGGACCCGCCGGCAGCATCTCCCCATCGCGGGGATGCTCGATGGCCAGGAGGGGAGCGTGGACGTCGAGGGCCTCTTGAAGTTGTTGGACCGGAATGGGCGGGGCCACCTCTTGCAGGGGGCCTGCCGGCGGCGTGGGGGTCAGGGGTGGAGTCCCCTCCGCCCCAGGTCGAACCCGGCCGGGCAAGGCCCAGGCCAGCGCCATGGCTGGCTGGCAAGCCATCACCAGGATTGGCCCCACAACCAAGACCGCGATCAAGCCTGCAAGCAGGCTCCTGATCAAGCCTGCAAGCAGGCTGTTGAGGGGGCGGTCGGGGCGATGTTCCATGCGGTTGCTGATCATCCTGCGGTTGCAGGGTTTGCCCTTGCCGACCATCGCGTCAGTTGTGCGGTTGAGCTGGAACTGCAGTCATTTTGCTGCTCTGTGGGAGATGGTCATGCAGATCGATCAATTGCGATCAGAAATGAGCTTGAAAATATGTGGATAAGTCATACATAACGCCGGTTAAGAAGTGTTTTCTGGGTGTTTCTTTGCTTCCTGTAAAGCCCAGTCCCAGCCTGGGAAGCGCCGGGATTGAACCTTTGTAACTGAGTCGCCAAACGGCTTGATTGACACCCTTATAGTTCGGCCAGCGGTCCCCTATCTGGGGCCCCAAGCTCCAGTTGGGTCAATGGGTTTCGCGTTTTTGCGGACCCGTCCAGCTGGTGCCCATGGTCGTTCTCCGCCTCGGCGGATGCGGCCATAGGGCCCAAGGTGGCGAGTCCGGCTTCGGCCGTGGCCCGTCCCGCAGGGGTGGACCTTCCACCTCGATTCCGTCCCTCGAGGAACCACTCGATGACCATCAGCCCACCAGAGCGTGGGAAAACGGCGAAAGCCATGGTCGACCGGAACCGCGTTCCGGCCACGTTCGAGCTTTTTGAAAAGCCCGGCCACTTCGACCGCAGCCTCGCCAAAGGTCCCAAAACCACCACCTGGATTTGGAACCTCCACGCCAACGCTCACGACTTCGACAGCCACACGAGTGATCTCGAAGAGGTCTCTCGCAAGATCTTTTCAGCTCATTTCGGCCATTTGGCCGTCATTTTCATCTGGCTCAGCGGCGCGTTCTTCCATGGAGCCCGCTTCTCCAACTTCACCGGTTGGTTGGCCGACCCCCTGCATGTCAAGCCTTCCGCTCAGGTGGTTTGGCCGATCTTCGGCCAAGAAATCCTGAATGGAGACATGGGTGCCGGCTTCCACGGCATTCGGATCACCTCAGGCCTCTTCCATGTGTGGAGAGCTTGGGGCATCACCAATGAAACCCAGTTGATGGCTCTGGCCATCGGTGCTCTGGTGATGGCTGGCCTGATGCTCAATGCCGGTGTTTTTCACTACCACAAGGCGGCTCCAAAGCTCGAGTGGTTCCAGAACGTTGAGTCGATGCTCAACCACCATCTGGCCGGCCTGCTCGGACTGGGTTCCCTCTCTTGGACGGGACACCTGCTCCACGTGTCCTTGCCCACCAATGCGCTGATGGATGCCATCGACGCCGGCCAGCCGCTGGTGCTCAATGGCAAGACCATCGCCACCTATGCAGACATCCCTCTGCCCCACGAGTTCCTGAATCAGGACGTGATCGCCCAGCTGTTTCCCGGTTTCGGGGCGGGCATCTCGGCCTTCTTCTCGGGTAACTGGGCTGCCTACAGCGATTTTCTCACCTTTAAAGGTGGGCTCAATCCTGTGACCGGCAGCCTTTGGATGACCGACATCGCCCATCACCATTTGGCGATTGCGGTGTTGTTCATCGTGGCCGGTCACATGTACCGGACCAACTGGGGCATTGGCCACAGCATCAAGGAGATCCTGGAGGGTCAGAAGGGCGATCCCCTGCTGTTCCCGGCCACCAAGGGTCACGATGGCCTGTTTGAGTTCATGACCACCAGCTGGCATGCCCAACTGGCCGTGAACCTTGCTCTGCTTGGCTCCTTGACCATCATCGTGGCGCATCACATGTATGCGATGCCGCCTTACCCCTACATCGGGATTGATTACCCCACCCAGCTGTCGATCTTCACCCATCACACCTGGATTGGCGGATTCCTGATCGTGGGTGCGGGTGCCCACGCAGCCATCGCGATGATTCGCGATTACGACCCCGCTAAGCATGTCGACAACGTGCTTGACCGGGTGCTCAAGGCTCGTGATGCCCTGATCAGCCACCTCAACTGGGTGTGCATCTGGCTGGGCTTCCACAGCTTTGGCCTTTACATCCACAACGACACCATGCGTGCCCTGGGCCGTCCCCAGGACATGTTCAGTGACTCCGCCATTGCCCTGAAGCCCGTCTTTGCGCAGTGGGTTCAGGGTCTGCACGCCGCCGCTGCTGGCAGCACCGCGCCCAACGCCCTCGCCGGCGTGAGTGAAGTGTTCAACGGTGCAGTCGTTGCCGTTGGTGGCAAGGTCGCCGCCGGTCCGATCCCCCTGGGCACGGCTGACTTCATGGTGCATCACATCCACGCCTTCACGATCCACGTCACCGTGCTGATCCTGCTGAAGGGTGTGTTGTATGCCCGTAGTTCCCGCCTGGTGCCCGACAAGGCCAACCTCGGTTTCCGGTTCCCCTGTGACGGCCCCGGTCGTGGCGGCACCTGCCAGGTGTCGGCTTGGGACCATGTGTTCCTGGGCCTGTTCTGGATGTACAACTCCCTGTCGATCGTCATTTTCCACTTCTCGTGGAAGATGCAGAGCGACGTGTGGGGCACCGTCAATGCTGACGGCACCGTTCAGCACATCACCAACGGCAACTTTGCCCAGAGCGCCATCACCATCAATGGTTGGCTGCGTGACTTCCTGTGGGCCCAGGCCGCACAGGTGATCAACAGCTATGGCTCGAGCTCCAGTGCCTATGGCCTGATGTTCCTGGGCGCCCACTTTGTCTGGGCCTTCAGCCTGATGTTCCTGTTTAGTGGCCGTGGCTACTGGCAAGAGCTGATTGAGTCCATCGTCTGGGCTCACAACAAGCTGAGGGTTGCACCCGCCATCCAACCGCGGGCGCTTTCCATCACCCAGGGTCGTGCCGTCGGTGTCGCTCACTATTTGTTGGGCGGTATCGCAACAACCTGGGCATTTTTCCTGGCCCGCATCGTCGCGGTCGGCTGACCCTTTCCTGACCTTTCCCAATGGCAACGAAATTTCCTTCGTTCAGCCAGGGTCTGGCACAGGACCCGACAACCCGCCGGATCTGGTACGGCATTGCCACGGCTCACGATTTCGAGAGCCACGACGGCATGACCGAGGAGCGGCTTTACCAAAAGCTGTTCTCCACCCATTTCGGTCACCTGGCCATCATTGGCCTCTGGGTTTCGGGCAACCTGTTCCATATCGCCTGGC
>CAMDVN010000022.1 GCA_945877595.1 Cyanobium sp. NIES-981 | reverse complement strand
GTGGTCCGCCTGCTGCGCGATGTGTTGGTTCCTCCCCAAACCCGCTCCGTCCAGCCCGTCTAAAGTTGAGCCACCGTCAGAGGTTCATCGTGCGACGCAACCATTCCCAGCTGCTGCCTGGTCTGCTTGGAATGGCCCTCGCCCTGGGTTCGGCAGTGACCTCGCTCAGCTTCAGCCCCGCAGGCCTCACACCTCAGGCCCAGGCTGCTGAAAACCTTGTGTTTGTGAGTGGGGCCTTTCGCCGCTCGATTGCGGTTGCCGACCTCGAAGATCTCGCCAAAACAGGCCAGGCGCGGGGGTTGCTCAGCGATGTGCTCGCCATCAGCAAACAAAATCCAGCAACGGTGGCCAAACTGCTCAATGAATCGATCAGCCTGCCGATCACCTTGGTGAGCCGCTTGCTCAACACCAAAATCGGCGAAGCAATTCTGAAGCGCATCGCAGCGGTCATCTTCCCCCTCAAGGCCGATCAAGAGGGCATTCCAGCCCTGCGGTCGGCTCTTGTCCTCGGTCTGGTGGAAGGGAAGGGTTCGCTCTCGGCAATCAGCTTCTTCAAGGCCTATCCGGTGCAGGAAATGGAAGTGAGCATTCCGGCCCTACTCAGCCTGATGAACAAAACCAGCTCAATCAGCGACCTGGTGCGGTTCTTCTCGGAGTCACCGCTCGATGGGCTCAAGGGGACATGAACCGGCCCTTCCAGGCGCTTCTTGAAAGCTGAGCCGTAGATTCGGCCTAGCCACCCAAGCTCTGCCGTGCCCCTGCTCCGATCCCTACGGCAGTTGGGCAAAAGGCCGACCATGCAGGACTGGCCTGGCCTGATTGAGGCCTACCGCCGCTGGTTGCCGGTGAGCTCTGCCACCCCGGTGATCACCCTGCGGGAAGGGGCCACGCCCTTGATTCCAGCCCCGGTGATTGCCGAGCGGATCGGGCGTGGGGTGAAGGTCTTCCTTAAATACGACGGTCTGAACCCCACCGGCTCCTTCAAGGATCGGGGCATGACCATGGCGATCAGCAAGGCCAAAGAAGCTGGCTCAGAAGCGGTGATCTGTGCCAGCACAGGCAACACCTCAGCGGCGGCGGCGGCCTACGCCAAACGGGGGGGGATGCGGGCCTTCGTGCTGATTCCCGATGGCTATGTCGCCCAGGGAAAACTGGCCCAGGCCCTGCTCTACGGCGCCGAGGTGATCGCAATCCAAGGCAACTTCGACCGGGCGCTGGCGATCGTCCAGGACGTCGCCAACCAGTACCCAATCACCCTGGTTAACTCCGTCAATCCCTATCGGCTCCAGGGTCAGAAGACGGCCGCCTTTGAGGTGGTTGACGCCCTGGGAGAAGCCCCGGACTGGCTCTGCATCCCGGTTGGCAACGCCGGCAACATCAGTGCCTACTGGATGGGCTTCAACGAGTACCGCCAAGCCGGCCACAGCCGCAAACTGCCCCGCATGATGGGCTTCCAGGCCGCAGGCTCCGCTCCGTTGGTGCTGGGCCACACGGTGGAACAACCCGACACCATTGCCACCGCAATCCGAATCGGCAACCCGGTGAACCGTGAAAAGGCCCTCAAGGTACGCAGCGAAAGCGGCGGCGAATTCATGGCGGTCACCGATGCTGAAATCATTGACGCCTACAAGCTGCTGGGCAGCGGTGAAGGGGTGTTTTGTGAGCCCGCCAGCGCGGCCTCGGTGGCCGGCCTCCTGAAGCGAAGCCACGACGTACCCACCGGCGCCACGGTGGTGTGTGTGCTCACGGGCAATGGCCTCAAGGACCCCACCACGGCCATCGAGAACAACGACGCCCGATTCCACACCGGCCTCGACGCCGACACCCAGACCGTGGCCAAGGTGATGGGCTTCTAAGCCGATCTTGAAGCTGAATTCCTAGCCCCTTTGGGCTGCGGACAACCTGTTGAAAACCTCGCTGTAGGTGCTGAGGAGGAGAGGGGTGCGATTTCCACTTGAGTGCGTTCGTTTTCCCCAGGCTTGGGAAACGGTGGAAAACTGACCCTTCTCCCCATTTGGATCCGTTGAATCCCCAGTGGTTCAAGCTCCAGAAGGCTGTCTGCAGCGAGCCTGAGTCCTGTTTTCCGCTGTTTCCGCAGCCTCTACGACGACGGATTTAATATCTTTCTTAAAGAGATTAATCCTCGTCTTAATCGCAGACGGGGAAAACAAATCGCTGGGTTGATCGAGGGCGGAACTCCACCCCCCAAGGGCGTTGCGCATTGGAACAGGCTGTGGAAGGGTGTGGGTCCCCTGTGCGGTTTCGGCCGTTTTGCGCTGCGATGAAGCTGGTCTGTTCCCAGTCAGAACTCAGCGCCAGTCTTCAGCTGGTTAGCCGGGCTGTGGCTGGCCGGCCCACCCATCCGGTGCTCGCCAACGTGCTCTTGACGGCCGATGCGGGCACCGGGCGGCTCAGCCTCACGGGCTTTGATCTGAATCTCGGCATTCAGACCAGCATTCCCGCCGGTGTGGAGGCCAGTGGTGCGATCACCCTGCCGGCGCGCCTGTTTGGTGAAATCGTGAGCCGCCTGTCCACCGACAGCCCAATCACGCTCAGCTGTTTTGAGGGCACCGAGCAGGTCGAGCTCACAAGCCGGTCCGGTTCCTACCAGATGCGGGGCATGCCCGCCGAAGATTTTCCCGACTTGCCCCTCTTGCAGACCGGTGCACCGATTCGGCTTGAGTCGGAGGCTCTGATCAAGGGTCTGCGGGCCACGCTCTTTGCCAGCAGTGGCGATGACGCCAAGCAATTGCTCACCGGGGTGCACCTTCAGCTCGATGCCAACGGCCTGGAGTGTGCGGCGACCGACGGCCATCGCCTGGCGGTGCTGCGGCTCGACCATGGTGAGGTTTCCGACGCACCCGACGCACCCGTTGAGCCCTTTGCGGTGACCGTGCCGGCTCGCTCCCTGCGGGAACTGGAGCGCTTGCTTTCGGGGCGTCAGTCTCAGGAGCCGCTCAGCCTGTTTTGTGATCGGGGTCAGGTGGTGTTCCTCTGGGCTGATCAGGTGCTCACCAGCCGTAGTCTCGACGGCACCTACCCCAACTACCGCCAGCTGATCCCCGATGGGTTCAGTCGGGCGATCACGGTGGAACGCCGGGCTTTGATCGCCGCTCTGGAGCGCATTGCCGTGTTGGCCGACCAGCACAACAACGTCGTCAAGCTCAGTGCTGATCCGGCCAGCGGTCAGTTGCAGATCAGCGCCGATGCCCAGGATGTGGGCAGTGGTTCTGAAGTCCTAGCCGCCCAGATCGATGGCGAGCCGATCGAGATCGCCTTCAACGTGCGCTATCTGCTCGATGGTCTCAAGGCCATGGCTGTCGATCAGGTCACCCTGCGCTGCAATGCAGCGACCACACCGGCCGTGCTTTCCCCACGCCATGAGGAGAATTTCACGTACCTGGTGATGCCGGTTCAGATTCGCCAGTGACCCTGCCCGACCAGCTGCTCCTGAGCGATCTGTTGCGCCGCCGGGTGCGCTGTGATCAGGGTCTTGACCACGGTGCAGGCAGCACCGCTTGGATGCACCCCCCCGTGCATCGCCTGCTGGGCTGGGTGAGCAAGCCTTCGGCGTTTGGCAGCCGGCGCGAGGTGTGGCGGCTCAATCAGATTCGCGGGTTGGCTGAGCTGGAGGTGATGGTCAAGGGGGAGCCCGCCGAAACGGAGCAGGACACGCTTGAAAGACTGCCCACCCTGATCGAGGCCACCTTGCTGGGGCGTGGCGATCTGCCACTCGGCACCCTGGTCGATGCCGCTGTGGATTTGCGCAGCGGCGCGATCCGCCATTACCTCGTGAGTCGCAGTGACCCCCGGCTGCCAGGCAGTAGCCGCTGGCGCCTCAGCCCAGAGCGAATCGTGGATCAACGGCCCGGTGAGGTGAGGACCGCCCTTGAAGGCCTCGATGACCTCCCCTTGGCGAGGGCCAGCGTGCGCCAAGACTTCATGCGCCGCTCGCGCCGTTGGCGCGACCAGGTCAAAGACCTTGGTGATCGCTTTGAGCAACGGGTGGAGGGTTGGCTCGAGGAGCCCCCCTGGGATGACCGCGGCGTTGAGCCCGAGTCCCGCAGCGCCGGCTCTTGGAACGACATGCCCCGCCAAGCAGGATCCTCCACTGAGGAACCGTGGCTGTCTGAGGAGGCCGGGTTTGATCCAGAGGCCAGGCCCAGTCCACAGGGCTGGGCCGATGAACAGGCTCCGCCGGCAGACCGGGGTTCGAGGCGAGGCAGTCAGGGTCGCCATCACTCCACCAGCGGCTCCGATGATGACCCCTGGGTTTGAAAGCCCTTCGGCCACACTGGAGCAACCTGACCCACTGGCTGTGGTTGCTGCTCCTGCCTACTCGGTGCCCGAGGCCCTCAAGAAGGAGAACCTCAGCCAGGCTGATTACGACGAGATCTGCCGCCGTCTGAACCGGTCCCCCAACCGAGCTGAGCTCGGCATGTTTGGGGTGATGTGGTCGGAGCATTGCTGTTATCGCAATTCACGGCCGCTGCTGTCGGGCTTCCCCACCACGGGGCCGCGCATTTTGGTGGGTCCGGGTGAGAACGCCGGCGTGGTCGACCTTGGCGAAGGCCAGCGGTTGGCCTTCAAGATCGAAAGTCACAACCACCCCTCGGCGGTGGAGCCGTTCCAGGGGGCGGCCACGGGGGTGGGCGGCATTCTGCGCGACATTTTCACGATGGGGGCCAGGCCGATCGCCCTGCTCAACGCCCTTCGCTTTGGCCCGCTCGAAGACGAGCGCAACGTGGGGCTGATGGAGGGCGTGGTGGCTGGCATCGCCCACTACGGCAATTGCGTGGGTGTGCCCACCGTGGGTGGTGAAGTGGCCTTTGACCCCAGCTACAGCGGCAATCCCCTCGTCAATGCCATGGCCCTGGGGCTGATGGAAACCGATGAGATCGTGTGCTCGGGCGCCGAGGGTGTGGGCTATCCGGTGGTCTACGTGGGCAGCACCACCGGCCGCGATGGCATGGGCGGAGCCAGCTTTGCCAGTGCCGAGCTCACCGAGGCCTCTCTCGATGACCGCCCTGCTGTGCAGGTGGGAGACCCCTTTTTGGAGAAAGGTCTGATTGAGGCCTGCTTGGAGGCGTTCCAGAGCGGGGATGTGGTGGCGGCCCAAGACATGGGCGCTGCCGGCCTCACCTGCAGCTGCTCCGAGATGGCTGCCAAGGGTGGGCTTGGCATCGAGCTCGACCTCGATCGGGTGCCCGCCCGCGAGGCCGGCATGACCCCCTATGAGTTTCTGCTGAGCGAGTCCCAGGAGCGAATGCTGTTTGTGGTCAAGCCGGGCCGTGAAGCGGCTCTGATGGCCCGTTTCAGCCGTTGGGGGCTCCAGGCTGCCGTAGTGGGTCGCGTGCTCCAAGACAACGTGGTGCGGGTGTTGCAGGGTGGCCAGGTGGCTGCCGAGGTGCCCGCCAGCGCCCTGGCCGACGACACCCCGATCAACCACCACGAGCTTTTGGCTGAGCCGCCCGCGGAGATCCAGGCCCACTGGCGCTGGAGTGAGTCCCAATTGCCCGCTGCCACGCCGGCCGGTATCGTCCCCGCCGCTGGCTCAAGGGCCGGCCAGGCCACCAGCTGGTCTGAGGTCTTGCTGGCCTTGCTCGACGATCCCACGATCGCCTCGAAGCGCTGGGTCTATCGCCAATACGACCACCAGGTTCAAGCCAACACCGTGGTGCTTCCCGGTGGCGCTGATGCGGCGGTGGTGCGGTTGCGGCCCCAACGGGGTGACGGTGCCATGGCACCCGCCACCCGTGGTGTGGCGGCCGTGGTGGATTGCCCCAACCGCTGGGTGGCCCTTGATCCCGAGCGCGGCGCCATGGCGGCCGTGGCTGAAGCCGCCCGCAACCTCAGTTGCGTTGGCGCTGAGCCCCTG
This sequence comes from Cyanobium sp. NIES-981, assembly GCA_945877595.1. Taxonomy (GTDB): domain Bacteria; phylum Cyanobacteriota; class Cyanobacteriia; order PCC-6307; family Cyanobiaceae; genus RGUW01. The sequence goes on along the minus strand of CAMDVN010000022.1, from coordinate 30,300 downwards.
GCCGTCACCGACAACCTCAATTTCCCCTCCCCTGAGACCGCCACCGGCTATTGGCAGTTGGCCCTCGCCTGCCGGGGTCTGTCGACGGCCTGCAGCGCCCTGGAGACGCCGGTCACCGGTGGCAATGTCTCGCTCTACAACGAGACCCGCCTGCCCGATGGCACCATGCAGCCCATCCATCCCACGCCGGTGGTGGGGATGGTGGGCCTTGTGCATGATCTGGCCCATGTGCGAGGTCAGGCCTGGCGTCAGGCCGGCGATGCGATCTGGCTGCTGGGGGTGCCCCTGCAGGCCGCTGGTGATGATTCCCGCTTGGGCCTAGCGGGCAGCGCCTACCTTGAGCGCCTGCATGGAGCGGTCACGGGCCGGCCGCCCTTGAGTGATTTGGACCTGGAGCAGGCAGTTCAGGCTTTCCTGCGCCAGGCGATCGCTGCTGAGTTGGTGGCCTCGGCCCACGACCTCAGCGATGGTGGCCTGGCGGTGGCGTTGGCCGAGTGCTGCATGGCTTCGGGTCTGGGCGCGAGCCTGGAGCTACCGGCCACGGAGTGCCGCCTTGATCGGCTGCTGTTTGCCGAGGGAGGTGCCCGCATCCTGGTGAGCGTTCCTGCGCGGCATGAGGTGGCTTTCAAGGCGTCGTTGGATGGGGTTCCTGCCCAGCGGCTCGGCCAGGTCAATGGGGTCCCCGAGCTCACGCTGTACCAGAACGGCCTGTCCCTGATTGCGGTGGGGGTCGCTGAGCTGCAGCAGACCTTTGAGCAGGCGATTCCGCGGCGCATGGCCAGTGGGATTCCCCCCACGGCCTGATGCAGAATGAAATTGAGTGCTTCTTCAGGGGTCTGTGGACGTCGCGTTTTCATCGTCCATGTCTCCAGTGATCGTCAACGCTGCGCTGGAGCTTGAGGACTCCGCTGAGCGTCCCGATAAGCCAGAGGAGGCCTGTGGCGTCTTTGCTGTGCTCGCCCCTGGTCAGCCCGTCGCCAATCTCACCTATTTCGGGCTGTACGCCCTGCAGCACCGCGGACAGGAATCCGCTGGGATCGCCGTCTTTGATGCCGATCACAAGGTGCGGCTCCACAAAGACATGGGTCTGGTGTCGCAGGTGTTTGACCAGGCTGTGCTCGAGCGCTTGAGCGGGGACCTGGCCATCGGCCACAACCGCTATTCGACCACGGGCAGCAGCAAGGTGTGCAATGCCCAGCCCGTGCTGTTAATGACCCGGCTGGGTCCCTTGGCTCTGGCTCACAACGGCAATCTTGTCAATGCTGCGGAGTTGCGCCACTCGCTGATTGAGCAGACCGATAACTTCACCTCCACCACCGATTCCGAACTGATTGCCTTTGCCCTGCAGCAGGAGGTGAATCGTGGTCAAGGCTGGGATGGGGCGATTCGGGCAGCAGCTGCCCGCTGCAGCGGCGCCTTCAGCCTGGTGATCGGCACGCCCGAGGGGCTCTTTGCCCTGCGCGATGGCCGTGGCATTCGGCCGTTGGTCTTTGGCAGCCTCGGCGAAGCGGATCAGGCCCAATGGGTGGTGAGCAGTGAAACCTGCGCCCTCGACATCATTGGGGCCAGCTACAGCGATGATGTTCAGCCGGGTGAATTGATTCAGTTTTCTCCGGGGGTGGCGATGCCCCTGCGCAGCCGTTGGTGCGAGGAGCCAGCCAAGCTGTGCGTCTTCGAGATGATTTATTTTGCCCGGCCCGATAGTCGCTTCTTCGGCGAATCGCTCTACAGCTACCGGGTGCGGATTGGTGAGGCCTTGGCCCGTGAAACTCCAGTTGAGGCTGACCTGGTGATCGGTGTGCCCGATTCGGGTATCCCGGCAGCGATCGGTTATTCCCAGGTGAGCGGGATCCCCTTTGCCGATGGCCTGATCAAGAACCGCTACGTGGGCCGCACGTTCATCCAACCCACCCAGGCGATGCGGGAGGCGGGCATCCGGGTCAAGCTCAACCCCCTGCCGGATGTGCTCTCTGGCAAACGGTTGGTGGTGATCGATGACTCGATCGTGCGCGGCACCACCAGCCGCAAGTTGGTGGCTGCTCTTCGTGATGCGGGAGCCACTGAAGTTCACATGCGGATCAGCTCACCGCCTGTCACCCATCCTTGCTTCTACGGCATCGACACCGACACCCAGGATCAGCTGATTGCAGCTCGCCTCACCCTGGAGGAGATCAAGGCCCACCTTGGCGTTGATTCACTGGCCTACTTGAGCAAGCAAGGCATGGTGGATGCGGCCCAGGCCAATTCAACCCATTTCTGTACCGCTTGTTTTGACGGGGCCTATCCAATCCCCATGGACGACGAGCTGCGTTCCAGCAAGCTGATGCTGGAGCCAGCTGGTTTGGCGGCCACCTGTTGATGCTGACCTAATTGATCAAGGGGATCAACCGCTGAATCGCCTCATCGGGCTTCAGGGTGATCTGCAGGCCCGTGCCACTGCCGTCTTGTAGCTCGAGCTGCTGGGGCTGGAGCCGCAGGCTGCGGCTGTCGCTGACCACGGTGCTCACCAAACGGCTGGAGCCATCGCAGAGGTCGACGAGCCGATCGCCGCGCTGCTCAAAGCGCAGGCCGATCTGACCCAGGTCTCCCCGCTGGCAGTGCCGTAGCGACTGCACAGAGAGGCGTTTGAGCTGGCCCTTGCCGCTGGCTAGCAGCACCGATGCATCGGTGTGATCAAGAACGGCCACGGCCCCAACCACCGCCTCGCCCGGAAGCAGCCGCATCAGCATCGGACCTTGGGCCGTGCGACCCATCAGGGGAAGGTTGGCCTCATTGACGCTGAGGCGCAGCATGCGGCCGGCGGAGCTGGCGATCACCACTTCAGCGGTGGTGTCGCAGACCACCACCCGCTGCAGCACCACCCCCTCCTTGAGCTTGAGCACCGTGGCGGCCCGGCCTGAGAGCTCTTGGACGTCGTCCAGGAGCAGCCGTTTGAAACGCCCGTCGCTGCTCAACAGACCCAGGCTTTTGCCGGCGGCCTCCTTGCCCGATGGCAGAGGCAGCACCTGCACCACCGGATCCCCATTGATTCCATCGGGCAGAAAACGCTCTAGCAGGCCCGGCTGTTGGCCGGCGAATTCCCAGCGCAGCAAAGCCACCCGTCCACTGGCAGTGAAGGCCAGAAGTGCCGGTTGTTGGCTGGTGGGCAAGATCAGTCGGGCGGGGGAGGGATGATCTCCTAGCTCGATCGCTTCATCGAGGTGCAGTCGACCCAGCACCTGGGGGGCCACGATCTTGACGGCCCCATCGGCCTGGATCAGCAGACGGCTATCGCCGGTAAGGGCTGATAAGGCCTGCTGGCGCTGCAGCTCAGCATTCGGCCGCACGGCAGCTGCCCGTTGGGCCACCAGGGCATCACCCCCTTCCACCAGACGGGTGCGCCGGGGCGTGGCAAAGCGTTTTTTGAGGGTTTTGAGCTCGGCGACCAGGGTGTTGAGCAGGGTGTCGCGGTCGCTGAGGAGGTGCCGTAGGCGGCTCCGCTCGGTGCCCAGATCCTCGGCTTCCTTGCGAAGGCTTTCTTGTTCAAGCCCCGTGAGGCGGCGCAGCGGCATCGCCAGCACCGCATCGGCCTGGCGTTCACTGAGGTCGAGGTGCACCTGCAGGCTGGCCTTAGCGCTTGCGGCGTCGCGGGCCTCCTGGATCATCGCGATCACCCGGGGCAGATCATCGAGGGCTTTGATCAGACCTTCGACCACCTCAAGCCGCTCTTCGCAGCGCTTCAGCGCATGCTTGGTGCGGCGAATCAATGTGAGTTCGCGGTACTGCAGAAATTCCTGCAGCAGTTGGCGCAGGGTGAGCTGCACCGGTTGTCCGTTGACCAGGGCCAGCAAGATGGCCCCGAAGTTGTTTTGCAGGGCTGTGCGGCGTTGCAGGTCAGCCAGCACGGTTTCAGCGTTGGCATCACGGCGCAGTTCGATCACCACGCGCATGCCATCGCGATCGCTCTCATCGCGGATGTCGGCAATGCCGCCGATCTTGCCGTCGTTGACCTGTTCAGCGAGTTTTTCAATCCAACCGGCTTTGCTGAGCTGATAGGGCAACTCGGTGATCACCACGGCGCCGCGCCGGTGACGACCCTTACCGGGTTGAACCTCCTCGATGTGGGCTACGCCCCGCATCGGAATGCTGCCGCGGCCGCTCAGGTAGGTGTCGCGGACACCGCTGCCCAGCAGCACCTCCCCGCCGGTGGGGAAATCGGGGCCGGGCACCAGCTCCAGCAATTTTTCATCGGAGAGCTCGGGATGGCGCAGCAGTGTCACGAGGGCATCCACCACTTCGCCGAGGTTGTGGGGCGGAATGTTGGTGGCCATGCCCACGGCGATGCCGGTGCAGCCATTCAGCAGCAGGAAGGGCAACTGGGCTGGGAGCACCGTGGGCTCCTGTTGGGAGCCGTCGAAATTGGCGGCGAAATCGACGGTGTCGTTGCCGATTTCATCGAGAAGCCCTTCGTTGGCAATCGGTGCCAGGCGGGTCTCGGTGTACCGCATTGCGGCCGGAGGGTCATCGTCGACGGAGCCAAAGTTGCCGTGGCCATCCAGGAGTGGATGGCGGCTTGCGAAGGTCTGGACCAGGCGCACCAGGGCGTCGTAGACGGCCTGGTCGCCGTGGGGGTGGTATTTGCCCAGCACATCGCCCACCACGCGGGCGCACTTGCGGTAGGGCCGATCCGGGGTCAGCCCCAGCTCGTGCATCGCAAACAAAATGCGGCGTTGCACGGGTTTGAGCCCGTCACGCACGTCGGGCAGCGCCCGCCCCACGATCACGCTCATCGCGTACTCGAGGTAGGAGCGCTGCATCTCCTGATGCAGGGCGATCGGGGTGATCCGATCAGATCCTGGATCGTTGGGGCGCTCCTCGGGCATCCGGTGCTGCGGTCTGGGGGCCAAAGGTGCCGCTCAGCCTATTCGTCGTTGCCTCCTTCGGGCGAGGCATTGGCGTTGGCCCGGTCGACGGCGGCCTTGAGATCGGAGAGCAGCAACAGCTTTTGGGTGGCGGCTCGCATCCTGGGGCCCCACAGCTGCTCTTTCTGATGGCTGTCGAACACATAGTTCGGTTCAGCTGCGAGGGCTTTGCCAGCCAGGGCAATGGCTTCAGCTCGGTTGGTTTGGGAGGCATTGAACAGTCCGACGGCCAGGGCCAGGCTGGGTTCAGCCGCATCGGGCTTGATCTTCAGGACCGACCGCCAACGGCCGATGGCTTCGCTGGTCTTGCCCTGCTCGAAGAGCACCAGGCCTTGGTTGTTGATCGCTTCCCAGAAGTCTTTGCGCAGCGACGAGGCCCGCTCGAAGGCCCCCAGAGCACCGCGGGGGTCCCCCAGGAGCAGGCGGGCATTGCCGAGATCGAAGTAGGCGCCGGAATTTCGGCTGTCAAGCTTGAGCCCCTGGTCAATCAGCTTGATCGCCTCGGTTGGATGACCATTGCGCAGGGCAAGGGATCCCTCGGCAAACCAGATGCCGGCATTGCGTGGATCGAGCTGTTTGGCCCGCGCCAGTGACAGGGCCGCACCTGGGCCCTGGTTGCTGCGCAGCTGGGCTTCGGCCAGCAGCACCCAGCCGCGGGGGTCATCGGGTAGCAGTTGCACCGTGAGGGCCGCGAGCCGGGCCGCATCGTCGACCTGACCCAATCGCAGCAAGCGACTGGCCGCCTGGGCGATACCCAGACCAGCTCCCGCCAGCTCTTCAACCGGGGGCACATAGACGTAGGGCACCAAAGCCTGGGCCGGTTGCGTTTGGGTGACCAAAGCCAGGGCCGCAATCATGGCGCTGCTCAAGGGTGCGATCAGTCGTGAGCGCAGCCCGCGCCTTGTCATGGTTGCCCATCGGATTCGATCAGCCTAGGGAGCGAATGTTGCGGCGCCACTGGGCTGGTTTGATGCGCCGCAGAGCTGAGGCGCGCAGGCGTTCATCCCAGCTGGCATCGCTCCAGTGCAGGGCCTCGTCGGCCTGCAGATTCAGCACCCAATCGCGGGGTTGCAGATCTGGATCGCTGCTGCTCTCCAGCGGTTGTCGGTTCCATGGGCACACGTCTTGGCAGATGTCGCAACCGGCGACCCAGGGGGCCATGGCTGCGGCAATCGGGGCTGGCAGTTCGGGTTCGCGGTTTTCAATCGTGTGGAAGGCAATGCAGCGGCGGCTGTTGACCACGAAGGGTTCGGTGATGGCGTCGGTGGGGCAGGCATCGATGCACGCCGTGCACGCACCGCAGAGGGATGCAGCGGGTTGGTCGGCCGGCAGCTCTTGAGTGCTCAGCAGATGTCCCAGCAGCAGCCAGGAGCCCCGATCGCGGCTGATCAGGTTGCTGTGCTTGCCAATCCAGCCGAGGCCGGCCTCCTCAGCCCAGGCTTTGTCCATCAACGGGGCGCTGTCGACGCAGGCCCGCCAGCGCACCCCTGGCCGCTGCTCCTCCAACCAGCGGCCGAGTTGACGCAGCCGCCGATCGATCACGCGGTGGTAGTCACGACCCCAGCCGTAGCGCGCCACCGCCAGGCTGCCTGGGGCTCGTTGTGCCGCCACGTAGTAATTGAGCCCTACGGCCAGCACGCTTTGAACCCCGGGCAAGAGGGTCTCCACCTGCCGGCGGCGGGGATCGGCCATCCAGCCCATCTCGGCCTCGTGGTGGGCCGCGAGCCAGCGACCCAGCGCGGCCGTGCGCAGCTGCAGCCGGCTGCTGCCTGGAACCGCCGCGATCCCCACGGGGTCAAAACCGAGTTGGCGCGCCTGCTGCTTCAGGGCAGCGGCCAAGCTGGCCTGATCTGGGTTGGCGCCGATGCCGGAGTGTCCCATCACCCGTAAAGTTGCGCCTGATTCTTAGTTTGCAGCGAGTTTTCAGTGAGCACTGCCTCTTTTGGTCGCCTGGGCGATCTGTTGCGTTGGATCGGTCTCACCCTGGTCGTGCTGCTGGGTCTGCAGCTGCTGGTGCTGCTCACGGGTTTCAATTGGTCTGATGAGGCCTACCGCCAGTTGGTGGTGCAGGTCCTGGTAACCCAGGCACCGATGGCCCTGGTGGGGCTGCTGCTGATGCTGGTGGGCGGTCGCATCGATCAGCCCTCAGGACGCACCCCCCTGCGGATTGTGGTGGGCGTGTTGAGCATTGTGCTGGCCGTGGCCATGGTGGTGGCGGTGCCGCTCTCGATCAGTGGCGATCGCGTCCTCTCAGAGCAAACCGATCAGCAACTGGCTTCGGGCAAGGGCCAGTTGGAGCAGATGCGCTCCCAGATGGCAACGGCCTCCCCTGAAGCCCTCGACCAGGTGGTGATGCAGGCTGAACAAGCTGGCCAGATGCCCGCCCAGGCCACGCCCCAACAAAAGCGTGACCTGGTTAAACAGCTCATGGCCCAACAGGTCAAGCGGGTTGAAGATCAGCTCAACCAGCAGCAGAAAGCCCGGGACCTCACCGTGAATCAGCGTCGCATCGGCGGCACTGGCACGGCCGTGGTGATGGCTATTGCCTTCGTACTGGTGGCTCTGGTCGCCCTGATCTGACGGTGATCCCGCCCCACGGCGGGGCATCGACGCAAGGGGTCGGCTGGCTAAGTTGCCTAGTGGTTGCTTTCGGCCGGTCTCCGGGGTTCTCTCACTTGGTGCCATCCAGTCCCAGACCCGATGAACCGCTCGGTGATCGGCTTCAGCAGGATCTGAAGAACGATTTGATCGCCGGTTTGTTGGTGGTCATTCCATTGGCCACCACGATCTGGCTGGCCACCACGGTCAGCCGCTTTGTGTTGGCGTTTCTCACGTCCATCCCCAAGCAGTTCAACCCTTTCAACACCCTCAATCCGGTGTTTCAAGAGCTGATCAACCTTGGGGTTGGTCTGCTGGTTCCCCTGCTGGCGATTTTGTTGATTGGCCTGATGGCCCGCAACATCGTGGGTCGCTGGTTGCTGGAGTTTGGCGAGGGAACCCTGCTGCGCATTCCCCTGGCGGGATCGGTTTACAAAACCCTCAAGCAGCTGCTGGAAACCTTCCTCCAGGGCAATTCGGCACGGTTTCGCCGTGTGGTTCTCGTGGAGTACCCCCGTGAGGGCCTCTATGCGTTGGGTTTTGTGACCGGGGTCTTGGGCAATGCCCTGCAGGCCGGTTTCGACGAAACCATGCTCAGTGTGTTCATTCCCACCGCCCCGAACCCCACCACCGGTTGGTACGCGGTGGTGCCGGAACATTCGGTGAGAGATCTGGATCTCTCGGTGGAGGATGCCTTCCGCACGATTATTTCGGCTGGCATCGTCAGCCCCGACGACCGCGAACCCGTGTCCAACCGCAGCTTCTCCAGCCTGCTGGCCCAGTTGCGTGCCCCCCAATTGTCCTGATGCAGAGTCGCACCCTTGCCCGAGAACTGGCCCTGCTGATGCTGGGCCAGACGAACGACCGCGTTGCCAAGGGATCAGCGGGTCCTTCTGCAGAGTCGCTCAGTGCCAGTTCCCTCGCCGATCTCTTGCATCACGCCCTGGCGACCTTGAGTCACCACGTGCGCGAGGCGCTTGATCGCTCGGCCGATGATCTGCAAACGGCCCAGCAAGAGTTGCTCGACAGTGAGCTCCAAGAAGCCGCAGAAGCCCAGATTCCGCGGGTCCGCCAGCATTTGCAGCAGGGTCTGGTTGCGGCTGAGCAAGCTCTGAATCGCCTTTCGGCCAGCCTGGAGCTCCCCCGCGTGCTGCTGTTGGCCGACCAAGACGAGGTGCGTCGTGGCGCCATTGAGCGCGCCCGAGCAGTGCTTTTGCAGCGGGAGGCGATCGATGCCCGGCTCGATGCGGTGATGGAGGGTTGGCGGTTGGGCCGCCTGCCCCGCATCGATCGCGACATCTTGCGCTTGGCCGCCGTTGACCTCAGCGATTTTGGTACCCCTGCGGCGGTGGCCTGCAATGAGGCCGTCGAGCTCGCCAACCGCTACAGCGACGAGCAGGGCCGCCGCATGATCAATGGCGTGTTGCGCCGCTTCACCTCAGCTCCTGGCAAGTCCTGATGGTCTACGACTGGTTCAACCGCAGCGCAGCGCCTGATCCTGCTGCCGAAGCAACAACTGCTGAAGCAATAACTGCTGAAGCAATAACTGCTGAAGCAACAACTGCTGAAGCATCAACTGCTCAAGCAACGTCCCAAGCACCTGCTGAAGTCCAGACCCCCGCCCAAGACGATGCCCTCGAATGGGCCCGGCAGGCTTATGCCCGTCTCAAGGCCCAGCAGCAGGCCGCCGCCACCACTCCTTCCGCCACTCCCGCTACTCCTCCCTCCGCACCGCCGGAGCCAACTGTTGAGCTGGTTCCTGAGCCGCCCGCCGGCCCTACTCCAGATCTGGCTCCGGAGGCAGTCACCCCGCTCCCGCTTGGGATGTCCCTGCTTGAGCAGGCGGCGGCCCAACGGGCTGAGCGCCAGCAGGCTTTGATTGTTGCGGACGCGGCCAATTTGGCTCCAGCTGCCCCTACCGCTGGAGTTGCCGAGGCAACCTTGGCGCCAGCGGCTAGGACCGCGGGGGCTGATGCCCAAGCCGAGCTGGCCGAACCCCAGCTGGGGGCCTTCGATGAGACGTTCACCTGGTCGGCCGAGGTGCTGGCAGCCCAGGGCAAACGCGCCGATCAGATCTCACTCGAGGAAATCGATTGGCTCTCCAAGTTGCGCCGGGGTCTTGAGAAGACTCGTCAAAATTTTGTCACCCAGTTGCTGGAGAATCTGGGTGACGATCCCCTCACTCCCGAGGTGCTCGATGACCTCGAGGGCACCCTGCTGCGGGCCGATGTGGGCGTCAAGGCCACCGATCAAGTCTTGGAAGCCCTGCGCCAGCGGCTCAATCAAGAGGTGGTTGATCCGGCCGAGGGCATCCGTTTCCTCAAGGAGCAGCTGCGCGAGCTGCTCGACGAGCCGATTCGCCGCTGTGACACCCCCCTGCTGGCCCCCCAGCGCGATCGCCTCAACGTGTGGTTGATGGTGGGCGTCAATGGGGTCGGCAAAACCACCACCCTCGGCAAACTTGCCAATTTGGCGGTGCGCAGCGGATACAGCTGTCTGATCGCTGCCGCTGACACCTTTCGGGCCGCGGCGGTGCAGCAGGTCCAGGTCTGGGGGGAGCGCAGTGGGGTGCCAGTGATTGCCAATCCCAGCGCCAATGCTGATCCGGCTGCGGTCGTCTATGACGCCATTGGCGCTGCCCAGTCCAAGGGCACCGAGCTGGTGCTGGTTGACACGGCCGGACGCCTGCAAACCAAGCACAACCTCATGGAGGAGCTGGCCAAGGTGCGGCGCATCGTCGACAAGCTGGCGCCCGAGGCGGCGGTTGAATCGTTGTTGGTGCTCGATGCCAGCCAGGGCCAAAACGGCCTCAAGCAAGCGATGGCCTTTGCCAGCGCCGCCGGCCTCACCGGCGTGGTGATCACCAAGCTCGATGGCAGCGCCCGAGGCGGCGTGGCCCTGGCTGTGGCTTCGGAGGCCGGCCTGCCGATCCGTTTCATTGGTGCGGGCGAGGGCATCCGCGATCTCCGTCCGTTCAACAGCTTCGAATTTGTCGAAGCCTTGCTGGCCGGCTGAGCTGGCCAGCCACAGCTACCGTTCGGGTCACTCGTGGCCGCCCGGTCACGTGGTGCGCCCGGTGAGCCGTGAGCAGCCAGCCTCCCCATCGACCCGTTCAGCCGCAGGTTGCCGGGCGCCCGACCCAGGTGTTGCCGGCCTCAGAGTCCCTGCGTCAGTTGCTCGACAGCCTGAGTAAGGAGCAGCGCCGCAACCAGGAATTGCTGGCATCGCTTGGATTTGCGCTGCGCAGTTTCACCAACCTGGCTCGCTTCCTTGAGCTGGTGCCCTTGGTGAGCAGCCGGCTGGTCGAAGCCGAAGGGGCTCTGCTGGTGGTCTTCCATGCCGATGGCCGTCTTTGGCGCGAGCAGCTCCAGGCCACGGGTTCAGAGCGCTGCGCTGAGTTGCTGCGCCAGCTCGCCGCCTTGTCGGATCACCAGATCCTCAGCCTCGAGGGCGGCGAGGCGGTTGCCCGCCATCTGGATCAGCGGGTCGCCTGGATTTTGGGGGAGACCCAGGTGTTTGCCACGTCGGTGGTCTGCCGCAGCGGGCAGCGAGGGCGTCTTTACGTGTTCAGTTCGAGGTTGGGCTTTGGCTGGAGCGAGGTGCACCGGCGTCATGTGCAGTTGGTGGCGGATCTCACCGCCGTGGCCCTTGAAAACGATGCCCTCCTGCAGTCGATGCGTCGGCATGAGCGGCTTGATCGCCAGCTCAGCACTGGCGCTGAGATCCAGGCCCAGTTGTTGCCTGACCGCTGTCCGGTGATTGAGGGGGTGGATTTAGCGGCCCGCTGCCGCCCAGCCTTTGAGGTGGGGGGTGATTACTACGACTTCATTCCCACCCGTCCTCAACTGGGTGGCAAGCGCCGAGAACAGGGCCGCTGGGCCTTGGTCATGGGGGATGTGATGGGCAAGGGCGTGCCCGCCGGCCTGTTGATGACGCTGCTGCGCGGCATGTTGCGGGCTGAGGTGCTCAGCGGCCATGGCCCCGAGCGGATCCTCCATGACCTCAATGCCATGGCCCAGGAAGACCTGGCCCATTCCCACCGCTTTGTCACCCTCTTCTATTCCGATTACGACCCCCGCACCCGCTTGCTGCGCTATGCCAATGCGGCCCATAATCCACCGCTGATCTGGCGCCGGCAGCTGGCTCGCGTCGATCGACTCGACGCCGCCGGCCTGCTGATCGGTTTGCAGGCGGAGGCCGAATTCATTAGCCAGGAGGTGGTGCTTGAACCTGGCGATGTCTTGCTCTATTACACCGATGGGGTCACTGAGGCCACTGGCTTCAGTGGTGAACGCTTCGAGGAGCACCGCCTCATCAACGCCCTGTCGACCATCTGCCGATCGGGTGCGGGGGCCCAGGAGATCCTCGAGCAGCTTTTTGGTCGCATTGATCGTTTTGTGGGGTCGGATCGTCAGCTCGAGGACGATGCCTCCATGGTGGTGCTCAAGGTGCATGACGCGGTGATGCTGCCCCCCCTGGTCAGCAGCCCAATGCCAAGCTGAGCGTTGCTTCAGCGTTTTCGCATTGGCCCGGGTATGGCTGTCGATTCCACCGCCTCCACCTGGAGTCAACGTTTTGAGCAGGGCCTGCACCCGGCGATCGAGCGCTTCAACGCTTCGATCACCTTTGACATTGCCCTGTTGCAGCAAGACCTCGATGGGTCGGTGGCCCATGCCCGCATGCTGGGCCGCTGTGGGGTGATCAGTGAGGCCGAAGCCAACGCGTTGATCGGCGGGCTTGAGGCGATCCGTGCCGAGGCCGCGGCGGGCCAGTTTCAGCCGGGGCTCGAGGCCGAAGACGTGCATTTCGCCGTCGAACGTCGCCTGATCGAGTTGCTGGGGTCGTTGGGCAAGAAGCTCCATACCGGCCGCAGCCGCAACGACCAGGTGGGCACGGATGTGCGTCTCTGGCTGCGGAGCCAGATCGATGCCATCGACCTGGACCTCCAGCGCTATGAGCGGGCCTTGCTCGATTTGGCCGAGCGCCATGTCGACACCCTGATTCCTGGTTACACCCACCTGCAGCGGGCCCAGCCCCTGAGCCTGGCCCACCACCTGCTGGCCTATGTCGAAATGGCCGAGCGCGATCGCGCTCGGCTTGTGGATGTCCGCAAGCGGGTCAACATCTGCCCACTTGGGGCTGCGGCCCTGGCTGGCACGCCGGTGCCGATCGATCGCCGCCAAACGGCCGAGGAACTGGGCTTTGAGGCCATCTATGCCAACAGCCTTGACGCAGTCAGTGACCGGGATTTTGCCGTTGAATTCATGGCGGCGGCCTCCCTGGTGATGGCCCACCTCAGCCGCCTCAGCGAAGAGGTGATTCTCTGGGCATCCCAGGAATTCGGCTTCGTGGGTCTCACCGACCGCTGTGCCACCGGCAGCAGCCTGATGCCCCAGAAAAAAAACCCCGATGTACCCGAATTGGTGCGCGGCAAGAGCGGCCGGGTGTTTGGCCACTTGATGGGCCTGCTCACCCTGATCAAGGGCCTGCCGCTGGCCTACAACAAGGACTTTCAGGAAGATAAAGAAGCTCTCTTTGATGGGGTGCGCACCGTGCGCGACTGCCTTGAGGCGATGGCTATTTTGTTTGAGGAAGGGCTCGATTTTCGTGTCGAACGGTTGGAGCAGGCCGTTACCACCGATTTTTCCAATGCCACCGATGTGGCCGATTACCTCGTGGCCCGGGGCGTGCCTTTTCGGGAGGCGTACCAGTTGGTGGGGGGCCTGGTGAAGGCCTGTTTGGTCGAGGGGAAGTTGCTGCGAGATCTTCCCCTTGAGCGTTGGCAGGCTCTGCATCCGGCCTTCGGTTCGGATCTTTATGCGGCGATCGCCCCCCGCCAGGTGGTGGCGGCCCGCAGCAGTGAGGGGGGGACTGGTTTCGAGCAGGTGCGCAGTCAGTTGCGGCAGATCCGTGCTCGGCTAGGCAGTGGCCCTCAGGCGCCCTAGGCTTTCCGAGTCAATTGGTCCCTGTGACCTGAATCGGCCAGGCCCTGGAGCCAGGCCCCTCTCGAGAATCGGTTCGTGAGTATTTTTGTTGGCAATCTGCCCTTCCGTGCAGAGCAGGAAGATGTCGCTGAGCTGTTTGCAGCTCACGGCGAAGTGGTGAATTGTTCGCTCCCCTTGGAGCGAGATACCGGGCGCAAGCGCGGCTTTGCCTTCGTCGAAATGGTCGATGACGAAGCGGAAACCCGTGCGATCGACGCCCTTCAAGGTGTTGAGCTCATGGGTCGTCCCCTCCGCATCAACAAGGCCGAGCCCCGTGGAGCCGGCGGTCCGCGCCCTGGCGGTGGTGGTGCGTACGGCGGCGGTGGCGGTGGCGGTGGTGGCTACGGCGGTGGAGGTGGTGGCGGTGGCCGCGGCGCCAATGGTGGCGGTTACAGCCGTTCCGGCGGTGATGGCGGTGGTTACGGCGGCGCGGCCCCAGGTGGCGGCTATGGCGGCGGCGGCGCGGCCGCCGGTGGCGGCGAACGCAGCTCCGGGGCCCGGGGTTGGGAAGACCGTAGTTATGGCGGTGGTGGTGGCAGTGGCAGTGGTGGTGGTGGCGGTGGCGGTTACGGCGACAACAGCTTTGATGCTGGCCGCACCCGCCGGCGGCGCAGCAGTGGCAGTGACGACTACCCCGGAGCTGAGGGCTGAGGGTTCATAGACCCCGCTGGGCCAGTTGATCGGCCGCCTGCTCCAGCACGGCGGCACCGGCCTGTTGCTGGGCTGCGGCCAGGCTGAGCTGGTGGCGCCACTGGCGAGCGCCACTCACCCCCTCCACCAGATGCACCAGGTGCCGGGCAATCGGCCAGAGCCGCCCGCCCGCTCCGCACCAGCGCTCCGCGTAGGGGACCAATCCCCGCACCACCTGGGAGGCGATCGCGCGGCTGTGGGTTTGGCGGCCATGGATGGTTTGATCCACCGCTGCCCAGCGCAGCGGGTGGGCGTACACCGCTCGACCCACCATCACCCCATCAACCCGCTGCAGCTGTTCTACACATTCGGCAGGCGAGTCGATCCCGCCATTGAGCTCGATGGTGAGCCCTGGACGTTCGGTTTTGAGGCGATGCACCAGGTCGTAGCGCAGCGGCGGAATCGTGCGGTTCTGCTTGGGATCGAGCCCGTTGAGCCAGGCCTTGCGGGCATGCACGGCAAAGCGGTGCGCGCCGGCCGCGGCCACGGTGTCGACAAAGTTGAGCAGTTCGGGATAACTGTCACGGTCATCGATGCCGATGCGGTGCTTCACGGTGACCGGAAGGCCGCTGGCCGTGGCCATGGCGGTCACGCAGCGGGCCACCCGATCGGGATCGGCCATCAGGCAGGCGCCAAAGCGGCCTTGCTGCACCTTTTGGCTCGGGCAGCCCACATTGAGGTTGACTTCGCTGTAGCCCCATTGGGCGGCCAGGGCTGCGGCTTCGGCCAGCAGGGCTGGATCGTCGCCGCCAAGCTGCAGCGCCAGGGGTTGCTCGATCGGGTCAAAGCCGATCAGGCGCTCCAGCCGGGCTGCGCGCTGCGGTCCATCGACCTCCCGCAGGGTGTGGTGCAGGGCCTGGGCCACCACCATCTCGGTGTAAAGCAGGCTGCACCGGCTGATCTGACGCATCAGCACTCGGAAGTGCCGATCCGTGTAGTCGAGCATCGGGGCCACACTGAAGCGGTAAGCCTTCTCCATGCACCCATGCTGCCCAGCCATGCTCCCTAATCAGGCTTCCGTGCTGGTGGCCGGGGGCGGCGCCGCCGGGTTCATGGCCGCCATTGTGGCGGCCGAGGCCGGTGTCGCCAATGTGCACCTGCTCGAGGCCACGCCCGAGCCCCTTAACAAGGTGTTGATCAGTGGCGGCGGGCGTTGCAATGTGACCCATGCTTGCTGGGATCCGCGGGAGCTGGTGGGCCATTACCCCCGCGGTCTCAAGGCCCTGCGTGGACCGTTTTCCCGCTTTGCACCCGGCGATGCCGTGGCCTGGTTTGAGGCCCATGGCCTCGAGCTGGTCGCCGAGGCCGATGGTCGCCTCTTTCCCCGCACCAACCGCTCCGAATCCGTGGCCGCACTGTTGCGCAACGCGGCCCAGGCGGCCGGCGTCACGTTGCACACCGGTGTGGCCCTGCAGCAGGTGAGCCGGGGTTCTGATGGGCAGTTCGTCTGTGGGCTGCGGCTCAGTGCCCCCCAACCCCCCGGCCGGCGGCAGCTCCGTTGCCGCCGTCTGGTGCTGGCCACCGGTGGCCATCCCAGTGGCCGGCAGCTGGCGGCCTCCTTGGGCCATGTGGTGGTGCCACCGGTGCCGTCGCTGTTTACCTTGGCCCTGGCGGCCAATCCGCTGCCTGAGCTGGCCGGCGTGGTGATGGATCCGGTTGACCTGGAGCTTCAGATCGATGGCCTGCCCACGGGTGTGGACTCGGTTCGTCATCGCCAGAGCGGCACCGTGCTGATCACCCACTGGGGCCTCAGTGGCCCTGCGGTGCTGCGGCTCAGTGCCTTTGCGGCCCGTGACCTCAAGGCCGCGGGCTACCGGGGCCTGCTGCGGGTCAACTGGGCCGCGGGGCGTCGGCCCGCCGAGGTTGAGGACCTGCTCGGTTCGATGCGCCTTGAGCAGGCTCGGCGCCAAAGGGGCACCTGGCGGCCCTGGCCCGAGCTGAGCCGTCGGCTCTGGCTGCATCTGCTGGCGGTGCAGGGCATCGACCCCCAGGGTCGCTGGGCCGATCTGAGCCGCACCCAGCTGCGGGGCCTGGTGCAGGCCCTCACCAACAGCACGTACTCGGTCGGAGGTCGGGGTCCGTTTGGGGAGGAGTTTGTGACGGCCGGTGGTGTGGATCTCGGTGACATCAATTTGGCCAGCATGGAGAGCCGCATCTGCCCAGGGCTGCAGGTGGTGGGAGAACTGCTGGACGTCGACGGGGTGACCGGCGGCTTTAATTTCCAGCACTGCTGGACTTCAGGCTGGCTGGCTGGTCAGGCCTTGGCCAGAATTACTTGATCTGATCAAAGATCGAGAACATCGGCAGGTACATCGCCAGCAGAATTGAGCCCACAATGCCGCCCACGATCACGATCATGGCCGGCTCCAGCATTGACGTGATGGCTTTCACCGTGGCCCCGACCTCGTCTTCGTAGAAATCGGCCACTTTCGATAGCATCGTGTCAAGTTCGCCAGTCTCTTCGCCGATTGCCAGCATTCCGATGGCCATCTCGGGAAACACCTTTTTGCTCGCGAGGGCGATGCTGAGTGGAATCCCTTGGGTGACATCGTCACGGCTCTGATTAATGGCATCGGAGACAATGCTGTTGCTGGTGATGTCTTTGACGATCTCCAGGGCCATGAGGATCGGCACCCCGGCGCGGGTCAGGGAGCTGAAGGTGCGGCAAAACTGCGCGGTGGCGGTCTTCTGAATCAGATCACCAAACAGGGGAATTTTGAGCACGAGGGCGTCGACCCTGCGGCGGCCGAGGTGGGTGGCGTAAAAGCGGCCAAATAGCATCACCACGCTGGCCAGGCCGGCCACCAAAACCAGCGAAAATGGCGACCGCAATAGGGAGCTCAGGTCGATCATCAATTGGGTGAACAGGGGCAGTTCGGCCCCGAGGTCATCGAAGATCCCCGCAAAGGTGGGAATGATGAAGATCGTCATGCCCAGAAAGACCAGGATGGCGATGGTTAGTACGGCCACCGGATAGCCGAGGGCTCCTTTGATTTGGTTTTGCAGTTTGGCGTTGTCCTCGAGCAGCTTGGCCAACCTGCGCAGCGATTCATCGAGCACGCCGCCCGCCTCGCCGGCATCCACCATGGCGATGCTGAGCTTGTCGAAGACTTGGGGCCAGCGCCGCATCGCCGGGCCAAGGGCGATGCCCTGGTTCACATCCAGGGTGATCGCCTCCAGGGCTCGTTTGAACAGCGGAATTTTCTGTTGCTGGGCCATCAGTTCGATGCCCCGCACGATGGGCACGCCGGCATCCACGAGGGCGGCGAGTTTGCTGGCAAACACGGCCTTTTCGCGGATACCGGGCTTGGCCTCCAGCAGGCTGTTCAGCTGTTTCAGGAGGGAGGTGTTGGCCTTGGTGGTGGCTGCGGCGCGCTTGCTGCTCACCGCGGCCTGGGTCTGCCTCTCGACGCTGTTGACCTGGATGCCGCGCCGGCGCAGATCCCGCCGGGCGGAGGTCGCATCGGCCGCCTCAAGGGTCAGGCTCACTGATCTGCCGCGGCTGTTGGTGTAGGTGGCGATGAAGGCCGGCACGCTGGCTTATTCGAAGTGCGTGACCAGGCGCCTGAGCTCTTCGGGCCGTGACGTCTTGCTGATGGCTTCCTCCAGGCTGACCTCCTTGCTCAGCACCAGATCGGCCAGGGCCTTGTCAAGGGTTTGCATGGCCATCTGGCCGCCGGTTTGAATTTGTGAGTAGAGCTGGGCTGTTTTGCCTTCGCGAATCAGATTGGCGATGGCGGGAGTGTTGATCATGATTTCTTGGGCCATCACCCGGCCGAATTCGCCCGGCTTGGGATGTTGCCGTTTGCAGAGGGTTTGGGCAAACACCGCCACCAGGCTGTTGCTGAGTTGAACCCGAATCTGCGTTTGCTGGCCGGGGGGGAACACATCGACCATGCGATCGACCGTTTGGGCGGCTGAGCTGGTGTGCAAGGTGCCGAACACCAGGTGCCCGGTCTCGGCGGCACTGATCGCAAGCTGAATGGTTTCAAGGTCACGCATTTCACCCACCAGAATCACATCGGGGTCTTCACGAAGTGCGGCGCGAAGGGCATTGGCGAAGCTGCGGGTGTCTTCGTTGACTTCGCGTTGGTGAAAGATGCTGCGGCTGCTGGTGTAGATGAATTCGATCGGATCTTCGATCGTGAGAATATGCTCGGCTCTGGTTTGGTTGATGTGATCCAGGATTGCCGCCAGGGTGGTGGTTTTCCCCGAACCGGTGGGGCCGGTCACCAGAACCAGACCCTTGGGCATGCGGCTCATTTTCTCCACTACTGGCGGCAGTCCCAGGCTGTTCAGCGATGGAATGCTGTTGCCGAGGGCCCGGAGACAGGCCGCATAGCTGCCACGCTGGCGATACACATTGACTCGGAAGCGCGCCACACCCCGCAATCCGTAGGAGCAGTCGAGTTCCCAGGTTTGTTCCAGCTGCTTGCGCTGGGCATTGTTGAGCATTGAAAAAATGATCCGGTTGCAGCTCTCCTCGTCGAGCTGTTCGTCGCGGATCGGGCGCAGTTGTCCGTTGAAGCGCCCGTAGGGGGGTAGGCCGGCGCTCAAGTGAAGATCGCTGCCTCCATCTTGAACGAGCTGCTGCATCAGGTCTTCAATGGCGATGGCCATCGGGTCCCTACCGACTGGTCAGACAGTAGGGGCATTCCAGCCACTCATCCCGTAAGCCGGCACTGCAGCCCTTGCAGCTGAGGCTGTTGAGGGCCCGGGCCCGCTGCTCTGTTTCCAGCCCCGAATCGGTGAGCAGCATGCGCTCCACTTCATCGAGGGAGGTGAGCCCTTCGCGCACCAGATCAAGCCCGTAGCCGAGCAGTGATTTCATGCCGCTCTCGAGGGCCAGGCGCCTGAGCTGGTCGGTGCTGGCGCGCTTGGCCGTGGCCGCGGCCAGGGTCTCGTTCATGCGCAGCACTTCGTAGACGCCAACGCGCCCCTTGTACCCGGCGCCCTGGCAGGTGGGGCAGACCTCGCCCCCCGCGTTTGCTGGCACCATTCGGGCCTTGAAGAAGGTCACATTGGTCTCGACGCTGGCGAGCAGGCCGAAGCGGCTCAGCTCCTGGGGTGTGGGCCGGTAGCTCTGGCGGCAGGTGGTGCAGACCCGGCGCAGCAGACGTTGCGACACGATCCCAAGGAGGGAGGCGCTCACCATGAAGGGTTCCACACCCATTTCATCGAGCCGGGCAATGGCACTCGGGGCGTCGTTGCAGTGGAGGCTGGTGAGCACCAGGTGGCCGGTGAGGGCGGCTTCGATTGCGGTTTTGGCGGTTTCGAGGTCGCGGGTTTCGCCCACCAGCAGCACATCGGGGTCTTGGCGCATGAAAGCCCGTAGGGCGAGGCTGAAATCCAGGCCCTTGTCGCGGTTCACCTGGGTCTGGGTGATCCCCGGCAGGGTGTATTCGATCGGATCTTCGACCGTTGAAATGTTGATGCCTGGGTGGTTGCGCTCGGCGAGCAGGGAGTAGAGGGTGGTCGACTTGCCCGATCCCGTGGGCCCGGTCACCAGGATCATCCCGAAGGGCTTGGAGCCGATGTCGCGCACCAGGGCTCGGCTGGCCGGGTTGGTGATCAGGGTGTCGAGCCCCAGCTGGGTGGCTGAACTGTCCAGCAGCCGCATCACCACTTTTTCGCCGTGGCGGCTCGGCAGGGTGCTGACCCGGAAATCCCGCTTTTTCCCCTTGTAGAGCCGTCGGATTCGGCCGTCCTGGGGGAGGCGACGTTCGGCGATGTCGAGGTCGGCCATGATCTTGAAACGGGAGGTCACCGCTGGGATCAGGGTTTTTGGCAGATCCTCGAAGTGCTTCTGCAGCACGCCGTCGAGGCGAAAGCGCACCTCGAGGCTGCGTTCCTGCGGCTCCACGTGGATGTCGCTGGCCCCGCACTCGATGGCTTCAACCAGGATGCGATCCACCAGGCTCACCACCGGGGAGGCGTTGGCCATGTTGGGGCTGGAGGCCTCCAGATCTTCGATCTCATTGATCTCCTGCAGCCCGCTTGAGCCGCTCGGGATGTCGAGGTCGTCAATGATCGAGCGCACCTGCTGGGCCGCTGGCTGGGGCTCGGGGGGGCGATTGACCACTTGGCCAAGTGCTTGGTCAAGTGCTTGGTCAAGCCCGTTGGCCTCCCCGGGGTCTGGGGCCGTCGCGAGGCTGTCCAGTGCCGCGACGATGTCCTGGCCTAGGGCCAGGTGTAACTCAGCCCGCAGACCGGTGGGGCCCAGTTCGGCGAGCAGAGCTTGGCGCTGCTGAGCCCCCCAGAAGGTGGGAATGGCCAGGGTGAGCTCGCCGTTGGCCTGGTTCAGCGGCATGCAGCCGAGGCTGAGCCAGCGCTCCAGCGTGAGC
Organism: Cyanobium sp. NIES-981; assembly: GCA_945877595.1. Classification (GTDB taxonomy): domain Bacteria; phylum Cyanobacteriota; class Cyanobacteriia; order PCC-6307; family Cyanobiaceae; genus RGUW01. The sequence goes on along the minus strand of CAMDVN010000022.1, from coordinate 9,783 downwards.
AGGTTGCCGCCGCGGGCCAGCTGGGCATCGGCCTTGGCCAGGTCGGGTGGCGTGAGCACCGGCTCCCCCAGCAACAACTCCACCTCAAGCCGCTGCTGCTCGGCGGTGGTGGCATCGGGCACCGGCCGAAGGGGCGTCAATGTCATGGGACCATCATGGGAATGTCATGGGTCAGCCCCATGCAGGGAGGAGGTGCGGGCTTCCGCCGCTTGTGGGAGGCGACCACGGAGCTTCAACATGTCTAAATCTGAATGACGCGGGCGTCAGCATGAGCGGTGAAACCTTCCAGGGCGAAGCCCCCCACCTCCCCGATCAAGCCCCTGAGGGGCTCGAGGGGCTTGAGAGCGGAGTCGATCAGCCGGCGCCACCGCTCGAGGCCGCCCCGCCCGAAACTGCCGTGGGAGCGGTCCCTGAGGGGGCTGCGGCCAGCCAAAACCCCCAGGAGCGGGTGGCCCAGCTCGAGCAGGAGCTCGCGGCCCTCAGGGCCCAGCACGAGAATCTCAACGGCCAGTACATGCGCCTGGCGGCTGATTTCGACAATTACCGCAAGCGCCAGAGCCGCGATCAGGAGGATCAGCGCCTGCAGATCACCTGCGCCACTCTGGGTGAAATCCTGCCGGTGGTCGACAACTTTGACCGGGCCCGTCAGCAGCTCAATCCCCAGGATGAGGAGGCTCAGACCCTTCATCGCAGTTACCAAGGGCTCTACAAGCAGCTGGTTGATGTGTTCAAACAGCTTGGTGTTTCCCCCATGCGGGTTGAAGGGGAACCGTTTGATCCAAGCCTGCATGAGGCCGTGATGCGCGAACCCAGTGACGCCCATCCCGAAGACGTCGTGACGGAGGAGCTCCAGCGCGGCTACCACCTCAACGGCCGGGTGTTGCGCCATGCCCTGGTGAAGGTCTCGATGGGTCCGGGCCCGAGCGGTGCAGCTGCCGCCGAGGTCATCAGCCAAAGCGCGCCCCAGCCTGAGGAGCAGGGCGGCTGATGGCCGACTACTACGACCTACTGGGTGTTGGCCGGGATGCCGATGCCGACACCCTCAAGCGGGCCTACCGGCGTTTGGCCCGGCAATACCACCCCGATGTCAATAGGGACCCTGGTGCCGAAGATAAATTCAAGGAGATCGGCCGTGCCTATGAGGTGCTGGGTGACCCCCAGACCCGGGCCCGGTATGACCAGTTCGGCGAGGCCGGCCTGGGCGGAGGCGGTGGCATGCCCGACATGGGCGACATGGGTGGTTTTGCCGACCTCTTCGAAACCTTTTTCAGTGGCTTTGGTGGTGGCACGGGTGGCAGCGGCGGCGGCGCCCGGCGTCGCGGCCCCCGGCAAGGCGATGATCTCCGCCTCGATCTGAACATCAGCTTCAGCGAAGCGATCTTTGGGATCGAGAAGGAGGTGCAGATCCGCCATCTCGAAACCTGTGGCACCTGCAGTGGTTCGGGGGCCAAGAGCGGTAGCGGGCCCGTGACTTGCGGCACCTGCGGCGGCGCTGGTCAGGTGCGCCGGGCCACCCGCACCCCCTTTGGCAGCTTCACCCAGGTGGCGCCATGCCCCAGCTGTGAGGGCTCGGGTCAGGTGATTGCGGATCCCTGCCCCGCCTGCGGAGGCCAAGGCCTGCAGCAGGTCCGCAAGAAGCTGCGCATCAACATCCCGGGGGGGGTCGATTCAGGCACCCGGCTGCGGGTGGCCAACGAGGGCAACGTTGGCCAGCGTGGCGGTCCTGCGGGGGATCTGTACGTTTTTCTCAGCGTCCAGAGCCATCCCCACCTGCGCCGTGACGGGCTCCAGATCCACTCCGAGGTCACCCTTAACTACCTGCAGGCGATCCTGGGCGACACCATCGAAGTCGAAACGGTCGATGGTCAGGAGCAGCTTGAGATTCCCCCGGGCACCCAGCCCGGCGCTGTGCTCACGATGGCTGGCAAGGGTGTGCCCAAGCTGGGCAATCCGGTAGCCCGGGGCAATCACCTGTTCACGGTGAAGGTGCAGCTGCCCACCAAACTCAATGGTGATGAGCGCAATCTGCTTGAGGAGCTGGCCGGGCATCACACCCGCAGGGGCCACAAGCACCACCACAAGAGCGGCTTGTTTGGAGGCTTGTTTGGGGGTGGTTGAGCTCGACCTTCGCGGTACCCCCTGCCCCCTCAACTACATCCGGACCAAGCTGGCGCTCGAGACCCTCCCTCCGGGTCAACGGCTGCAGGTGAGCTTGGATCGGGGCGATCCTGAGCAGATGGTCAGCGACGGGCTGCGCACCCTGGGTCACACCGTCCACAGTCATCCCCATCCCGAAGACCCCGCCGCCGTCAACGTGCTGGTTGATGACATGGCTGTTGATGGAGGCTGAAAGCCGCCGCGGCCAGGTGGTGTCCCTGCTGGCCAATTTTTGTTGGGTGGCGCTCGAGAAGCTGGGTCCGCAGGGGCAGGAGCGCCTGCTGTGCACCCGCCGCACTCGGCTCGGCAAGAGTGGTCAGACCATCTGCGCCGGTGACTGGGTCACGGTTGAATCCCCCGACTGGCCTGGGGCCCGCGGGGTGGTCGCGGCGGTGGAACCTCGGGGCGTGCTGTTGGAGCGCCCCCCTGTAGCCAATGTGACCCGGGTGGTGGTGGTGGTGGCCGTGGCCGAGCCTCCGATCGATTCCTTGCAGCTCACGCGGTTTCTGGTGACCGCCGAGGCCTGCGGCGCAGCAGTGGAGCTCGTCTTTGCCAAGGCCGATCTGCTGCCCGCCGCCGAGCTCGAGGCCTGGCTGGAGCGGGCCAGGGGGTGGGGGTATGAGCCGATGGCCCTCTCCTGTTTCAGCGGTCAGGGCGTGGCTGCGCTGCAGACGCGCCTCAGCCGGCCTGGCTTGGCGGTGCTCTGTGGCCCCTCAGGCGTGGGCAAGAGCAGCCTGATCAATGCGATGGTCCCTGACCTTGCCCTGCGGATTGGGGCGGTGTCAGGGCGGCTGCAGCGGGGCCGCCACACCACCCGCCATGTGGAGCTATTCCCCCTGGCTGACGGCGCCCTGCTGGCCGATACGCCGGGGTTCAACCGTCCCGATCTGCCAGCGGATCCCGCCGCGCTCGCCGCCCTGTTCCCAGAGCTGCGCCAACGCCTACAGGCCGGGGCATGCCGCTTCAAGAATTGTTTGCACCAGGGAGACCCAGGCTGTGTTGCCGGTGTCGACTGGGATCGCTACAGCCTGTACCAGAGCTGTTTGGCGGCGGTGCTGGCCCAGGTGGAGCGGGAGCGGGAACGCCAGCCTGGTTCCGGTGCAGCTGGTCTCAAGCAGCGCGGTCATCGCCACGAACCACGCCTGGAGGAGCGCCTGCGCCAACCGTCACGCAAGCGCCTGCGCCAGAGCGAGGCCCGTGAGACCGACCAGGCTGCCGATGCGCTTAACCCAGACCCGGAAGATTGAGGTTGAGCCCGCCGGTGAGCTCTTCCATGCGCTCCTTCATGGTGCCGGTGGAGCGCTCGTAGGCGGCCCTGAGGGCCTCAAGCACGGCGGCCTCGGCGGCCTCGCTCCCCTGGACGAGGAGTTCAGGGCTCAGGCGCACCCGCAGGGGCTGTTGGTTGCCAGTGAGCCAGACACTGGCCAGCCCGTTGTCGCTGCTGCCCTCGAGCTCCATGGCGTCGAGTTCTTCCTGCAGCTTCTGGGCGTCCTGCTGAATCTGCTGGGCCTTCTTGAAGGCTTCGGTGAGCTGGCCAAAGTTGGGAAGTCCGAAGCCGGCCATGGAGTGGAGATTGCTGGTTGCAGGCTAGAACCCGAGTCGCTTGACTTCGGGCTGCAGGGCCAGGCCATGGCCGTGCAGCACCTGGTCCTGCACCAGGGCGATCAGGCTGAGGATGTCGGTGGCAGTGGCATCGCCAACATTCACGATGAAATTGGCATGCAGGGGTGAGACCTGGGCCCCACCGATCTGGCGGCCCTTAAGCCCCAGCGCCTCGATCAGCTGGCCTGCCTTGTGGGGTTCGGGATTGCGAAACACACTGCCACAACTGGGTTGCTGGTAGGGCTGCGTGCTGGTGCGTCCGTGCAGATTGGCGCTGGTGCGGGCCGAAACCGCAGCCGGGTCCAGGCCGCTCTGCAGCCTGAAGCGCGCCGCCACCACGATCCAGTCCTCCACCTGCAGGCGGCTGTGGCGGTAGGCAAAGGCGAGTTCGCGGGCGTCAAGCTCGAGCAGCTGGTAGGGCTGCTGCGGATCGAGCAGCTGCACGGTTTCGAGGCAATCGGCGATACAGCCCCCCTGGGCGCCCGCGTTCATCACCACGGCGCCGCCAACGGTGCCTGGGATGCCCACGGCCCATTCGAGCCCCCCCAGCCCCCCTCGGGCAGCTTTGCGGGCCAGGCTGGGCAATGGCTCACCGGCCTGGGCCTGAACCAGCCCTGAGGAGCCATCCAGTTGGCTTCCCTGCAGGCGCCGTAGGCACAGGGTGAGGCCAGGTAAGCCCTGATCGGCGATCAGCAGATTGGAGCCGGCCCCCAGGCTGCGCTGAACCAGCCCCTCGGCCCGGGCCCAGGCGCAGAGAGCCTGGAGCTCGGCCAGATCAGCCGGTTCAGCAAACCATTCAGCAGGTCCTCCCACCCTCCAGGTGGTGAAGTCGCGAAGGGGGACCTGGCTTTGCAGCAGGTGTTGAAGCCTTCCTGGGGCCGCCTGTGGCATGGCCTCAGGCCGCTAGCAGGGGCAGGGTGGTGTCCAAGACTTCGAGCCGGTTGAGCCTCTCCCAGAGGGCGTTGATGTCGCCGGCGCCCATGGCCAGCACCAGGTCACCCGGTTGGCTTTCGCCCGCCACCAGGGCGGTGAGCTGGTCGGGGCTGTTGGCCACGCTCACGGTGAGGTCGGGGTTACGGGCCCGGATCGCTTCGGCGAGGGCTTCGCTGTTGATCCCCGCAATCGGCGTTTCTCCGGCGCTGTAAAGCGGCGCCAACACCACGGCATCGGCTCGGTCGAGGGCAGCGGCGAAACCCTCCAGAAACTGGGCCGTGCGGCTGTAGCGATGGGGCTGAAACACCGCCAGCAGCCGCTGGGGTGGGGTCGGTAGGGGACTGGTGCCACTGGTCACCATCAACCGAGCCATGGCCATGGTGGCCGCCACCTCGCTCGGGTGGTGGGCGTAGTCATCGACAACCAGACGCTTGTGCCAGCTGCCCCGGTAATCAAAGCGGCGACCCGGGGGCCTCAGCTGGCCGACAGCCAGGCGCAGCTCAGCAAAGGACACCCCCTCCAGACGGCAGGCGGCCATGGCTGCGGTCAGGTTGCTGAGGTTGTGCAGGCCGGGTAGGGGTACCTCGATCGTGCCCACCTGGGTGCCGTCTTCAAAGAACGCAGCCGTGCTGCCATCGCCGCGGACTTCGCTGGCGATGGCGGCAAACGACAGCCCTTCGCTTTGGGTGATCGACCACCAATGCTGGGCGTTGAACCGCTCACGCAGCACTGGGCAATCGTGGTTGGCCAGCACTTGGCTGCAGCGGCCAGCGAAGCGTTGCAATGTGGTGATCAGGGCTTCGAGATCGGGGTAGTGGTCGGTGTGGTCGAGCTCCACGTTGGTGATGACGCCCAAGGCGGCGTGGAATTTGACCAGGGAGCCATCTGACTCATCGGCCTCGGCCACCAGCAGCCGGCCCTTGCCGTGGCGTCCATTGCTGCCGAAGGCCGGCACAATGCCGCCGATCACCGCGGTGGGGTCGTGGTGGGTGGCGACCAGCAAGCTCGCGATCAGGGAGCTGGTGGTGGTTTTGCCGTGGCTGCCCGCCACGGCGATCGATGGTTGGGCATTGATCAGTGCCGCCAGCACGTCAGAGCGATGGCAAATGGCCAGTCCGGCGCGTCGGGCGGCCATCAACTCCAGGTTGGTTTCGGGCACGGCCGAGCTGATCACCACATGGGGTGCTGTGGAGATGCCGCTGCGGATCGCATCGATTGTGGCGGCGCTCTGTTCACGGAACACCCGCACGCCAAGACGGCGCAGCTGATCAAGTACGGCGTGGTCTTTGGGGTCAGAGCCCGTGATGTTGTAGCCCCGTTCCGCCAGGATCCCAGCCAGGGCCGACATGCCGATGCCACCGACCCCGATGAAGTGGAGAGGTTGGCGGCGATCAAGCAACAAGGCCAAGGGCATGTCCGGAGGAGGGGAGGAGGTGCCGCCATGGCGGATCAACCTGGGGAGAAATTACGACCGGATTGCGCCCCTGTGTTTTACGAGTTGCGTCGCCTGGGACAGGCGTTTTTAAACGTCTCCGCGGCCTGTAAGGAGAAGCCTGAATTAATTCTGTATGATCGGCCGCCGAAACCACCCTTGCTAGCGGGATCCGCCGCTTTCTGCCATGACCCTGCGCGTAGCGATTAACGGATTCGGCCGGATTGGTCGCAACTTCATGCGCTGCTGGCTGAGCCGGGGTGCCAACACCGACATCGAGATCGTGGGTCTCAATGGCTCGGGCGACACGTCGACCAACGCCCACCTGCTCCAGTACGACTCCATGCTTGGCCCCCTGCGCGGGGTCGACGTCACCTACACCGACAACTCGATCAGCGTTAACGGCAAGGAGATCAAGGTCTTTTATGACCGCAACCCGGCCAACCTCCCCTGGAAGGAGTGGGGCGTGGACCTGGTGATCGAATCCACCGGCGTGTTCAACGACGATGTGGGCGCCAGCAAGCACTTCGAGGCCGGGGCCAAGAAAGTGATCCTCACCGCCCCTGGCAAGGGAGCCAAGGTGGGCACCTTTGTGGTCGGCGTCAATGCCGATGAATACCGCCATGACGATTGGGACATCCTCAGCAACGCCAGCTGCACCACCAATTGCATGGCTCCCGTGGTCAAGGTCCTTGATCAGGCCTTCGGGATCGTCAAGGGCACGATGACCACCACCCACAGCTACACGGGTGACCAGCGCATCCTTGATGCCGCCCACCGTGACCTGCGTCGTGCCCGCGCCGCCGCGGTCAACATCGTGCCCACCAGCACCGGTGCTGCCAAGGCCGTGGCCCTGGTCTACCCCCCCATGAAGGGCAAGCTCAGCGGCATTGCCCTGCGGGTGCCCACCCCCAATGTGTCGGTGGTCGACATGGTGCTGGAGATGGCCCGCGATACCAGCAAAGAGGAGGTCAACGCGGTGCTCAAGGCCGCCTCTGAAACCTCGATGAAGGGCATCATCAAGTACTGCGATCTGCCCCTGGTCTCTAGCGACCATGCCGGGACCGACGAATCGGCCATTGTCGATTCGGATCTCACCCTGGTGATGGGCGGCAACATGCTCAAGGTGATCTGCTGGTATGACAACGAGTGGGGCTATAGCCAGCGCGTTGTTGACCTGGCCGAAGTGGTGGCCCGTAACTGGAAGTAATCGCCGAAGGGGGTTGCCACAACCCCCCGTTTGAGCGTTTGATCCCATTGGCCCCACGCCATCAGCGTGGGGCTTTTTATGCGTTGGGCTTGAGGTTTTCGGATCCTTCGATCACGTTGGCGCTGACAATGCCATCGTCAGCGGTGAGCTCTTCAAGCACATCGAAGCCGTCGACGACATAGCCGAAGGCTGCATACCGTCCATCGATCAAGTTGAGCCCGGCGGGGGTGAGTTCCGGCTCAAACAGGAAGAGGAAGAACTGGGAGGAGCCGTCATCGAGGATCTCGTCGGAGTGCGCCCAGCCCAGGGTTCCCTTCGTGGAGAAGGGCAGTTCCGGAGCTGCTTTGAACATGCCCAGGTCTTCGAAGGTCTGGTTGTAGAAGGGGGTCGACTGGCCTGGAACCTTGATTTCCAAGGGCACATGCCGCTCGGTTTTGGTCGTGGGATCGATGAAGCCCTCCTCGGGTCCCTTCGGATCGCCGGTCTGCAACACGTAGAAGTCTTCGGCCCGGATGAACGGCAGATTGTTGTAAAAGCCCCGCTGGACCAGATCCACAAAGGCGCCGGCGGTGAGGGGGGCGTTGTAGCCGTCGACCACCACGGTGAGATCACCTTTGGTGGTGGTTAAGCCCACCGTGGCACGCCCGAGCAGCCGCGGCAGGTCTGCAAATTCAGCGGGAATCTCGTAGGGGAAGGGCCCCACCAGCAGGGACTCAGCTTCGCCGATGCCGGCTAGGGCTTCGCGGCGTGTCTCGAGAAAGGCATCTCGCTGCTGATCAGCGGCGGCGATGGCCAGAGTCTGCAGTTGGTCGTCCAATGTGGCCAGCAAAGCTTCGGCTTGGCTGCGCGTGGTCGCGTTAAAAGGTTTCAGGATCGCCACGCGGCGGGTGTTGAGCATCGACTGGGTGCGCCGCACCGCATTGCTCAACGCGGTCCAGCGCTTGGCCCGGAGGTCGTCGCTGGTGGCCTCCAACCGATGCTGCAGCTCCTGCAGGTCGGGAGCATCGATCGGCAGCGCGTTGCGCAGCAGGGCGGCGGGGTCGGTGACGGCGTTGCCCTGGGGCAGGGCCGCCCAGGCCGGAGCCATTGGTATCCCGAGCCACAGCAGAAGGCTGAGCGTCAGCCCAAGGGTGGGCCCCATCCACAGGGCCGGTGCGCCAGACCACCAGATTGGACCCCGTGTCATGGCAATTTCCGAGTCTTTAAGCGGACTTTGGCACAGCCGAATCGGCCCTGCCTGGCGACGGGCGGCCCTGTTCCGGTAGCCAGCCTTACAATCCCCCCGATCTGAAACGCCGGAATGATCTCCAGCAACGACTTTCGTACCGGTACCTCGATTGAACTGGATGGCCAGGTCTGGCGGGTCGTTGAGTTTTTGCATGTGAAGCCCGGCAAGGGATCGGCCTTCGTGCGCACCAAGCTGAAGGGAGTCCAGAGCGGCAACGTCGTGGAGAAGACCTTCCGGGCGGGCGAGATGCTGCCCCAGGCCATTCTGGAGAAGAGCACCCTGCAGCACACCTACATGGAGGGTGATGACTACGTGTTCATGGACATGGCCAGCTACGAGGAAACGCGCCTCACGGCCAAGCAGATCGGCGACAGCCGCAAGTATCTGAAGGAGGGCATGGAGGTCAACGTGGTCGCCTGGAATGGCAAACCCCTTGAGGTGGAGTTGCCCAACTCGGTGGTGTTGGAAATCACCCAGACCGATCCGGGCGTCAAGGGCGATACCGCCACCGGCGGGACCAAGCCCGCCATCGTCGAAACAGGGGCCCAGATCATGGTGCCCCTGTTCCTTTCGATCGGCGAGAAGATCAAGATCGACACACGCACCGACAGCTATCTCGGTCGGGAGAACTGAACGCCATGCAGCTCGACCACGATCAACTCCACAAGCTCCTCGCCCTCCTGGGCGACAGCGACATTCAGGAGCTCAAGCTCGAGGGCGACGACTTTCGCCTCGAGGTTCGTCGCAACCTGCCCGGCGCGGCCCCTGTGTTGGTGCACCACGCCCCCGCAGCCATGGCCTTGCCAGCTGCCGCGATGGCACCAGCACCGGCGGCCCCATCGGCTCCACCACCCGCTGCTGCCGCGGTGCGTAGCGATTTGCTCGAGATCACGGCACCCATGGTCGGCACCTTCTACCGGGCGCCAGCTCCTGGGGATCCCCCGTTTGTTGAACTGGGAACCCGCATCACCGCCGGGCAACCCGTCTGCATTCTCGAGGCCATGAAGCTCATGAACGAGCTCGAGACCGACGTCAGCGGAGAGGTGGTCGAGATCCTTGTCGACAACGGCACGCCTGTTGAATTTGGCCAGGTGCTGATGCGGGTCAAGCCCGCCTGAGCCTGGCCAGGGCTCCTCAGCCCAGCGAGCTCATTTCTCCAAGTCTGATTCGGTTGATCCAGTTCAACCCAGCTCCCAGGCCGTTTCGATCGCGGCGGCCATG
>CAMDVN010000021.1 GCA_945877595.1 Cyanobium sp. NIES-981 | reverse complement strand
AACGGGGCGGCCAATTCCGATCCCTGGGCCAGGCTGCCGCGGTCCATGGCAGCGAGTTGGGCCGCGAGCTCGTTGTATGCCCAAGCCTGCTCACTGGGTTGCCAGTGCAGGCCCTGAATCTGTTGGCACAAGAAGGCGGCATGCTGGCCGCTGCCCGAGCCGATCTCCAAGACCGCGGCCTCGGCAGGGAGCCAGGTCTCAAGCACCGACAAAATTGGTCGTTTGTTGCGTTCGCAGGCGACAGAAAACAGCATTGTTGGCTCAGAATGTTGTCTTCAATCCAGTTAGCTTCAATCCAGTCGTCTTAGGTCTGATGACGCATGCCTGCTTGTTTGACAACGGGGCAATTCAGCAGCGGGGCGTTTAGGCGTCGAGGCCGGCCCGCAGCTGGGCGCAGAAGCGTCCAGCTGCTTCGGCCACCGATTCACCGGAATCTTGGGCTTCGGCCATGGCCCGCACCAGGGCACTCCCCACAATGGCCCCATCGGCGCCCCACTGGCGCACTTGGCGGGCCTGCTCTGGGCCAGAGATGCCAAAGCCCACGGCCACCGGCGTGGGGCCAGCGGCCTTGAGCTGCTGCACCAGAGGCTCCACCCGTGATCCCAGCGCCGTGCGCACTCCGGTGACCCCGGTCACGCTCACGAGGTAGGTGAAGCCGCGGCTGGTGGCGTGGATGCGGACCATGCGTTCGGGCGGCGTGGTGGGGGCCACCAACAGCACCAGATCAAGGCCGTGGCTGCTGGCGATGGTCGAGAGTTTCTCCGCCTCTTCCAGTGGCAGATCCGGCACCACCAGGCCCGCAGCCCCTGCTGCTGCAGCCGCGGCGCAGAAGGGCTCCATGCCTCGGTTGAGCAGTGGGTTGGTGTAGGTGAACAGCACCAGCGGAATGGCCAGCTCTTCTTTCAGGCTGGTGAGCATCTCCAACACTTGGCCGGGGGTGGTGCCGGCTGCCAGGGCGCGGCTGGCTGCCGCCTGGATCACCGGACCATCGGCGAGGGGATCGCTATAGGGAATGCCCAGCTCGATCAGGTCGGCGCCGTTGGCCTGCAGGGCCAGCAGGGCATCGCGGGTGGCCGCCAGGTCTGGATCGCCGGCCATTAAAAAGGGCATCAGGGCGCAGCGCTGCTGCTGCCTCAAGGCTTCAAAACGGCTCTGAATCGCCGTGGCAGTGCCGGTTGTGGTAGCGATCACAGGAGCGGAGCGGCTGGGTCTGAGCCTATGGGGTCGGATTGCTGTCGTCTGGATCGAACTGGCCGGTTTCACGCAGCAGGCGTTCCTGCTCGGCGGGGCTGAGCGCTTCAAACTTGCGCTCCAGCTCTTCGGTGGTGAAAGCGTCGTAGGCCTCGCGGTAGGTACGGCGTTGCTGCATATAGGTCATGCCGCCGGTGAGAGCCCGAAACAAGTAGGTGGCCGTCCAGCCGACCACCAGCACCATCAAGAGTGCTGAAGTCGCGATCCCGGCCGAAAAACCCTCGGCTCCACCTACCCGAAAGATCCCATAGCCAACTCCCCCCAGGGCGAGCACACCCAGACCGAGCAGTAAGGACTGTCCTTTGGTCATCAGGGTTAAACCTGCCCCTGACCGGCCATGCGCAGGTTGATGAAGGGAGAGAAGAGGATCAAACCTGGAAAGAACAGGAACACCAGGCCGTAGACGCCAAAACGCTCCAACTTGCCCATGGTGGTCCAGCGCTTCACCATCCACCAATAAAGGGCCAGGGGCACGGCCACCAAGTAAGCCCCACCCAGCGCGGCGTAGAGACCGATCAACCAAAGGGTGTCGACACTCACGGGCAGGCTGCTCCACGAGAGGGTGCCGAAGCAGGCACTGAAAGAGCCGCAAACGTTGCTGAGGATCCCAGGCAGGGCCACGGAGAGCTGGCTGTTGACCTTCTGAATCTAGGATGGCCCTGCCGGGGGCATGGCGTAATTGGTAGCCGCAGCGGACTTAAAATCCGCAGGCCGTAAGGCTGTGGGGGTTCAAGTCCCCCTGCCCCCATCGCAGCGCTGGACCTTCCAAGGCTGATGTGAGCAGAAGTCCATGCTTGTGGTAACGTGAAATTTCCGGCAGGAGCCGACGATTTCGGTGAATCCCCAGCAGGCTTGATCAAGCGCTGGTCAGATCCATCCTTCGCCATCGCTGGAACCAGCACCGAACCTTCCCCTTGCTTCCCGGGAAGGTCCATCAGGACATGCCACGCAATCGTGGCTTTACGGCATAACCCAAAGGGGTTGAGCCGCCCGGTGCGTGATTCATATCTCTTTCCCGATCCATTCGACCCATGACTCCATCACGTTTAGGCCCCTCCTATGGGGCCCAGTTCCAAGCTGTAGGCCAACGTCCCGCAGGTTTGAGTTGTTCGCTTGCCGCCAGACCTCAAGCTGGCCGACCCCATGCCCAGCCCAGTTGGGAGGAGCTGCTGGGTCAGCGTTGACAGGTCAGCTTTGACGGGCTCAGCGTTGACAGGTCAGCGTTGACGCAGGCGGGCAGCGCGCAACAGGGCTGAGGCCCTGGCGCCGTAGAGGCTGCTGAAGTCGCGGCTAAAGGCCGAAGGGTTGGTGTAGCCGCAAGCCAGGGCAATGCCCTGAACCGTGTCGTCAGGGCTTGGGCACTGCAGGCGCTCCCGGGCACTTTCGAGTCGCAGCCGCCGCAGCCATTGCATGGGGCCCATCCCAAACTGGCGACTAAACAGGTATTGCAGGCTTCGGCGCGAATAGCAGGCCTGTTGTTCGAGGTCGGCCAGGTTGATCGGTGCGGCGAGATTCGCCTTCATCCAGCCCAGGAGGTCGTCGAGGGCGACCTGCTGATGCAGCTGGGGTTGGTGGTGCCAAGGCCCCCCCCCGGGTTCGCCAATCTCCGGTAGCAGCGCCAGCACGATCAAACGGCGAATCATGGTGTCGACCTGCAGCAGGCGGAGATGCGCCGTCGTCCCGTTGTCGTCGGCTTTGAGCAGGTTGAGCACCCTGCTCAGCGAGGCCAGCAGGGCAGCCATCTGAGGATTGTGTTGGCCCGAGACGACCTGGGGACGGCTAAGTACCCCGTTCCAGCGTTCGTGAGGCTGGGGTTGGCTGGCCATGCCAGCAGCTGTGAGGGAGAGATCGTTGGCCTCAAGGCTGATCAGCACGGCGTTGCCGTAGCCAGTCTCAAGTCGGTAGGGGGCTCCGGCATCAAAAAACAGCGCGTCGCCATCACCCATCTCGAGGTCACCGCCCCGGTGGTGGATCCGATAGCGGCTGGGGCCGGTCTTGAACAACACACTCAGGCGTGGCCCCGGGGCTACCTCCAGTGCCAGCGGCGTGTGGCACATGGCCGAGATCACCATCGTTCCCAGTCGTCTGGTGCAGGCTCGGTGAGCACTCAGGTCATCGGTTGCGAGGGTTGTCGTCAGGACAGCGCCACGATTTGCGGCAAGACCTGCAGGATTTTCAGAACAAACAGGCTTTCGGCCTGATGTTCGAACCGCGGCTCCCCTGAGGCAGGTCAGGCTTTGCCACTGCCCATGCAGGTTGAGGAGGGGTTCCATACCGCTGAGCCCCTCACAGGTCGAAGCTTGGTCGTGTCCAAAGGCCAGGGGCATGGCAGCAAGGACGTGCTCAGAGTCGGATTGCGACAACTGCAACGAATGATCATGCAGACTTCGGTGCATTTGTTTGTTGTGGCCCCGAATTGCAGTGGGACAACTTTATACCGACTAGCCAATGTTGGCCTACAAATCAGGTGTGGCTGACGGTGTGAAGGCGGCTTGCGGTGGGAATCGACGCAGCTCCCAGCCTTTGACGATCTTGTAAACCACCGGCACCACCAAGAGGCTCAGGGCTGTGGCGGCCAGCAGTCCTGAAAACACGACCGTGCCGATGCTCACCCGGCTGCCTGAGCCAAACCCAGTAGCCACCAGCAACGGCACAAACCCAGCCAGGGAGGAGAACGCCGTGAGCAGGATTGGCCGCAGGCGGGCGATGGCCGCGCCGTGGATCGCCTCCTCCAGCGCTAACCCCTGGGCCAGCCGTTGGTTGGCGAATTCGACAATCAGGATGCCGTTTTTGGCGGCCAGGCTCACCAGTACCAAGAGCCCCATTTGCCCATAGACATCAAGCGGCAGGTTGCGCAGCGCCAGGCCGGCGATGGCCCCGAGCAGGGCCAGGGGCACGGTGATCGCAATGATCAGGGGATCGAGAAGGTTTTCGTACAGCGCTGCCAGCACCAGCAGCATCACCAGCAGGGCCAGGGCAAAAATCCGCAGGTTGCCTGCGCCGGCCCGGGCCTCCTCGCGGGCCAGTCCGGCCCACTCGAGTTGGGTGCTGTTGCTCTGGCGGGCCTGCTGGACCGTTTCGAGCAGGGCCATGGCCTGGCCGCTGCTCACCCCGGCCTTGGGCAGGGCCCTGATGCTGATCGACCGCACCAAGCGGGTGTGGTTGATGCTGGTGGGGCCGGTCTTCTCCTCGAGCTGTAGCAATTGCCGCAGTGGGATCAGGGTCCCTTCCCGGTTGCGCACCATCAGGTTGAGCACAGCGTTGGCATCACGGCGGCCCGGGCCATCGAGCTGCACGATCACCCGGCGCACCTGATCGCTTTCGTAGCTGTCGTTGACGTAGTCGCTGCCGAAGCTCGCTCCGAGGGTGTCGACCACGGTGGCCAGATCAACCCCCAGCGAGGCCATCTGCAGGCGGTCGGGAACCAGCTGCAGCTGCGGTGCAGCGGCGCTGAAGCGGGTGGAGACGCGCTCAAAGGCTCCTGTGGCCCTGGCCGCTGTGATGAGGGCCTGGGCTTCGGCTTCAAAGGCCGTGAGGCTTAACTGGCCACTGCTGGTGTCGAGCAGCTCAAGCTCGAGGCCCCCCTCGCCGCTGAAGCCCCGCACCACCGGTGCTTCGCTGAGCTGCACGACCGCTGCTTTCACCCCACGACGCAACTTGGCGTTGAGTCGATCGGCCACGGCGCGGGTGCTGGCCTGTTGGCCGCGGCGCTCCTCGATCGGGGCGAGTCGAAGGTAGAAGGTCCCCTTGTTGGGGCTGCTGTCGCCAAAGGAGCGGCCGGCGTAGAAGTTGGCCCGGGTGACCAGGGGTTCGCTGTTGACCACGGCACGCACCTGCTCGAGCACGGCCTGGGTCTGCTGAATGCCGAGCCCATCGGCCAGGATCACCACCCCCCGCAGCTGGCCGTTGTCTTCCTGCGGAATGAAGGATTGGGGCCGCAGGTGCAGCGCCAAGCCAGTGACCAACAGGCCCACCAACAGCAGGGCCACCACCCGCCGGGGCTGGGCCATCCCATGGGAGAGCAGCCGGCTGTAGGGCTGCTCCAGGGATTCGAGCCAGCGCCGCGGCGGATCGATCCAGCGCAGCAGCCAGGCGGGTTCACGGGACCGTCCACGCAACACCCGGCTGGCGGCCATGGGGGTAAAGGTGAGAGCGTTGAAGGTTGAAAAAACAATCGCGGCGCTGATCGTGATCGCTATCGGGGCATAGAGCCTCCCCACGCTCCCCCCCAACCCCAGTACCGGCACAAACACCGCTACCAGCACCAGGGAGGTGGCGATGACGGCTCCGCCCAGCTCGGCCATGGCCTGGCGCGCCGCCTGCAAAGGGGGCGTGCCCAGTTCGAGCCGCCGGCCGATATCTTCACTGACCACGATGGCGTCGTCGACCACCAGGCCCGAGGCCAGCACCATGCCAAACAGGGTGAGGGTGTTGATCGACTGGCCGCTGAGCTGCAGCACGCTCAGCGCCCCGATCAGCGACACCGGCACCGCCGCCGCCGAGATCAGGGCCAGGCGGCTGTTGCCCAGCCCCAGCAGCAGCACCAGAAACACCAACACCACCGCATCCCGCAGGCTGTCGACGGTGGCGTTGACGCTGCCGCGCACAAAGTCGGCCTCGTCGACGATCAGCTGCATCTCGATGCCAGGAGGGAACTGGGGCTCCAACTCCCGAAGGGCCTGGTTGATCGCGCTGCTCACTTGGATGGCATTGCTGCCATCGCGCTGGTTGATGACCAGGGCCACCGCCTCTTGGCCCTGCAGGTTGGTGGCGATCACGTCGTAGGTCTCGGTGCCGAGCTCCACCCGGCCCACATCGCGGAGCAGGGTGACGCCGCCGTTTTGGGGATCGCGGGCCACCACCAGCTCGGCGAAGGCTTGCGGCGTCCGCAGGCGCCCCTCCATGCGCAGCGGCAACGTGATCACCTGGCCCGCTGGGCTGGGGGCGTCACCGGTTTGGCCTAGGGCGGCCAGCACGTTTTGCTGTTGAAGGGCGGTGCGCACATCGGCGATCGTGAGGCCGCGCTCTTCCAGGCGCAGCGGGTCGAGCCAGAGCCGGAAGGCCAGGCTGTTGCCACCGGCCAGGCTCACGCTGCCCACGCCATTGACCCGTTGAATGCGGTCTTTGACCACCTGGTCGACCCATCCGCCCAGGAAGGTGTCGCTGTACTCGCCCTGGTTGGCGCTGAAACTCAGCACCATCAGCAAATCATCGGAGCTGCGACGCACCTGCACACCGAAGCGGGCCACCGGTGCCGGGAGCTGGCGAGCCACCACGGCCGCCTCGTTTTGGGTGTTGATTTGGTTGAGCTCGGGGTTGCCCCCCTCGAAGCTGAGGGTGATCGAGCTGCCATTGGCCGAACTGGTGGAGCGGATCGTGTCGAGACGATCCAAGCCGTTGAGTTGCTCTTCAAGCAGGGCGGTGACGCCCTGCTCGACCACCTCAGGACTGGCCCCCGGGAAATTGGCCCGCACCGTGACCCGACCCGGGGCAATCGGCGGCAGGTTTTCAACCTGCAGGGCGGGCAGCGCCACCAACCCCGCCAGCAGCACCAACACACTGCACACCAGCGTGAACACCGGCCGACGCAGAAAGGGATCGGAGATCGATTTCAAGGCTCGGTGTCAGACGTCTTGAAGGCTCGGTGTTGGTGTTGCGATGGGCTCCAATCGAAGGGTCAGCTGGCTGAACCCATCAGATCCCGTTTCAAAACCACACAGAGATAGTCGGGAGATTTGTATCGGGCTGGTAGGCATTTATGCAGTTGCTCAAGACGGCTCCAGCACACCGTGCGTTCAATCGCTGCACGAGCTTTTCCCTCTTTGAGCAGCAGGCGCAGCGCCTTGCAATACAGCGAGTAATTGGCTTCAAGTTCTCCGATGGTGAGGCCCTGGCTGCTGCTCATCGCTCCGCGGCACCCGGGAGTATCAGGGGCGCAGGTCTCACCCTAGGAGAGGACCTCGCTTGGCTGGCCCCATCAGCCCCCTGGCCCCATCAGCCGCTTGGCAACAGCTGAGACGCCTGGGCATCGTTCAACCGACCGGCTTGGTGCAGCACCCGGGTGATGCGCTCAATGCTCAAGACCGCGTGGCAGCGGTACCCAGCTTCAGCAAGACGCTGTTTGGCCTGGCGGTCATGGTCTCCGCCATGGTCGATGAACACAACCACATCATGAACCACCAATCCTGAACCCTCGAGCTTGGCAATGCCATCGAGCACACTGCCTCCGGTGATCAAAATGTCATCGACCACAACCACCCGATCCCCAGCTACGAAATCCCCTTCGATCAGTCGCCTTGCCCCGTGGGCCTTCACCTCCTTGCGGGGATAGATCAGCGGTTTGTGCAGTTGCAGCGAGAGGCCCGTCGCCGTTGGTAGCGATCCGTAGGGAATTCCGGCGATGCGATCGAATGAGAGTGTATTCAGCAGCTGGGCGTAGCCGTGCAAAACCCGATGGAATAGGTTGGGGTCGGAGATGATCTGGCGCAGATCGATGTAGTAATTGAAAATGGCACCTGATGCCTGCACATAGTCACCAAAGAGCAGGCAGCCGATATCAAACAGATCGACAATTAAGCTGGCCAGCGGATCACTGGGTTCCGGCAGCGCTGCGGGCTGAGGCAGCCACAGATCGCAACGGTCGTGCTTGCCGGCCAGCCGCTCGGCCTGCAGCCGCTCTCGCTCCTGATTGATCTGCTGGCACAGTTCTCTGGCCCGCTCGGCCATGTCGTCTTCGACCAGCAGGTTTTGAGGTAGCGGCAGCAACAGCCCGTCCCCTGATGGGCCCAGGCCCGCTTCGAGGAGTGAGGCCAGCCGATCTTCTTCGGCCCAGAGGCTGCGCAGGAGCAGAAAGCGCTGGGGCGCCGCGAGGCGTACCCGGGCCAACACAGCCGGATCACTGGTGCCCACCTCCAGCAGCAGTTGCTCGGGGGTGGCCCAGAGCTGGCTCTCGCGCACGATGCGCAGGTAGAGCGGATCGTCCTCGTTTGGATGGTGCTGCAACAGCCGTGCTGCCGCATTGGAGCTATGGCACGTCACGATGACGCCCTTGCCTGGATACAGCAGAAAAGGGGCGGCGATGTCTTGGCCGGCCAGGGGTGAGAGGGTGACCGCATCGGCACCCAGATCCTTAAACAGGTAGTGGGCCAGGGCTGAGGAGGAGTTGAGATCGCCGTGCTTGGTGTCCACGATCAGCGGCAGCTCCGGGGGCACCAGCTCCCTCACCTCCTGCAGCAACTCGAGGCCGATCGGCCCCAGGGCCTGGTAAAAGCCAAGACTGGGCTTGTAGGCACAAACATGGGGGCCGGTGGCCTCAATCACCGCCTTGATCCAATGGCGGGCCTGGCTCAGGAACGAGCGGTTGGCCAGCCCTCGCCGGCTGCCCCAGCTCTGCAGCATTTCGGGGTTGGGGTCGAGCCCGGTGACCAGCAAGCTGTTGTGGCTGGCGATCGCGTCGGTGAGCTGAACAAAGAAGCCCATTGCCGCGCGCGTCGAGTTGCTGCAGGTGCTACTCCTTCGGCTCGCCCAACCGCGAGGCTGCGCAACAGCTCGTAGTCAAGCCAGTCGCCAAGGCAGGGTCTCACCGGCGTGGAAGGGCACCAGATTCACGCCCTGGCCGGCCGCATCATTGGCGTGCAGCCGCATGGGGATCAGCTGGGGCTCGTGCACCAGGGTGATCTGGCCGTCGTTGAGGGGCAGGCCGTAGAAGCGCGGCCCAAACTCAGATGCAAACGCCTCCAGCTTGTCGAGGGCGCCGTGCCGCTCAAACACCGTTGCGTAGCTCTCCATGGCATGGGGCGCGTTGTAGATCCCGGCGCAGCCGCAGGCGCTCTCCTTGGCACTGCGGGCATGGGGGGCTGAATCGGTGCCCAGAAAAAACTTGGGGTTGCCTGAGGTTGCTGCCGCGCAGAGGGCCAGGCGATGCAGCTCACGCTTGGCCACCGGCAGGCAATAGAAATCGGGCCGCAGACCCCCTTGAAACAGGGCATTGCGGTTGATGTGCAGGTGGTGGGGGGTAATCGTGGCGGCCAGGTTGGCGGGCCCGCTCCGCACCACATCGACCGCATCGGCGGTGGTGATGTGCTCCAGCACCACCTTGAGGCCGGGGTGACGTTGGAGCAGGGGAAGCAGATGCTGCTCGATAAACACCGCCTCCCGATCAAAGATATCGACGCTGGCGTCGGTCACCTCGCCGTGGATCAGCAAGGGCATGCCGATGCGCTCAAGGGTCTCCAGCACTGGCGTGATCGCGGCGATGTTGCTGACTCCTGCCGCCGAATTGGTGGTCGCGTGGGCTGGATACAGCTTGCAGGCGGTGAACACCCCCTCGGCAAAGCCCCGCGCGAGCTCGGCTGGATCGATCGTGTCGGTCAGATAGGCCGTGATCAGGGGCGTGAATGGGGCCATCCCAGCCGGCGGATCGGGCAGCGCCGCCAGGATTCTTTGCCGGTAGGCGGCACCCTCGGCCGCCGTGGTGATCGGGGGGCTGAGGTTGGGCATCACGATGGCCCGGCCAAACTGCCGTGCCGTGGCCGGCGCCACCGCCTGCAACATGGCCCCGTCACGCAGGTGCACGTGCCAGTCGTCGGGGCGGCGAAGCGTCAGCTGGGCAGGTGCCATGGGTGGGGTGAGCACAAGACGCGAGGAGCGAAGCTAGGGGCGGGCCATTCAATTTCAAGATTCAAATCAATTTCAAGATTCAAATCAATGTCAAGATTCAAAGCCCGGTAGCCCGATTGGGTAACGGTATGTAGTCTTGATTTCAAGCACTGCCGTGTTGTGACCATGGCCCACCACCAGGTTCTTGTTGTTGGCGGTGGAGCCGCGGGAATCACGGCGGCAGCTCAGCTGAAACGGGCCCGTCCCAGCCTGGATGTGGCCATTCTGGAGCCTTCGGCCGAGCATTACTACCAACCGGGCTGGACCCTGGTGGGAGCCGGCGTGTTCAGCCTTGAGGAGACCAGGCGCCGCGAGGCTGATCTGATCCCCTCAGGCGTGACTTGGATGCGCGATGCAGTTGCGGCGTTTGATCCCGATCACAACCGGCTCACGAGCAGCAGCGGCCACACCCTCAGCTACGACGTCTTGATCGTGGCCACCGGGCTGAAGCTCTGCTGGAGCAAGGTTGAGGGCCTCAGTGAAGCCCTGGGCCGGGGTGGGGTGTGCAGCAACTACTCCAAAGACTTCACCACCTACACCTGGGAAGCCATTCAGTCGTTCAAGGGCGGTCAAGCGATTTTCACCTGTGCACCGATGCCGATCAAGTGCCCGGGTGCACCTCAGAAAATCGCCTATCTGGCCGATGATGTCTTCAAAAAGAAACGTTTGGCGGCCAAGGTGATCTACGCCACGGCCACGCCGGGCATCTTCGGCATTCCCGCCTATGCGGCGCCCCTGCGCGAGGTGGTGAAGCGCAAGGGAATTGATGCCCGTTACAACCATGTGCTCACGGAGGTGCGGGCCGCCAGCAAGGAGGCGGTGTTCCAGGTCACCGATGCTGAGAGCAGTCGGGAGGAGGTGATTCCCTACGACCTGCTGCACGTGACCCCGCCGATGGCCGCCCCCGATGTGGTGGCGGGCAGCGCCCTGGCCAATGGAGCCGGGTTTGTTGAGGTGGATCAGTACTCGTTGCAGCATGTTCGCTACCCGAACGTCTTCTCGTTGGGCGATGTGGCCGGCATGCCCAATTCCAAGACGGCCGCGGCGGTCCGCGGTCAGGCGCCGGTGCTCACCAGCAATCTGTTGGCCTTTCTGGACGGCCATGGGCTCAGCGCGGCCTATGACGGCTATAGCTGCTGTCCGCTGATCACCGGCTATGGCAAGGCGATCATGGCTGAGTTCAACTACAAAGCCGAACCAACGCCCTCCTTCCCGCTTGACCCCACCAAGGAGCGTTGGAGCATGTGGTTTGTGAAGCGCAAGATCCTGCCTTCCCTCTACTGGAACCGCATGCTTGCTGGATCCCAGCACGAGCGCCGTTTTGTGCCGGGCGTCCGGTAAGCATGCTGCAGTGCCGCTTCGGCGGCGCTGAACGCCCCCAAGACCTCGCCAGTCTGGAGCAGCTGTGGCGGCCAGCTGGTGAATGCTTTGGCAGGCGGATTCAACCTTCGCCACGATGGTCGTCGTCTAGGGATCGAAGGCCTGCTGAGTGGGTCGGCGTTAGGTCTCGTGCTCCTGGTTTTGGTGCAGGAAGCTGCGGCGGCCCAAGCGGTGGGGCCTCGTTTGGTGGGCAGACCGTCGAATGGCGTTGAAGACGAACCTCTGGCGGGAGGTCGTTTTGCTGGGCCTCTGCGCGGTCGCGCGGCTGCCCGACCTGCCGAGGCCCCAACGTCGTTGCTGGCCGCGCCCTCGGTTCACCCCGATCTCTCGCCAGCGCAGCGGCGCCGTGGCGGCTTTGGCGCCGCCACGGCGCCAGGCCAATCCCTGCTGGGGCAAGCCGAACTGGGTCCGATGCGGTGGCCGGCTGGCCTTGTGGTTTTGGGCTCGGCAGGGGGCTCCCCGATGGTGGGGTTGCCTGAGCCGGATCGCTTGGCCGTAGAGCCACCTCCAGCCCTGCTGGTGGTGCTGGACACCAGCGATGTCCTGGTGGCCAGCACGGTGGATGGGCTGGCCCAGCTGCGGCACCGCGGAGTCCAAATCGGCGTGGACAGCGCCCGGATCGATCTGCGCACCTCGACGCTGCCCCAGGCATTGGTGCTGTCCACGCACAACCTGAGTGCCCTGGCGCGAACGCTGCTGGGCCAGGCCTCACTCCAGGTGGATCAGCGCCATGCCGGCCTGCTCAACAGCACCCTGCTGCTGGGCCTGGGCAATGGCAACACGGTCATTTCAGTTGCCGAACAGCTTGATCTGGCCCTGCTGGGGGGCATGGGCGGCGTGATCGGAGTGGGCGCTGTGGGCGGAGTGGGCGCTGTGGCCGGTGCAGGGAGGGGGATCATCGCAGTCGATCTAGCTGCGCTTCAGGACAGCCGGGTGGTGGATCCTTCAGGCGATGACAGCCTGTTGATTGAGGCGCTCACCAGCCTGCGCCTGCCGGCTGGGGCCAGCCCCACCGATTGGCAGCTCTCGTTATGGAACCGCGCTCTGGTTGGCAGCACCCTGGAGCTGCAAGCCGGCCATCACCGCATTCAGATCCGCAGTGCCATCAGCCTGGATCCAGCGGCGGCGCTGGCAGAACCCTGGCCTGAAACGTGGCAGTTTCGGGCTGTGGGCTTGGAGAACAGCCAACTGCGCACCGGCTCCGGTAACGACGTGGTTCAGCTGCGTACGGCTGGGCCACTCCTTCCCGATCCAAGCCGCTCCGAGGGGGTGTCTCCGGTGGGTCTCGAACGCTTGGCCCTGCTGGCCTCCCAGCTCCAACTCGGCGACGGTGATGACAGTCTCGTGGTGGAGGGGGACGTCGTCGACTCGGTGCTGGATCTTGGTGCTGGCCGCAACACGGCCCTGTTCCAAGACCCGTTGCGGGGAAGCACCCTGCTGCTCAGCCCAGGCTCCAGCACCGAGGTGCAGCTCAGCGATCAGCCCGATGATTTGCATCTGGCTCTGGTTGAGCCAGGTAGCGCCACGGCGTTGGCGTTGGCACTGGATCTGAATCTGAATCTGAATCTGGATGCGGGTGGTGGAGCGGATCGGCTGTTCATGCCCAAGGGCCCCTTTGCCGGCACGCTGGAGCTGTGGGGGGCTGGGGGCCGGGATCTGTTTTTGTTTGCCGATCAAGGGGATCCGGATCCAGCCGGGATGATCGTGCTGGCCGACCTGGACTGGCAGGAGGGTGCCAACCCCGCGCTTGCAGACCCGGGCGCCGCGCTGAAGCTCAGCGATGGCCTGGGTTGGTGGCGCGAAACGACAGGGCCCGATGGCAGCAGGATCGAATCGTGGTCGGAGCTCACCCCCAGCGGCATCGAAGGTTTGGGCGATGCTCACCTGCTGCCGATTGCGCCGTTGGAGCAGTTGTTGGCGGGGATGGCCACCGATCCGGTGGCCCAGCCAGGCGGTCAGCTGGCGATCGGAGCCGGAACCAGTGGATCAGAGCTGCTCTGGCTCAATCCGGCTGCCGGCACCGCGACGGCGTTGGCCAGCCTGCCCGCCCTGCAATGGGGTGGGCCGCTTGCTGCGTGAATGGCTCAACGAATGCTGCGGGTTGATTCGGCAAAGCCCCCCAGCCGATCGCTGATTAGGGCCAGAACCGGTCGAGAGCCAAGCTGGATCAGCCCCGTAACAGCCATGCCACTGCGCAGGTCGTAGCGCTGGCCGCGTCGGTTGAGGGCCGAAACATCCAGGCGCACCACGGCTGGAAAACTCTCTTGGGGGTTGGTGGCTCCTGGCGGCATGGCATCGGCCCCCACCCGCACGAGGGTGCCCTTGAGCGAGCCGTAATCGGTGAAGGGCAGCGAGGTAATCCGCACATCCACCGGCTGTCCGGGCCGCAGAAAGCCGATGTCGCGGTTGGAGATCGCCAACTCAGCCTCCAGGCCAAGCTGGGGCACGATCTGCAGCACCGGTGAGCCGGCCACAGCTGTTTCCCCTGGTTTGACGCGCAGGTCAAAGACCCTGCCGGTTTGGGGTGCCCTGAGCTCGCCCTGTCGCAGGCGCTCGCGCAGCTCCACCAACCGGTTGTTGAGCTCCAGCACCTGCGTGCGGGCGCGGTCGTAGCGGGGGTAGAGCTCGCGGGTGTCATTGGCTGACACCAGCTGCTCGCGCAGCCGGCCCTCGTGGATGCGGCGGCGGGTAATCTCCACCTCTTTCTCGGCGCGTTGGTACTGGGCGCTGAGTTCAAGATGGCGTTCGTTGTGGCGATCCAGTTCCAGCTGGGCAATCGCCCCCTGGCGCTGCAGTCCCTGCAGGCGGCGACCGACGTTGCCGTTGATGTTGAGCCTGCCGCGCAAGGCGACCAGATCACCCTGCTGCTGGCGCAGCTGAATCTCAGAGCGCAGCCGCTCCTGGTGCGCCGCTGCCTGGCGCAGGGCTACGTCGCCGGTGTCGGCCGCGAGGGGGCCTGGGCGGCGCGCACCGCGGGGCTGAGGCCTTGGCTTGCCAGGGGCTGCGTCGAGATCGCGTAGGCCCAGTTGAAGCCCGACCACCCGCACTTCATCGCTCCAGAGCTGTTGGGTGGCGGCGAGATTGGCGAGCTGTTCACGCAGGGCGCGGTTGTCGACCTCCACCAGGGGTTGGCCGGCCTTGACCAACTCGCCTTCGCGCACCAGCAGCCGGGTGATGCGGGCGTTGAAAGGGGCACTCACGGTGGTGATGCCACCCACTGGCCTGAGCTTGCCGCTGGCCGACACCGAGGCATCCAGGCGGGCTACGGAGCCGTACACGGCGCCAAAGCCCGCCAGGCCGATCAGGCTCCACACAATCCCCCGGCTCCAGCCACGGGTGCTGCGGGGCAGGGTGGTGCGACGGCGTGGGCGGGTGCTGAGGGCTGTGGTCATGCCGCCACCTCCGTGAGCGGCATGGCTGACTCGCTCACTGACTCGCTCACCCGCCCCTGCTGGCAATAGAGGGCGTAGTAGGCGCCGCGGGCCTGCATTAAGGCGTTGTGGGTGCCCACCTCCAGCACGGCCCCGCGGCCCATGCACACGATCAGATCGGCATTGACGATCGAGGAGAGCCGGTGGGTGATAAACAGCACCGTGCAGCCCCGCACGGCCCGCATCAGGTTTTCACTCACCTCGCGCTCGGTTTGGTAATCAAGCGCTGAGGTGGCTTCATCCATGATCAGCAGTCGTGGTTTCTGCAAAATCGTGCGCGCAATCGCAATGCGTTGCCGCTGACCGCCTGAGAGGCTGCTGCCGCGTTCACCAACCTGGGTGGAGTACCCGGCCGGCAGATCCATGATGAAGTCATGGGCGGCAGCCACCCGGGCCGCTTCCATCAGTTCTTCGGTGCTGGCTTCGGGTTGGGTGAGGGTGATGTTGTCTTCGATCGAGCCATCAAACAGCACCGTTTCCTGGGGCACGATGCCGATCTGGCGTCGCAAGGAATACAACTCCACCTTGCTGATGTCGATGCCATCGACCAGCACGGTGCCCTGTTCAGGTGCATACAAACGGGCCAGCAGTTTGGTGAGGGTGCTCTTGCCAGAGCCACTGGTGCCCACGATCGCCACGAAGCGGCCGGCTGGAATCGTCAGATTCACCCCTTGCAGCAGCAAAGGAGACGATGGCTTGTAGCGGAAGTGAATGTTGCGGAAGCTGATATCTCCCTTGATCGGTGGCATTACCAGCCGACTGCCATTGTCGCTGGGTGCCTCCTGGGGATGATCGATCACATCACTGAGTCGCTCCAGAGACAGGGCTGTCTCCTGCACTGATTGCCAGATCGATGTCATGCGTAGCAGGGGGCCTGTGACGTAGCCGGCGATGATTCGAAAGGCGATGAGTTCTCCGAGGCTCAGTTGTCCCTGGAGTACCAGGGCCGCTCCGCCCCAGATCACCACCAGGCTGGAGAGCTTGTTGAGAAAGCCACTCACGGTGTTGGCTGTGGTGCTCAGCAAGGTGTTATCAAAGCCCTCGGCGACATAGTCGGTGTAGAGGTCTTGCCACTTCCAGCGGCTGCGCAATTCGATGTTTTGGGCCTTGACCGTCATCATGCTGCTCAGCACCTCCACCAGATGGCTCTGGGTGCGGGCATTGGCGATGGCCCGATTGTTGAGCTGTTGGCGCACCATCGGCGCCACGCCCAGGGTGAGGGCCACCAAGGGGGGCACCACCGCCAGGGTGAGCAGGGTGAGCTGCCAGCTGTAGATCAGCATCACGCCGATATAAAGCAGCGCAAAAATGGCATCGAGAATGGTGGTGAGGGCAGTACCGGTGAGGAAGCCGCGCACTTTTTCCAGCT
Source organism: Cyanobium sp. NIES-981 (assembly GCA_945877595.1). Classification (GTDB taxonomy): domain Bacteria; phylum Cyanobacteriota; class Cyanobacteriia; order PCC-6307; family Cyanobiaceae; genus RGUW01. The sequence goes on along the minus strand of CAMDVN010000021.1, from coordinate 22,110 downwards.
CGCTGATGCGGTTGCTGACCTCACCCACTGAGCGGCGGTCGAAATAGCTCAGGGGCAGTCGCAGTAGGTGGTCAATGATGCGTGTTCCCAGGGCCAGATCGATGCGGTTGGTGGTATCGATAAACAGAAAGGTGCGCAGGCAGAGCAGCAGCCCTTCGAAGACGGCAAACACCACCAGCAACACCCCGAGCACACCGAGGGCATCGGGGCTGTTGTTGATGATCACCTTGTCGATCACCTGCTGAATCAGCAGGGGATTCACCAGGCCAAACAGTTGCACAAAAAAGCTTGCGATCAGCACCTCAATCAGCACGGTGCGGTGCTGGCGCAGGGCCGGCAGGAACCAGCGAAACCCAAAGCGCCGCTGTGGGGTGAGGGCATCGACCCGCAGGGTCAGCACTTCGCCGGCCTCACCCCATTGCTCGGCAAACTCCTCCAGGCTGAGCAGCTGGTTGGCGGCGGCAGGGATGCCGAGCACCAGCTCGCGCGGGCTGCAGCGATAGACCACGGCCACGCCATTGCCCCAGCGCACGAGCAGCGGACAGCTCAACCGCGGTAGCGAACTCACCGGCAGCTCCAGCAGCTGGGTTTGGAGGCCGATCGATTCGGCCACCGCCCCAGCCAGGGCAAGGGAGGCCTCACCGTGACGCTGGGCCTGGTCAGCGAAGACGCGTTGAAGCAGCTCGCGGCGATAGGGCAGGTTGAGGTGATCGCTGAGCATGCGAAAGGCGGCCACCGGTGACTCCAGCGCGCCGACCCCTTGGTGCCACGGGTAACTCTCGGCGGGGCGACGGCTGTCGTCGTCGCTGGGTCGATCGGGATCCACATCCCCCGGTGGATCGCCCACGAGCTCGGTGCCAGCGGCGATGGCCAGGCCCGTTTCGCCGTTGTGCTGTTGCAGGGCCTGCCAGCGGGCCAGCAGCTGGCCATGCCAGCCATTGCCACTGCCATTGACCCCATCGCTGAGGGTGCCGGATCCTGCTGCGGCATCGGCCTGCTCAAGCGTGGGTTGCAGCAGGAGGGCGCTCAGCGCCAGGCCGTCGAGCCCCAACACCCTCACCCCGGCCGGGGCCTCCGTGATCGGCATGCCCAGGGGAAGGGCCCCAGCCGCCACCAGCCAAAGCAGCTCTGGATCGAGTGGGGTTGTGGGGACTGGTGGTGGCTGGTTGGCTGTGGCGCCGCCGGGGTTGGTGACCACCTGGCAGCGGCCAGCGAGGGCTACGGCTGCCTTCACCAGGCTGGTGCCAAGGTCTCGAGGGTCATCGGCGAAGTGGGCATCGAGCACCGCAAACAATTCAGCCGGGTCCACCAGGGCCGCAATGCGTGCGGCCAGGGGTGGGTGGCCTGCCATCACCGCCCGCAGGGCCTCGGCTGGTACGGCCAGCGCCACGAGGGGGGTCGAGGCGATGGTGGTGTCCCAGGTGCCTTGCTGGTTGAGCGCGTTGAGACCGCTCAGCCCCAGCACCGCCCCCGGTGCCAGCCGTCTCAGGGTGACGACCCCTCGCGCGAGTCCCCGCGCCAGCCGCGGGGACTGCACCACGGTGCGGGCCATGCCATCGATCACCAACCAGATCTGCCGGCAGGCTTGACCTTGCCGGCAGATGGGTTGACCGATCTCGTAGCGCTGCAGCTGGCCGGCTGCGGCGAGCTCCCCAAGCAACTGGGGTGGGAGGTCGGCCAAGAGGTCGAAACAGGCCAGCAAGGCGGCGATGCGGCCCTGTTGATCAGGTGTTTCAACCATTGGCGGGGGATTCGACCAGCGTTTCAAACTGCTGGCCTAAGCGTTCGAGCTGGGCTTCGACCGTGCTGGCCAGGTCGCGCTCGAGCAGCTCCTGGAGCAGCTGTTGGCGGGTGGGATCGTTGAGGCTGGCCGGCTCGCGGTGCTCCAGCCGCAGCAGCAGCATGAACGGATCGAGCTCCACGGGGGGGTGGAGTTGGCCGGGTTGCAGCTGGGCCAGGGCCGCGGCGATGCGGGGATGCAGCTGGCCTACGGCCATGGGCCCCACAACGCCACGGCTCAGGCGCTCCTGGCCCTGGGAAAAGCTCTGGGCTAGCTCGCCGAAGTCGGCACCGTCGTCGCTGAGTCGCAGAAAAAGCTCTTCAGCGGCGCCCACCTGCTGCAGGCGGATCAAACCGAACACCACCTGCTCAAGCGCGGCGCGTCGTTCCAGGAAGAAGGCCTCGATCTGTTGGCCGTAATGGGCCTCGAGGTCAGGGGGATTGGCCTGCAGCTGCTTCACCAGCAGGTCGCGGGTCACCTGGCGCAAAATGCCGTGCTCCTGCACCAGGATGTGGGTTGGCTGGCTCAACAAGCTGGCCACAGCGGCATCAAGGGCCGCGTTGGTTTCGCTGCCATTCATGGCACCGGTGGGGTGGGGGCTCTGCATGGTTCTCAGAGCGCTCCAGCTGGTCCGAGGGCAGCGCCGTCGGTGGCACCAAAGGCGAAGTTGTCGAGGCGCAGGGCAGCCGGATTGCCCACATTGAGGCTGCCCAGGCTGATGGAACCCCTACTCCAGTCGGTATCGGCGTCAAACATCAACTGGCGGGTGTCGGTGGCGTAGGCCATGGAGGGGGCCCCCATGCCCAGTTTCTGGATCTCGGCGAGGGTGCCCAGCACCATCCCGATCGACTCGCTGCCCCGGCCTTCGATCACCTCCAGGGCGCCGTTGTTGACGCGGTAGAGGGCGCCGTCGCTTTCCCAGAGGTCTTGGCGGATGCCGGCCAGGGAGCTGTTGAGCTCAAGCTGATCCCCGCCCAGGCCTGGGCTGAAGCTCTCAAAGCTGTCGACGATGGCTTCACCGCCGAAGCGCCCGTGTTGCCAGATCTCCTGGCGTTGGCCATCGCCCAGCGATGCCCAAAACGCGGCATCGGTGAGCAGGGTGTCAAAGCCGGACCGGGCGGCCTGCAAGGCCGCACCGGCCATCGACTGCACATAGAGATCGTTGCCGCTGAGGCCCGCGATGCGGTCGTGGCCGTAGCCGCCATCGAGCACATTGCCGCCGCTGCTGGTTGCCCCGGCCGCCGGATCGGCCCCGTTGGCCAGCAGCAACGTGTCGTTGCCGTCACCGCCCCAGAGCACGTTGGTGGCGGCGACACCGCTGATCGTGAGGGCGTCATCCCCCCGGCCACCGCGCAGGGCCGAGGCCACACTTCGATCGAGAAGGATCTCATCGGCGTCATCGCCGCCATCGAGAACACTGGTGTTGCTGCTGCCAGCGATCAGGTCTTGGCCTTCGCCGGTGCGCACCGTGCTCTGGCGAATGCCGTCAAACCCATGCAGTTGATCAGCAAAGACGGCGCCGTAGACGATGTCGTTGCCGGCGCCGGTGTGGATCAAGCTGCGGTGCAGGCCAGCCGCATCGGCGGCCACGGTGGCGGCAACGGTGGCGGCCAGATTGGCGGATCCGTTGTTCAGGGTTTTGGGGCCCCTGGTGCCGCCTTGGGCTAGCACCGTGTCGATGCCGTCGGCGCCAAAAAAGGTGCTGTTGGCGATGCCAATCCCCAGCAGGCTGGCAAGGCTGGAACTGGCAAGGCTGGTGCTGGCGGAATTGATGCTGCCTGCGTTGGGCAGGTCACCGCTGAATTCGACGAAACCGCGGCCTTTGAGCAGCGTGTCGCGGCCAAATACACCACTGATCACACTGGATTCGACCCCCACGGCCCGGGCGGCCAGCTCGAGGCTGGTGAGGCTGTCGGGGCGGCCGGTGAGGTTCAGTCGGGCTGTGGCATCACCGCCGATCTGGGCAGCGATGTCCAGGGAGCTGGGATCGGCCGGCACGGTAAAAATCTGGTAGCCCTCCAGGCCCACTGCGTCGGCGCTGGCCGCGGCTGCCGTGGCGCCGCTGGGGTTGTCAAACGTCAGCCCGCTGCTGGCCTCGACCACCGCATCGGGCTGGCCATAAAAGCGCGGCAAGCTCTTGATACCGCCATCGAGCTGGGGTGCCACTTCGGCTGGGGGGCTGCCCTCCAGGCCCCGCACGGTGGCCAGTGCACGAAGGGCGGTGTTGGGTGGGGGTGCCAGGCCGGCTTGCACGGCGGCGGCTGGAAGCAGCACATCGGTGCGGGCGGTGGCCTTGGCCGCCAGGGGGTTGAACGTGGTGCCGATCTGCAGGGGCTGACCGGTGCGGGCCAGGTAGGTGAGGTTGGCCAGGCCAATGTTGGTGGCCAGGGCCTCGGCGCTGGTGGGGCCGCTGCCGGTGCTGTTGGCCTCGGCCTTCACCACGCCATCAACCAGGCCACCACCCGAGAGGATGGTCAGGTTGGGGCTGTCAAACACAGCCGGGTCAGAGCCTTTGCTGTAGAAGCGGCTGCTGCCCACTCCCAGACCGGCAGCCCGTGCCAGGGCCGCGGTGGGATCGAGGCCGCTGCCATCGCCGGCCACGCTGCGGGCCAGGGCCGAGGCCGAGGCAGCACTGGTGAGGCGCAGGCCAGAACCGGCTTGCAGCAGAAAATCAGGTTTGAGGCGTAGGGCAACCGCCAGCGATGAGGCAGTTGTGGGGATGGGTTCGGCCATGAATCACATCGGGGGTGGCGTGGCGATCGCAGTTGCGATGCCCAAACAAGGGGGATTGGCGAAAAAGGGGGGCACGCAGGCGTGTGTCTTGGCCCCCCGGATTCGCTCGTAGAGCGATTCGCTGTTAGATAACGGCGTTGACCGAGCCGTACACGCTGGAGGCGAAGCTGCTGGTGGTGGACATCGCGCTGGCCGTGAGCATGCCGCTGCCCAGGATCTGCACGTCGTAACCCGAGAGCCCCACGGTGTGGCTGAAGGCCTCGGCCACCGCGTTGCCCGTGGTGGTCATCGCCGTCACCGTGTTGGTGAGGGCGGCCATGGCCTCGAGGTTGCCACTCAGCAGGATCTTGCCCATGCCGTCGCCCAGGATTCCGAAGGCACTGGCATCGCCGCGGGCATAGGCATCACCGGACACGGTGAGGCTGTCTGTCTTGAAGGCACCGGTGGCTTTGCCCTGCACCAGGTTGGAGCCGCTCAGGCCGGCCTGAAGGTCAAGCCCGCCGCTGCCATCGATGCCATACAGGCTGGCCTTGGTGTTGGCGCTGGCCATGCCTTCGACCGCCAGAGCTGACACCTGGCCACCGGCCTCGGAGATGCCGGTGATGTCGCCCCCTTTGGGGCCGGCCTGGATCATGGAGCGACCATTGGTTTGGGCTGCCTCCTGCTCGCCGGGCGTGGCCCAGCCGTGCTTGGTGATGCCCGCTGCATCAAAGCCGCCACTGGCGCTGGCATCGCCCGTGGTGGTTTCGGCGCTGATCGGCGTTTTCAGCGCGCCGGTGAGCGGATCACGGCTGCCGATCAAGGTCTTTCCTGCCACATCGCCGATGGTGCCAACTTTGATGTTGGGACCGCCTTCGCTGCTGGTGGTGATGGCCCCATAGATGCCACCTCCCAGGTCGATGCCGTCGCTGGAGAGGCTGGCGGTTGTGGTGGCCTGACCGGTGACCGTTTTGGCACTGGCAGCACCCGCCAGATACGAGTCTCCAAGCACGTCGCCGGCTTCGCCGATGTCGATGTTGGCTGTGAGCTGTTTGATGCCGTCACCCTCCAGGTCGAGGGTGCTTTGGGCATTGCCAGTGGTGGTGGTGCTGCTGGCATTGCCACTCACCGGAGTGGCGCCCGCGCCAGAGACGCCGCTCACCCCACCGCTTTTGCCGATGCTGATCGCGCTGTCAAACACCCCCCGGCTGACCTGCCCGGCTTCGGCCGTGGCGTCAGAATTGACGCTGGTGGCTGTGGCGCCAACGCTTGCGCTGGTGAGGCCGCTCACCTTGCCGTTTAGGCCCACGCTCACGGGGGTGCTGGAGATGCCCGTGACCGAAGTGGGTTGGGCGCTCATCCCAACGGATCCAGCTTTGGCCACCGCGTTGCCTGCGGTGCTGGTGGCCGCGGCATTGAGCACGCTGGTGGCGTAGGCATCGATCGTGCCGGGAACGACCCCATTCGGGTCCAGCACGTTGGCGCCCACCTTGAGGCTGCCCCCCTGCAGACCAGCCACCTGGGAGCCCACACCGGCCTTGGCCTTCACGTCGCCGGGCGAACTCACACCCTCGGCCACTGCCGTGCCCACCAAGATGGCGCGCGCCAGGTTGGCACTGGCATTTTCAGTGAGGTTTTCCCCGATCGCCACATCGGTGTCGGAGATGCCAAACACCACATCGCCAGAGGCCACTTTGGCGACCGCATTGGGGGGGTCACCGGGCCCGCCCAGCTTTGCGGTGGCGGACTGCCGGCTGTCGGCCAGGGACGTGAGCGAATTGGCGTCTTTGCCAATGCTCAGCTTGTCGATGGCAATGCCCAGCACCCGGTCGTTGTCGATCTGGGCGCGTACCTCGGTATCAGCTGAGGTGCTGGAGGCTTTGGCGGTGTTGTTTGCCTCGGCCGAGGCCTCCACCGTGCCATCGAGCCCCATGGTGACGCTGGTGGACTCGCCCACAATGCCGGCCACCGTTCCGATGTCGGTCTTGGCTTGGGCATCGCCGGTCACCGTGGCCGCACTGGCGTCGGTGGTGAGCTTGGCCTTGGTGATCAGTGGATCATTCTCACCGATTTTGATGGCCAGGCTGTTGGGGCTGTCGCTGGCGATGCCGGCGATCAGTTCGGCGGCATTGGTGGCCTTGGTGGTGCCCGTAACGGTCTGGGCGGTGGCTCCGAAGCTGGCCTGGGTGTTGACGTTGATGCTGGCTGATTTACCGAATTCCACAACCAGTGACTTGGCGCCACTGTCGTAGATGCCGGCAATGATGGTGCCGTCTTCCCCCCGTTTGCCGCTCTCGGCTGTGGCGTTGCCGGTCACATTGGCGCTGCCATCGGCAGGATCAAGGCCGGCCTTGGTATCGAGGCCCACCTTGGCCGAAACGTTGAGGCTGGTCCCCTCGCCGGTTTTGAGGGAGATGTCGTAGAGACCGGCGGCCTGGCCCACATCGGCGGTGGCCCAGGCGTCGCCGGTGATCGAGCGGGCTGTTGCCTTGGCGGTTGCGTCGAGATCGGCCTTGAAGATTCCGTTCTTGCCGATCTGAAGGTCGTAGCCGCCGCTGGTCGACGCGGGTGCCAGATCTGGGCTGGCCGCTGCAGCCTGGCCATCGTCAACGATGGCGCCCAGAGGCCCTTCGTATTCGGCGCGGGCTGTGGTTTTGCCCGTGGTGGTGGTGGCTTTGGCGCTCAGGTCTGAAACGGCCGAAGCGGTGACGGTGCCATTGAGCCCCGTCTCCACACTCGAATTGAGGATGCCCACCTGGGCCTGGTTGGTGGCGGCGGCATTGGCATCGCCATTGACCGTGGTGGCCACATCGGTGGTGGTGCTGGGCTGTCGCGGTGGCCCAACCTTGCCAGCTTCAGCCAGAACGGTGCCATTCTCGCCAAAGCTGATCTTTGCCTGATTAATCGCTACTTCGTAACTGTCTGCAGTTGGCATGGTGAAACGTTGGGAAAGGGAAATTCGTGAGCCCTAAAGCTCTCTCTCACCGTGATCAGATTTCACGTCCCGATTTGCTCGCTCACCAATGTGATGCACAATTTGAGCGGCTTGGTTCACATCCACCAAAGCGTGGCGAGCTTCGGCAAAACGTATCGCTTGCTTGGCATCTTTTGGCTACCTGCTCTTTGATGGCAGCGGCTCTGCTTGTCTTGTGCTGCAGATTGATGGCTGCGTCGCTAAGGCGTTCGGTCGACCATTTGCGTTGCTTTGAGGCTGCCTTCAGCTGGGGGCCAGGTTGGTTTGGCCGTGGTTGGCCGCCAGGCATTGCTGCGCGATCTGGCCCTCTTCATCGGCGGGGATCTGCAACAGCCGAAACGGCCCTAGCCAGGCGAGCTCCTGCATCAAGGTGTGGGCCAGCTGCTCGTCGTGCTGGCCAATCCCGCCGCTGAGGGCGATCACATCGACCCCCCGCAGGGCGGAGGCCATGGCGCCGATACCCTCCAGCAGCTTCTGGGTGAACACCTCAAGCGCCAGCTGCGCCCCAGCGTGGCCCTGGTCCGCAGCCTGGCGTAGCTGACGCATGTCGCCACTGAGGCCCGAGAGGCCGAGCAGGCCGCCTTGGTGGTTGAGCCCATCACTGAGCTCCTGGGGGCTCAAGCCTGTTTCCAGCAGCAGATGCAGCAGCAGGCCCGGATCCACCGAGCCACTGCGGGTGGCCATCACCAGACCCTCAAGCGGCGTGAACCCCATTGTGGTGGCCACGCTGCGGCCGCCGGCGATGGCACAGAGCGAACTGCCGGCCCCCAGATGGCAGCTGATCAGCCGCAATCGCTGAGCCTGCTCCGCTGAGCCACCCTCTTCGTGCAGGATCGCCGCCACGGTTTCGCTCACGTGCTGGTGATTGAGCCCGTGAAAACCAAACCGCCGCAGGCCTTGCCGGCGCCAGGGCTCGGGGATGGCATAGGTGGAGGCCGCCTCGGGAAGCGTGTGATGGAAGGCGGTGTCAAAGCAGGCCCATTGCTCGAGCTCGCTGTGCCAGCTCGGTAACCAATGCGCCATCCAGTGGATCACCGCTAGGGCCACACCGTTGTGGAGGGGGGCCAGCTCTTGGGTGTGCCTGATGCCAGCCATCACCTCGGGCGTTAAGCGGGTGGGGGCGGTGTAGCGGGCTCCGCCGTGCACCACCCGGTGGGCCACCAGGCCCAGCTGCCCTTGCCAGGGCTGCAGGGCCTTGGCCAGCCAGGGATCCAGGCAGGCCCCGATCGCCTGGCTCAGGCCGTTGGCTGCGGGGCCCTGGCCAGCGGCAGCCCAGGGGCGCTGGTCTTGCCAAAGGCGGCGGCGTTGCCCATGGGCGTCTTGGCCGATCAGCGCCGCCTTGATGCTTGAGCTGCCGGCATTGAGCACCAGCACAGCGTGGGTGAGCTGATCAGCCATGGCCCGATGGTGGAGACCACAAGTCTGGATGGATCGGCTGGTTTGGGCTCGGATCAGCTTGGGGATCCCCTGCTGGAGGCCCGGCTTACTGGGGCCTTGACTTGCTGTTCAGGAGCTCATCCTTGCTGTCTTTGAGATGTCGCCAGATCTTGCGGATTTCGGCATAGGCCTGCTCCTGACTGATTTTGCCGTTGCTCTGCAGGCCCACCACCAGGCCCACCCGCTCAGCAAAGCTCTCCAGGTTTTGGTGAAACACCAGGCGCTCTGGGGTCCAGTCGGCCCCGCGGTAGCCAGAGTGGGCTTCCATGGGTGAGGGCGCAGGATTCAGACCCGAGCCGGCGGCGGCGTTGCTGTCGCCATTCGGGGGATTGGCGCCATTCACAGGGCCACTCAGCACAAACAGTTTTTGATCTTAAAAACGGACGGTTAAGAGCTTGCTAAGGCTTGGTGCAAGGCCAAGGGCCCTTTGCGGTTGAGCTTTGGGATGATCCAGGGGTGTGGTCCAGACCGGTGTGATGCAGGCCGGTGTGATCCAAGGCACCGACAACTTGCGCCCAGCTGGCTTGCAATGGTGCTGCAAATTGAAGCGATTGCGGTCGTCCAATGGCAAAGTCACTTAGAGACTGGGGTACGTCCATCGGTGGCTGTCTATTGATCCAGGTGTCGCTGATCTGCCTCGGTTTTGTTGTTGAACGTTGGCTCGCCCCTGAACCCCCTTGCTGCGCCCCACCCCTGGTGCTCTGAATTCACGGCTGCTTGAGGAGCGGCCGGCCAATTTGCCCAGCCAGCTGTTTGTGGCCGGTGGCCGATGCTCGAGCCGGTTTTCGGCGGTGGTGTTTGGCGATGAAGGCCCAAGCGTGCACAGGATCCGCCAGCTGAACGAGTTGGCGGAGCTCAGGGCACTGGGAGTGCCGCTGTGGCTCCGGGTGGGGGGCCTCTCCAACCCCGAGCTGATCAGGGGCATGCTGCAGATGCTGGATGTGCCAGCGATTCTGCTGCCGCCATTGCTCGAGGTGCCGCAGCGACCCAGGGTGGATGGGATGGGCGATGCCGTGCTTGTGGTCTTGCACCGCCTGGCCTTTGCCCATGATCCATCCCACCTGATCAGCAACCAGGTGGGGTTGCTGTTGCTGCCTGGGCTGTTGATCACCGTGGAGGAGGCGCCGTTGGGTGAGCCCTTTGAGGCCCTCACCAGCTGGTTGGAGTCGCGAATTGGCTGTTTGGAGCAGCGTGATCTCGATGACATCCTCCATTACCTCATCGATGAGCTCCTCGATGATCTGTTTCCGATGCTCGAGCAGATCGCCAACCGGCTTGAGGATCTCGAGGAAATGGCCCTGCGCAGTCCCAAGCCGAAGCTGTTGGCCCGCACCTTTGGGCATCGCAGCAACCTACGCACGATTCGCCGGCAGATCTGGCCGTTGCGTCACCAGATCCGGGTGCTGCTGCGTCAGCGGCAGCAGCTGCTGGGCCCGGAGGCCCTCGGGGGCTTCCAGGAGATGGGTGATTTGGTGGATCTGCTGTTTGACAACACGGAGCTGTTGCGGCATCAGTGCGATGCGATCACCCAGGCCTATGCCGCCAGCGTGAGCAATCGAATGAACCAGGTGATGAAGACGCTGACCATCTTGACCAGTATTTTTGCTCCCCTCACCTTTATTGCTGGCATCTACGGCATGAATTTTGAGCAGATGCCTGAGCTCAAATGGCGCTTTGGCTATGAATATTCCCTGGTCTTGATGGCCCTGGTTGCCCTGGTGCAGACCTGGTGGCTGTGGCGGCGTGGATGGTTTCAAGATTGGATTACGCCCCGCTGAGTTTGGCGGCCACAACCTTTCCTTAACCCCTGCATCACCTCTGCTGCATCAGGATTTGATGGCAAGCGTGACCACCATGTTCAATTCACTGGCTGCTCTGCTGTTGGCGATGTGGTCGGCTCCAGCCATGGCCCAGGTGGCCAAGCCCCCTGGTGGGGCCATGCCCGCACCAGCCAGCCCCGCAACCGTGCGCATCGGCGGCTCGAGCACCGTGTTTCCGATCCTTGAGGTGGCCATCGCGGCCTACAAGGACAAAACGCGAAACGCCCAAGTGCGCATCAGCCTCAAGGAAACCGGCACTTCGGCTGGTTTTCGCCAGTTTTGCAATGGGGAGCTGGCCATCGCCAATGCTTCGCGGGCCATCAACTCCCGGGAATTGCGAGCTTGCCAGGCCCGTGGCGTGCGCTTTATCGAACTGCCGATCGCCTTTGACGCGATCACCGTGGTGGTGAATCCAGCCAATCGCTGGCTCAGCATGCTCTCGATCCGGCAGCTTGGTCAGCTTTGGGGCCGTCAGGCCCAGGGCAAAATCAAACAGTGGAATCAACTCAACCCCGCCTGGCCCAAGCAGCCGATTAACCTCTGCGGACCAGGCAAAGACTCCGGTACTTACGACTATTTCAACAAGGCTGTCACGGGCGATGAGACCAACGCGCGGTCAGATTACTTTGACAGTGAAGATGATAATGTGCTAGTGCGCTGTGTTGCCAAAGATCCCAATGCCTTGGGCTATTTTGGATACGCTTACTTTGCGCGCAATCGTGCACTGTTGAAGCCGCTGATGATTCTTGGCAGCAAAGGCATGGTGGCGCCCACCGTGGCCTCTGTGCAGAGCGAAAACTATGTGCCATTGTCGAGGCCGTTGTTTCTCTATATCAATGATCAGGCGATCAAGCAGCAGCCCGAGGCTCGCCGATTTGTGACCTATATTTTGCAGAATGGACTTCGCTTTGTTGAGTCTGCTGGCTATATTCCCCTGCCTGCAAGCACCTACCGGCTGGTGGAATCCAAGCTGTATCGCAATGTGCTTGGCAGTGCCTTTGGTGGCAAGCAAACTGTGGGGGAAAGTCTCAGCGTGACGCTGCAGCGCAGTTTGGAGCAGGTTAAGCGGGCCCAATTTCGTTGAAAACCACCGTGCTGCATTCGGCAATGCTCAGCAACGGTGATCTGGCCGTGCAGTTGATTCAACATCAGCTCAAACTGCTCGTTAAACTTCAGACGCCGGTGCTCTCTGGCCGTGATCCTGAGGATCTCCACCAGATGCGTGTGGCCATGCGGCGGCTGCGCAGCACCGTGGAGCATTTAAGGCCGGCTCTGCAGTTGCCCATTGCCGTGAGCGATGCCCGGCTGGCGAAGGCGGGGCGCCGGCTGGGTTTGGCTCGCGATCTCGATGTCTTGCAGCATCGCCTCGATGGCAGCTTGATGCCCCAGCTTCCCGATGGGGAGCGCAGGGCGCTGCGTCTGGTGATCAAACAGCTGCACCGCGAGCGACAACTCGCCCATCGCCATGTGGTGGAGCAACTGCAGGGCGGCGCCTACCTGGAGCTGCTGGCCCAGCTGCAGCGCTGGCTGAAGAAACCCGCCTTGACGCCACTTGGCGAAGCACCCCTCAGTGACTGGTTGCTGGAGTGGCAGGTTCCCCAGCTGTCGAAGTTGTTCTTGAATCCGGCCTGGTTTTTAGAACAGCTCACCAACAGTGAGGAGCGCGAATCGCTGCATGGCTTGCGCAAACAAATCAAGGCCGTTCGCTATCAGCTGGAGAATTGCAGGCCCCTCTTAGGCCCCGCTTCGTTGGGCTGGTTGGATCGCTTCAAGCAGATGCAGGAGCTCTTGGGCGAGCTCAATGACCTGCAGGTGCTGCAGAAAGCAATCGACGATCAAATGCCGCTAGGGCTTGAGCGCAGCCTGCCCAAATTGCATGGGCTGCTTGATCAAGCTGGCCGCACCTGCTGGGTGCGTTGGCGTGATCTGGTGGAGCGCCACCACGGCGTGGGCCAGCGGCGTCAGCTGCTGCAGGCCCTGCTGGCCGATCAGCGCCGGGCCCATCGGCGGCGGCAGGCCCATCAGCTGAGGTCTTGGATCAGGGGCGAATTCCTGAGCGAGAACCCGGCGGGCTGATGGTGCCAAAAGGGCAGCGCCAGCCAAGCTGCCGTTCAACGGGTGTCAGCAGCGCGTCGATACCAAGCCACCAATTGGGGCCCACTTTGCGCTGCTTTTTGAGGCCCAATCACCAATCCTGGATTGCCCTGGACGCCTCGATGTATCGCACGATACTTGGGACCGTGCTTTGGAATGGGCGCTCCACCAGGTTGAGTCGATAAGGTCCATTGGAATCCCTTTTGTGGGGATTCGTCCTATCGGTGTGAGGACCCGATGAACTTGTTTAAGCAACTGCTGGTAGCCCCAGCAGCTCTGGGCCTGCTGGCCCCCTTGGCCGCTTCGGCTCAAGAAATGGCTTCCGCCAACGGCATGGCCGCCGTCAACGAGTACATGAATCAGCAGGACGTGGATCGCTTCCGCGCCTTTGAAGCCAAGAACCAGGTGACCAGTGTCACCCAGTTCTCCGACGTTCAACCGACCGACTGGGCCTACCAAGCCCTGAGCAACCTGGTCGAGAAGTATGGCTGCGTAGCCGGTTATCCCAACGGCACCTACAAGGGCGGTCAAGCCATGAGCCGCTTTGAAGCGGCTGCCCTGCTCAACGCCTGCCTCGATCGCGTCACTGAAGTGACCGACGAGCTGCGTCGCCTGATGGCCGAGTTCGAGAAGGAACTCGCCATCCTCAAGGGCCGTGTGGATGGCCTCGAAGCCAAAGTGGGCAAGCTGGAGGCTCAACAGTTCTCCACCACCACCAAACTCCAGGGTGAAGCCACCATGGTGCTGGGTGGAATCGGGTACGGCGGTAACGGTGTTGGTACGAATAATCAGTTGCTTAATAACCCCAATACTGGAGGTGCAGCAGTACCAGCTCGGAGCGCAGTTAGCTTCAACTATGACCTGCGTCTGAACTTCACCACCAGCTGGACCGGCAAGGACCTGCTCTATACCCGTCTGCGCAGTGGCAACTTTGCCAACAGTGCCTTCAGTGGCACCCCTGTGGGCATGGCTAATCTTGACAAGGCATTCAGCCCAACGGGCGGTGACAATGTCGTCAATATTGACCGTCTCTACTACCGTTTCCCGGTGGGTGACAGCCTCGCCATCACCGTGGGCCCAAGGGTTCGTAACACGGAGATGATTGCCTTCCGTCCGCAGGCTTACAACGCTGACATCCTCGATTTCTTCACCCTTGCCGGCGCACCTGGCGCCTATAATAAGGCTACGGGTACTGGTGCCGGCATCACTTGGCGCCAAAAAGTTAAGAAGGGCAATCCTTACCTGACTGCATCCCTTAATTACGTAGCAGGTACTGGTGAGAATGGCGATCCAGGCGCTGGGGGTATTTTCAGCTCTTATGGTCAAAATAATGTAACGGTTCAATTTGGTGGTCGCGGTACCAATTGGGGTGTGGCAGCTCTGTATCGTTATGGAACTTGCGGCACAAACCTGCGTCGTGGTACACCAATGGCGACGTCTGCAGAGCCCTGCAATACTACACTTCCTGCCAATAATGGTTCTAGCAATTCTATTGGTTTAGGCGCTTATTGGGAGCCTAAGCAATCCGGATGGATCCCTTCGGTTAGCCTCGGCTGGGGTTATAGCGGCCTGAGTCAGAGTGGGACTGTGACGACAGTTGCTGCAACTGCAAATACCACTGGCTCTAATTCCATCGCCAACGTATCGGCTGCACAGTCCTGGGCTGCTATGTTCCAATGGAGTGATGTGTTTGCCAAAGGTAATTCTGCTGGATTTGCTTTTGGTCAGGGTGTGATGACTACTGCTACTCGTAATGGTGCAGGTGCTAATGATAGTAACTATGCCTTTGAGTGGTTCTACCGCTTTAAAGTGTCCGATAGTATCTCTGTGACTCCTGCTGTATTCTATCTTTCCAATCCACTTGGTCAGCAACAGAACAGCCGTGGAACAACCTTAAATCAACTTGGCGTGTTGGTCCAAACCCAGTTCAAGTTCTAATTGATCAGAACGCTCACTCCTTACAAGGCCTCACTCACATAACTGCTAGCCCTCCGGAAACGGGGGGCTTTTTCTATTGCATTGGCGCTGGTCTGAGCATGTGGCGCTGCTGCTGAATGCTGGATCTTGATCGCTCCTTAACCGCTTCATAACGACCAATCGCAGGTCTGCTTGCTATTAAGGTTATGCCCCCCAAACGGCTGTTTTTCATGACCTTCGCTAAGAAGGCCTTCACAATTTCATCCTTGCTCGCCGTGGGCGCTGGCCTGGGTCTTCCCGTGCTCGCCCAAAATGCCACCATCAGTGGTGCTGGAGCTACGTTCCCCGC
The DNA here is from genome assembly GCA_945877595.1 of Cyanobium sp. NIES-981. Taxonomy (GTDB): domain Bacteria; phylum Cyanobacteriota; class Cyanobacteriia; order PCC-6307; family Cyanobiaceae; genus RGUW01. The sequence continues at coordinate 7,027 of CAMDVN010000021.1, read as the reverse complement.
AGCCTTCTACCAGCGTGCATTTGCTGGTGTGGCCGACAAGGTCCGCGTCAATTACCAGTCGGTCGGTTCAGGTGCCGGTGTGCGTCAGTATGTCGCCGGCACGGTGGATTTCGGTGCAACCGACGAGCCGATCAAGGCCTCAGAAGCCGCCAAGGTCAAGCGTGGTGTGATTCAGTTCCCGGCTGTTGGCGGCACCATCGCCGTGGCTTACAACAAGGCCGACTGCAAGGGTCTGAAGCTCACCCAAAAGCAGGTGGTTCAAATCTTCCTCGGTACCATCAAGACCTGGGATGAGCTCAAGTGTGGCAAGGGCAAAATCACCGTGGCCCATCGCTCCGATGGCTCGGGTACCACCTTCGCCTTCACCAACAGCCTCTCTTCGTTCTCGCCTGAGTGGAAGAGCAAGGTGGGCGAGGGCAAGAGCGTTAAGTGGCCCGTGGGCATTGGTGGCAAGGGCAACGAAGGTGTCGCTGGCACGATCAGCAACACCCCCGGTGCCATCGGCTATGTGAATCAGGCCTATGTCAAGGGCCCGATCAAGGCTGCTGCCGTTCAAAACAAGGCTGGTGCCTTTGTTCTTCCCACTGAAGCCAGCGGTGCCGCTGCCCTCAATAACATCCGGCTTGACGAGCGTCTGGCTGGTGAAGATCCCAACCCCGCCGGGGCTAAGAGCTATCCAATCTCGACCCTGACCTGGATTCTTGCTTACAAAACCGGCAATGGCGACAAGGCCGGCTCTGTTCGCTCTGCCATGCTCTACCTGCTGAGCCCCAAGGCCCAGAACCAGGCCGAGAGCCTCGGCTACGTGCCCCTGAAGGGCAGCGTGCTGGCGGAAGCCAAAAAGGCCGTGGCCCAGATCGGCCGCTGAGTTGTCGATTAACAGTTCAGCAACTTAGATCGTTGGGCCCCGCGGGGCCCTTTTTTATGGCTGTTGTGTTTGCCTTGCCCTCAAGCCTTAATTTCAAGCCATCCAAGTGGCGACGCCCCTCACCCGATCACGGATTGTTTTCTGGGTGGGTTGGGCAACTGCATACTCACGGCATAGGCCAGTGCTATCAGAAGGGTTGAACTCCACAGGCAAGCCTGCATGCCTCCGATTACATACATGCCTCCTGAGAGGATGGTGCCAAGCAAGCGACCGGCGGCATTGGCCATGTAATAGAAGCCCACATTGAGGCTCACCGATTCGGCATCGGTGTAGGCCAGCACCATGTAGCTGTGGATCGAGGAGTTCATCGCAAACACCACCCCGAAGGCCGCTAGCCCCAGCACGATCGCAAGGCCCGGATTGGCCTGACGCCACAGGGCAATCGCGATCAGGGCCGGGATTGCCGTGAGCAGCCCACTCCAAAACTCCACGGCGCTGACCCCAGGCGGGCTGGTTTGCCCCCAGGCACGGCGCAGGGCCGGTGCGAAGCCCTGCACCATCCCATAGCCGATCACCCACAGGCCCATGAAGCCGCCCACCTCCCAGAACCTCCAGCCCAAGGATGTCTCCAAAAACACCGGTAAGGCCACCACAAACCACACATCCCTGGCGCCAAACAGGAACAGCCGTGCCAGTGACAACACGTTGATCCCACGGGATTTGGAGAACAGCGCGGCAAAACCTGGCTTGCTTTTCATGCGCCCGATCTCGGCCGGTAGCACCAGCGTCAGCAAGAAGGAACCAAACAGACCTGCGGCCATCACCCCCACCGCGGCGTTGAAGCCGATTGAGGTGAGGAGTGCACCACCCAGAAAGAATCCCACCCCCTTGAGTGCGTTCTTGGAGCCGGTGAGGATCGCCACCCAGCGAAACAACTGGGCCTCGCCCTCGCTGGGGTTGGCTGGGGTTTCGGGCACCACGGTCTTGATGGCACTTTTGGCGCTCATCTTGTTGAGATCCTTGGCGATGCCGCTCAACGCTTGGGCCACCATCACGTAGGCCACCGACCACCATTTGGGCCAGCTGTCGGCCACCGGGATCAGCATCAACAGGGCACCGATCTGAAGCAGGGTGCCAGCCCAGAGGGTGAGCCTTAGTCCATACCTGCCTCCAAGCCAGCCGCCGTAGAGGTTGGTGAGGATGCCAAAAAACTCATAGAAGAGAAACAGCAGGGCGATTTCCAGGCTGGTGTAACCCAGGCCATGGAAATGGAAGATCACCAGCATGCGCAGAGCGCCATCGGTGAGGGTGAACGCCCAGTAGTTGGCCGTCACCACGCCGTACTGCCGCAGCGCCGAGAGTGTCATGACCGGGCTCGCTCCAGGTTGGCGATGTGGCAAGCCAGATCGGCCATGCGGGAGCTGTAGCCCCATTCGTTGTCGTACCAGGCGTAGACCTTGAGCTGGGTGCCGCCGGTCACCATCGTGGAGAGGGCATCGACGATGGCGCTGCGCCCATCGTTGAGGTAGTCGACTGAGACCAAGGGCCGCTCTTCGTAGCCGAGGATGCCGCGCAGGGATCCGTTGGCGGCTGCGGCAAAGGCCTGGTTGACCTCGTCGACCGTGACCGCGCGCTTCAGTTCAAAGACCGCATCGGTGAGCGAGGCGTTGAGCAGTGGCACCCGCACCGCATGGCCGTTGAGCTTGCCCTGCAGCTCGGGAAAGATCAGCCCGATCGCCTTGGCTGAACCAGTGGTGGTCGGGATCAGGCTGGTGAGGCAGCTGCGGGCCCGGCGCAGGTCGCTTTTGAAACCATCGACCACCCGCTGGGTGTTGGTCACGTCGTGGAGGGTGGTGATCGAGCCGTGCACGATGCCGAAGCTCTCGTGCACCACCTTGACCACGGGAGCCAGGCAATTGGTGGTGCAGCTGGCGGCAGTTACCAGGCGATGGTGTTTGGGGTCGTAGTCGAGGTGATTGATGCCGAAGACCACATTGAGGGCTTCATGGCCAGCGATTTCTCCCTTGACCGGGCAGGCCACCAGCACCCGTTTGAGGCCTACGGCATCGAAGTAGGGCTGCAGGGTTTGGGGGGTCTTGATGCTGCCGCTGCACTCGAGCACCATCTCCACGCCCGCTGCCGTCCAGGGCACCAGGGTGGGGTCGCTCTCTTGGCTGTAGGTGATGGGTCGATCGGCCACCACGAAGCCGTGGGTGTTGGCCTGCACGGCCTGGTCCCAGCGCCCGTGCACCGAGTCGAAGCTCAGCAGGTGGGCGGCGGCCTGGGCATCGCCGCCGCAGTCGTTGACGTGCACGATCTCGATGCCAGGCCTGCCCCAGAGGGCACGGAAGACCAGCCGTCCGATGCGGCCAAAGCCATTGATGCCGAGTTTCATCGCCAGGGGAGTGCAGGCCCTGGCAAGTTAGATCAACTTAGGTTGATGGGTTGTGTGTCGTGGGACACCGGCCCCCGGGGCGGGCGGGCGTGATCGTGGCGGCGTTAACCCACGGCCAGGTGGGGTGCGTGGGCCGTGATCCAACAACTAGAACTGATGCATTGGCCAAGGCTGATCCCATGGGCGTGATGCGTTCTCCTCTTCAGCTGGCACGCCAGCCAGCCCCACTTCAAGCTGAGCAGGCGCGCCAGTTGCTCAAGGCGCTCGCCGATCCACTGCGCCTGCGGGTGCTTGAAGCCCTCGGTGGCGGTGAACGCTGTGTTTGCGATCTCACCACCGAGCTTGGTCTGGGGCAGTCGAAACTCTCGTTTCACCTCAAGGTGCTCAAAGACAGTGGGTTGTTAGAGGATCGGCAGCAAGGCCGCTGGATGTACTACAGCCTGCGCGTTGAAGCGATTGAACAGCTGCGCGGTTGGTTGGGTGATCTCGGCGCCCAGTGCACCAAACCCGCCGCGATTTGCCCGTGAGTATCCCAGTGGCCCAGGAGAGCGCTGTGCTGGCGAGGCTGTCGCTGCTCGATCGGCTGTTGCCGTTGTGGATCCTGCTGGCCATGGCCACAGGCCTGTTGCTGGGATACCTGGTGCCGGGGTTGCAGGCCAGGCTCAGCAGCTTGCAGGTGGGCCATACCTCATGGCCCATTGCCCTGGGCCTGCTGTTGATGATGTATCCGGTGTTGGCGAAGGTTCGCTATGGGGACCTCGGCCAAGTGGCTCGGGATCGGCGCCTGTTGAGCCTGGCCCTGGGGCTGGTCTGGGGGCTTGGCCCGCTGCTGATGTTTTGCCTGGCCTGGTTGTTTCTGCCGGATCAGGCGGCCTTTCGCACCGGTCTGATTCTCATTGGTATCGCACCATGCATCGCCATGGTGCTGATTTGGATCGATTTGGCCCAGGGGAATCGCGAGGCGGCAGCCCTGCTGGTGGCCATCAACTCCATTCTGCAGGTGTTGCTGTATGCGCTCCTGGGCACTTTTTATTTGAAGATTCTTCCGGGTTGGCTCGGTCTCGATCGTCAATCGATTCAATTTTCACTTTGGGATATTGCTAGGGCGGTGCTTATTTTTCTAGGCATCCCGCTTTTGGCTGGTTTTTTGACCCGCCAACTTGCAGTTCGAGTCAAGGGCCTGCGCTGGTATGAGACCCGATTCCTGCCCCGGATCGGGCCGTTGGCCCTCTACGGCCTGCTCTTCACCATTGTTGTGATGTTTGCCTTGCAGGGGCAGGCGATTATCTCGGATCCTGTGCAGGTGATCAGGGTGGCGATTCCCCTGCTTCTTTACTTTGTGCTGATGTGGAGCGTTGCGTTTGTTGTGGGTCAACGGAATGGCCTTGACTATGAGAGAACTTCGGCGCTTGCTTTTACGGCGGCCGGTAACAACTTTGAGTTGGCGATTGCCGTCAGTATCAGCGTCTGGGGCGTGAGCTCGCAACAGGCCCTGGCTGGGGTGATTGGTCCCTTGATTGAGGTGCCTGTTCTGGTGGCCTTGGTCTATGTATCCCTAGCTCTACGGTCACAGTTCAACCAGGCCTAAGAGCTGCTCCTGGGCCGTTGATTGCACCCGCTACACCAGCGGCCTTGCAGCATTCCTGCAGCCAATGTTGGCTCGAGATCTCCAGCACTCCCGATCTCCGTACGTTGAGGGGGTGCATGACGACCCCAGCCTGGAGGCCCGAGCCAGGGCCCTGCTCAGCCAGCTGAGCCTGCCGCAAAAGCTGGATCGCCTCCAGGGCGATCTGCCCTATTGGCAGGGCATGGCCGACACGGTGCTGCGCGATGGCCTGCATCGCCACCCTTGGCCTGCCGGCGGCCTGCGGTTTGTGGATGGGCCGCGGGGGGTGGTGCTCGAGGGGGGCGCCACCACCTTTCCGGTGCCCCTGGCCCGTGGTGCCAGCTGGGATGTGGAGCTCGAAGAGCGGATCGGCGTGGCCATGGCCCAGGAGGCTCGCTCCTTCGGGGCCAACCTGCTCGCAGCCGTGTGTGTGAACCTGCTGCGTCACCCGGGCTGGGGCCGGGCCCAGGAGACTTACGGCGAAGATCCCCTCCATGTGGGCGCCATGGGGGCCGCCATCACCCGGGGCATTCAGCGCCATGGGGTCTCCTGCGTGAAGCACTTCGCCCTCAATTCGATCGATAGCGCCCGCTTCCGGGTGGATGTGCGCGTTACGCCGCGGGTGCTGCACGAGCTCTATTTGCCCCAGTTTCGGGACTGCGTGGAGGCGGGCGCCCTGGCGGTGATGAGCGCCTACAACAAAGTCAACGGTGAATGGTGTGGCCAACACCCCGAGCTGCTCGATCAGATCCTCAAGCGCCGCTGGGGTTTTCGGGGCTTTGTGGTGAGCGATTTCATCTTTGGCTTCCGTGATGGGGTCAAGGCCGTGCTGGCGGGCCTCGATCTGGAGATGCCGTTTCGGATGCTGCTTCAGCCGCAGCTGGGCGAGGCGGTGGCCGCAGGGACGGTGCCCCTCAGCCGCATCGACGATGCCGTGCTGCGGCTGCTGCGGGCCGAGTTGAGTGTGCCGGCCGGCAGCTATGACGTGGCCTTGCGCGGCTGCCCAGCCCACCGGGCCTTGGCGCGCGAGGCGGCCTGCAAGGCGATCGTGCTGCTGAAGCATGACGCCGCTGCCGGAGTAGGCATTGGTGGGAGGCGGCTGTTGCCGCTGCCGGAGAGCGGCTCGGTGGCCCTGATCGGGCCGTTGGCCGCCGAGCCCAACCTGGGCGACCACGGCTCTTCTGACACGCGCCCGCCAGCCGGCGCAGTGATCACGCCCCTGGCCGGCCTGCGAGCGGCGGCCCCCCAGCTCGAGCTGCACCATCACACGGGGGCCAACCAGGCTGAGGCCGTGGCCCTGGCCCACCGCTGTGACACAGCCGTGCTGGTGCTGGGGCTCGATTGGCGCCATGAGGGCGAGCACATCCAGTTGGGGGATGTGTTCGGGGTGTTGCGTCAGATGCCAGCCCCCCAGGGGCTGGATGGTCCGCTGTGGCGCCCGCTGGCCTGGGGCCTGGCGGGGCTCGCCAGCCTGGGCTCTTATCGCCCCAGGGTTCACTTTGCCTCGGGTGATCGCACCGATCTGCGCCTGGAGCCTCGCCACGAGGCCCTGGTGCTGGCGGTGGCGGCCGCCAATCCCCGCACGGTGGTGGTCCTGATGGGCGGCGGCGCGATTGTGGCCGAGGCCTGGCGCCATGCCCCTGCGGCGATCCTGCAGCTCTGGTATCCAGGCCAGGAGGGGGGCGCCGCCCTGGCCGATGTGCTGCTGGGCCGGGTGTCACCGGGCGGCCGCATGCCCTATGCGGTGCCCACAGCCCCAGAGCACTTGCCGCCCTTTGATCCGCGGGCCCAGCGCATCACCTACGACCTCTGGCATGGCTACCGGCACCTGCAGCGCCAGCGCCAACGGGCGGCCTTCCCCTTTGGCTTCGGGCTCTCCTATACGAGCTTTGCCCACGGTGAGCTGGCCCTTGAGCCGTGGCCCAGCCACGGGGAGCAGGGGTCCCCAGGGCCGCTGAAGCTCTCGCTCACCGTGGTCAACACCGGGACGATGGCCGGTGCCGAGGTGGTGCAGATCTACGTTGAGCCCCCGGCACGGGAGGTGCCCCGCCCCCGGCGCCAGCTGGTGGCCTTTAGGCGGCTGGAGCTAGACCCTGGCGAGCGGCGGCGGCTGGAGCTGGTGATCCCGCTGCGGCGGTTGGCCTATTTCGATGCGATT
>CAMDVN010000020.1 GCA_945877595.1 Cyanobium sp. NIES-981 | reverse complement strand
GAGGCCGGCGCCCAAGTTGAACTTCTCAGCTTTAACGGCGGTCACACGATTGAGCCCGGCCTGTTTGAGCCAATCCGAACCTTCATGACGACCTGCTGGTCGAGCTGATGGGTTGGGGCTGACGGGTGGGGCCCATGGGTTAGGGCTATTCCGTTGTGCTGAGGCCTCTAGCGAGACCTCAGGTCCAACAGATCGTCGACAGGTGCTCAATGGCTGCTTAATGGCAGCTCAGGGGCTGTTTAATGGCAGCTCAGTCACTGCGCAACCGCAGCTCACCGACTGCTCAGCAGCTCAGCCTTCAAACGAAGGCGTACTCGTACTCCTCCATTTCCTCCCAGTCGTCGGCGGCGAGTGCCTCGATGCCCTCAAAGAGCACCTCTTCACCGATGCGGTCGACGATCACCCGCAAGGAGGGGAAGAGGAAATGATTCTCCTCGGCGTACTGGGCACTGAACAGGCCCTTTTCGCCCCAGAAGAAGCGATCCGTGGTGTGTTCGTTGCGGCGCACGTTGAGGATCGCGGGGGGGATCAGGGCCTCCTCGGCGATGTAGCGACGGGCTGCGGTCACCGGTTTGTGGTCTCCGGTTTCCAGGTTGAAGGTGGGGACATGGGCCAGAACTCGCTGCCCGGCAAGCCGGCGGCGGCTGATCCGCTTGCGCTTCTTGGACATAAAACAATGGGGGGATGGAACTCGAGACGACTGCGCAAGGCAGACCTGCTACCGGCACCCGGAAAACCGGGGTCGCCAGCAACGCCCAACCATCTGTCGTACGAAAGAGCGAAAAGCCGGTTCGTCAGCGACACAGCAGACAGGGAACCAAACCGGGAGGAGAAGTTCCGATGCAAGGCAGATCCGGAAGGGGAATCTGTCTCTGCTGTAGCCTGATTGCGTGGAAAGCGCAATGACGGCGCACAAAATTGCCGCCCCGACAGCGACTTGCCGCCCGCTCGCGGACTGCGAAGACTTGGTCGATCCAAAAATCTTAAGACTTTTTTCTGGTTTTCAACCGGGGTCGCAAAACATTTTTTGGCTGACGGGGCAATCCTCAGGAAGCGGCTCCTGCGCGTGAACCCGGAACCCTCTGTGGACCTACACGTTTCCGAACGTTTCCTGAGCCTGCTGCGCTGTCAACTGGCCCAATTTGCTGACCGCGATGACGTGCGCTCGTTGGTGGTCTATGTGACCCGAACGGGCAACAGCGACACCCCTGCCCTCGTGCCCGTTGGCACCTGGCCGGGCGGCCTACCGGCTCTCCAGCCCGTGGAAACGGGCAGCCCCCTGCGCCAGCCCGCCGAAGACCGTCGCTGGCTACCGCTGCGCCACGAGCAGGTGCTGCTGGGGGCCATCCAGGTGGAAACCCAGGTGGTGCCCTGGCCCGACCCGCTCAGCCAACGGCTGCAAGCGGTGGCGCGCTGCCTCACCGAGGCGCTCTGCCTCGATCTCGAACAGCAGCGCCTGCGCCAACAACTGGAGCGCCAGGGTGAACAACTGGATGTGCTGGTGCACCAGCTGCGCAATCCCCTGACAGCGCTGCGCACCTTCGGCCAGCTGCTGCTCAAGCGCATGGACGACGACAACAAGAACAAACCCCTGGTCGAAGGGCTGCTCGCCGAGGAGCGCCAGCTCAACCGCTACGTGGACGCCCTCAGCCGGCTGGGCGAACCCGAGGGGTTGGCGGCGGCCGAGCCCACGGCCTCGCCCCTGCTGCTGCCGCCCGTGCTGAGCCGGCCCCAGGGAGAACCCCTGGCCGATCTGCTCGAGCCCCTGCTGGGCAGGGCCGCCGCCACGGCCGCGTTGCAAGGGCGCCCCTGGCGGGAGCCCGCAACCCTGCCCCAGTGGCGCGGCGACAGCGGCGCCGTGGCCGAAATCATCGCCAACCTGCTTGAAAACGCCTTCCGCTACAGCCCTCGAGGCGCAGCCATCGGTCTGCACGTTGATGCCGGCGCCCTGGGGGGCCCCCGGCTCACGGTGTGGGACAACGGTGCTCCGATTGCTGCCGAGGAGTGCGAGGCGATCTTTGAGCGGGGGGTGCGCGGCAGCAGCGGCCAGGCCGTCGCCGGCACGGGCTTGGGCCTGGCCCTGGCCCGCAACCTGGCCGAAGCCCTGGGGGGCCGCCTCGACCTGGTGCTGCCCCCCAGCGCCGTGGCGCCTGAGCTAGGGAGCAGCGGCAATGCCTTCTGCCTCAGCCTGCCCCACTCAGCACAAGGCCGCTGATCAGCAATCCCAGGCTTTCGGTCCACTCAACGCAGGCGCCATAGGTGTCGCCGCTGTGGCCGCCCAGACGCCTGCCAAACCAGACCGGCACGGCCAGGGCCGGCAGGGCCGGCAGGAGCAGCACGGCCGCCACAACCAAGGGAGTGGTCCCAGCCAGCACCAAGCCCCCCAGCAGCAGCCCCCCGAGCAGCAGCAGGCCCGGCAACAGTTCAAGGGGCAGGGAACGCCGCCGCTCCCGGTGGAAGCCGGCCGTGCCCTGCTCCCGCAGGTAGGGGTAGTGGGCCATGGCCAGCAGCGGCGCCAGCCGCCCCCAGATCGCCGTGCTCAGCAGTGCCCAGCCCGCCGCTCCCGCCAGCCCCGTGTTGGCCAGGGCCAGCAGGCCGGCAGCCCGCAGCAGCAGCAGCACGGCAAAGGCCTGCACCCCAGCCGCCCCGACGCGGCTGTCGTCCATGGCCTCCAAAACCCGGGGGCCCGCCGCCAGCCCATCGGCGGTGTCGATGGCGCCATCGCTGTGCAGGCCCCCGGTGAGCCCCAGGCCCAGGGCGATCACCAGGGCCACCTGGGCCATGGGCGGCAACCAACCGCTGCTCAACAGCCAGACCAGGGCCTGCACCCCCCCCAGCACCGCCCCCACCCAGGGACCAAACCGGGCGATGCGCTCAAAGCGGGGCTCGATCCAAGGCCAGGCCGGCAGCACCGAATAAAAAACCCAGGCGCCGGCCAGATCCCGCACCCAAGCCGGGCTGCGCCCGCCCCCCCGGCGCGGGGTCGCGGCCGGTGGCCCCGGTGGCCCCGGTGCGGCGGCGGGTGGGCGGATCGGGTCTGGCATCTAGCGTCGGTGCAGCCCGCTACAGGCGCAATCTCCTTTTCATTCGACATCACCGCCCGCTGCCCACGCACCCGGGCGCGCACGGGCCGGTTCCACACCCCCCACGGCGTGGTTGAGACACCGCGGTTCATGCCGGTGGGCACCCTGGCCACCGTCAAGGGGATCAGCACGCCCCAGCTGGCCGAAACCGGTGCCCAGATGGTGCTGGCCAACACCTACCACCTGCATCTGCAACCCGGCGAAGCCGTGGTGGCCGAAGCCGGCGGGCTGCACCGCTTCATGGGTTGGCAGGGGCCCCTGCTCACCGATTCGGGCGGCTTCCAGGTGTTCAGCCTGGGCAACATCAACACGATCAACGACGAGGGCGTGGTGTTTCGCTCCCCCCGGGACGGGGCGCGCATCCACCTCACCCCCGAAAAGGCGATGGCGATCCAGATGGACCTGGGCGCCGATGTGGCGATGGCCTTTGACCAGTGCCCTCCCTACCCCGCCCCAGAGGGCGAGGTGGCGGCCGCCTGCCGCCGCACCCACCACTGGCTGGAGCGCTGCGCCGCCTGTCACAGCAAGGCCGACCAAGCCCTGTTTGGGATTGTGCAGGGGGGATGCTTTGCCCATCTGCGGGCCGAATCAGCCCGGGTGGTGACGGCGATGGACCTGCCCGGTATCGCCGTGGGCGGGGTGAGCGTGGGCGAACCAGCCGAGGAGATGCACCGGATCGTGCGGCAGCTCGGCCCCCTGCTGCCCGAGGCCAAACCCCACTACCTGATGGGGGTGGGCAGCCTGCGCGAGATGGCGATCGCCGTGGCCCAGGGCTTTGATCTCTTCGACTGCGTGCTGCCCACCCGCCTGGGCCGCCATGGCACCGCCCTAGTGGGTGGTGAGCGCTGGAACCTCAAGAACGCCCGCTTCAAGCGCGACCACACCCCCCTCGATGCGAGCTGCGCCTGCCTGGCCTGCCGCCAACACAGCCGCGCCTACTTGCACCACCTGATCAAGGCCGACGAGATGCTGGGCCGCACCCTGCTCAGCCTGCACAACCTCCAGCACCTGATCCGCTTCAGCACCGCGATGGCCCAGGCGATCAGCGCGGGTTGTTTTGCGGAGGATTTCGCTCCGTGGGATGCCGACTCCCCGGCCGCACACACGTGGTAGCGTCCGGCACAAGATTTCGATGATTCCTGGGGATGGCTTCCTACGCCCTGCAAACCCTGGCCCAACTGCCCGAGGCCTACCAGGCCTTCGGTCCCCTGGTCGACATCCTGCCGATCATTCCGCTGTTCTTCCTGCTGCTGGCCTTTGTGTGGCAGGCCTCGGTGGGTTTCCGCTGAGCTTGGGCTCACGCTGGAGCTGAGCTTCAGCAGCCCTTCCCTTCACCCCTGTCGCAGCACCGCCCAGGCAAATGCTGGCAGGGCCAGCATGCGGCGCCATCGGGCCGGTTCCTGCACCAACCGAAACAGCCACTCGATCTGCAGGGCTCCCATCCAGCGGGGGGCCCTTTTTTTGATGCCGGCCCACACATCAAAACTGCCGCCCACGCCCATCCAGAGGCCACCGCTGCGGCCGTTCAGGTTCTGAATCCAGGTTTCTTGACGCGGCACACCCAGGGCCACCAGGGCGAGGTCGGGGCGCGCTACCAGCAGCTGGCGCTCGAGCTCGGGCCAGGCCTCGGGCGGCTGGTAGCCATGGGCCTTGAACACCACCTGCAGGCGCGGCAGCCGCTCGGCCAGCCGGGCTGAGACCGCATCCATCACGGCCGGGGAGGCCCCCACCAGCGCCACCCGCCAGCCGCGCTCCGCGGCCACTTCGAGCAGCCGATAGGCCAATTCGATGCCAGGACTGCGGCGAATCCGCAGACCCTGACGCCCGAGGGCCCACACCACCCCCGAACCATCGGGAATCACCAGCTGGGCCGCCTCGATCGCCGCGCCCAGGGCGGGGTTGGCCTTGGCCGCCATGGTCATTTCGGCATTGAGGGTCACGATCTGACCGCCGCCGCGCTCCTGCAGGCTCAAGGCCGCGGCCAGGGCGTCGGGGCACGCGTGCACAGGCACCCCGAGCACCCGGGTGCGTGGGGCCAGGGGATCGGGTTTGGTGGCGGTTGTGGCCATGGGGGGTGCCTGGGCGAGGGAGAATCTATGGCTGTCCCGTTTTGCACCATGTCGACCTCGGGGAGCAGCGAGGCCCGCGGCGCCTGGGAAGCCCTGCAGGCACTCGATCAGCAGATCGCTGCGGTGGTGCTGTCACGCCAGCACCCCATCACCGGCCTGCTGCCCGCCAGCACGGCCAACACCGTGCACGGCAACTACGGCGACGCCTGGGTTCGCGACTGCGTCTACTCAATTCAATGCGTGTGGGGGTTGGCCCTGGCCCACCGCCGCCAGCAGGCGGGCAGCAGGCGGGCCTTTGAGCTGGAGCAGCGGGTGCTGCAGCTGATGCGTGGCCTGCTGGCCGCCATGCTGCGCCAGGCCGCCAAGGTGGAGCGCTTCAAACGCACCCTGAACCCGCTCGACGCCATCCACGCCAAGTTTGATACCGACACCGGGGCTCCCGCCGTGGCCGACAACGGCTGGGGGCACCTGCAGCTCGATGCCACGGCCCTGTTTTTGCTGCAGTTGGCCCAGCTCACCCGCTCGGGACTGGTGGTGATCCAAACCAGCCACGAACGCGACTTCATCCAAAACCTTGTCTATTACGTGGCCCGGGCCTACCGCGTCGCTGACTACGGCATCTGGGAGCGGGGCGACAAGGGCAACCACGGCCAGCCCGAGCGCAACGCCAGCTCGATTGGCTTGGTGAAGGCGGCCCTGGAGGCGTTGGAAGGGCTGGATCTCTATGGCCCCCAAGGCGACGGCAACTTCTGCCTCGTGATCCCCCATGACGCGATCGTGCGGCTGCGGCGGGCCCTGCGGGGTCTGCTGCCAAGGGAATCGGCCAGCAAGGAGGTGGACGCGGCCTGCCTGACGGTGATCGGCTACCCGGCCTGGGCGGTGGACGATCCCCTGCTGGCGGCCCGCACCCGCGCCAAGATCCGCAGCGAGTTGGGCGGCGCCTATGGCTACAAGCGCTTTCGCCGCGACGGCCACCAAACCGTCATCGAAGACCACACCCGGCTCCACTACGAGCGCGAGGAGCTGGCCGAGTTCGAGCACATCGAGTGTGAGTGGCCGCTGTTTTGGGCCTTTGAACTGATCACCGCCTGCTGCGAGGAGCGCTGGGAGGAGGCCCGTCAGTGGCGGCAGCGCCTGGCCGGAGTGAGCGTGCCGGTCGAGGGGACCGCCCTGTTGCCCGAGCTCTACCGCGTGCCTGAAGCGGCCCTGGCGGCCGAGCGGCGCCAGCCAGGCAGCCAACCGCGCCAGCCCAATGAAAACGTTCCCCTGCTCTGGACCCAGAGCCTCACCTGGCTCGCCGATCTGCTGCTGCAGGGGCTGATCAGCCCCGCCGACCTCGATCCCTGTGGCCGCCGCCTGCCCTCGCCCCTGGGAACCGCTGAGGTGCTGGTGGCCCTGGTGCCGGCCAGTGGCGAGATCGCAGGGGTGCTGCAGGCCGCCGGACTGCCGGTGGCCGGCGACGCCCTGCCGGTGGCCAGCTCTGCCCAACTGGCCCAACGCATGGCCCAGGTGGGCGCCAACCCTCGCCTGGGGATCAGCGGCCACCCGGCGGTGCGCATGGAGACCCTGGCCACGGCCCGGCTGTACCACTGCCCCGCCACGGGCCAGCGGCTGGCCTTTTTGCCGGCGGTGCTGGAAGAGAGCACCTTCTACCTGGCCGATGACCCCCAGCAACTGGTCGACACCGTGGCCGCCGAGCTGCGCCTGCTGCAGCGGCACTGGCGGGGCAGCGGCGCGCCGCTGCTGTTGATCCCGGTGGCGACCGGCCCCTTTGCCAGCGATCCCGACGCCTTTTTGCGCCTGGGCCAGGCGCTCCAGGGGGGGCTGATCGAGGGCGTGCCGGTGCAGCTCGCCCCCCTCGCCGACCTGCTCGATCAGGCCAGCTGGCAGACCCTGCCCTTGCCCCAGAGCTGCCGCCTCGAGAGCCCGGCGCCGATCGTGGCCACACCGCTGCTGGCCAACACCGACCGCACCCCCCTGAGCGCCGAAGAGGAGCAGGCCCTCGAAGACAGCTCCATCGGCGACCTGCTCGATCGGCTCTGGAGCAGCACCTCCCTGCAGGAGCAGGCCGAGGTGCTGGCCCAGCTGGCCCAGCGCCTGGGGCTGGCCGCCCAGCTGCAGGGCCCCAACCAGGAGACCCTGCAGCTGCGCGAGCTGCTGGCCGAGGTCTACCGCCGGTCCCTCAACGAAGCCAACTGGAGTGTGGTGCGGCGCGCCGCGGCCGCCCTCGAGCTCGTGCATCCCCAGCTGGAGGATGCCCTCACCGACCTGCTGCTGCGCCAGCGGCAGGTGGTGGTGGGCCGCAATTACACCCGCGATTCGCTGATCAGCGCGCCCCAGGGCAGCGCCACGATCGCGGCGATGATCCGCCGCTTCAGCGGCGAAGACGGCCGCGAATGGATGCTGCAGCAGGAACTGCTGCTGGCCCTCGATGGCGTGGCCCGCCACGAACCCAGCCTGCTGAGCGGCAGCCTCACCCTGCAGCTGGGCCAGCTGCTATTGCTGCTGACCAGCGAGGTGGCCGCCGCCCAAGACCTGGGCGCGATCGAGGCGTTTGAAACCCTCTGCAGCCTGCCGCCCCATGCGATACGCCGCCAGCTGCGCGGGGTCTTGGCCGACCTCGAGCATGCCCGGGCCTCCCTGCAGCGCAAAGAACAGCTGCACCTGCGGGGGCGGGTGCGCTGGGTGGCCCCCGATCCGCTCGAGCAGCTGGCCAAGGGCGGCTGCTGGCTGCAGCACCGCCAGCGGCTCGGAGCCCTGGGGCGGGTGCCGCGCGATTTTTACCCGGGCATCTGGGATCTGCTGCACCACTGCCGCGGCATCGTGATCGGCGACAAGCTCGAGAAGCGCAACCGGCTCGAGAGCGTGCCGCTGTTGAGCGAAAAGACCCCGGGCGAACGCAACTTCGCCGCCCTGGTCGACCACCTACTCAGCAAGATCGACGCGCCCGAATACCGGCAGCTCTGCGCTGAAACCCTGCTCACCCTGATCGCCTTTGTGGAGGCCAATCCGCAGGTGCGCGTCGACGACGACCTCGCCCTTGATGTGGTGATCGGCCACGCCGTGCGGGTGGGCTGGCAGCTGCAGCATCCCGAGATCCCGCTCGCCGATTACGGCAGCCACAAGGCCGAAGCCTGGGACCGCTTCTACCGCGCCTCCCCCGCCGATTGCCGCCGCTGGCAGCTCGAGGCCCTGCGCCAGCTCACTGAGCCAGCGCCAGCCGCCTCTCAGGGCCAAGGCACCCCCGCGGCCGCGGCCTAGATCGGCTGGTCGAGGCTCATGCAGAGGTTGGGCTGCTCAACGCACTGCTCGATCAGATCGGCGAGCTGCAGGGCGCGGGAGGCCTGCAGGCCATCGACCGCCGGCGTCTCCTCACCGCGCACGCAGCGCAGAAAGTGCTCGAGCTCGGCATAGAGCGGCTCGATGGAGGTGGTGCTCACCTCCTCGATGAAGCCGTCATTGCGGTACACCAGCTCGCCGTGATCGGCACTCACCGACTCGTGGGTGCGGCGGTGAATGCGCAGGTTGTGGTTGAGGAAATCGGTCTCCATCAGGCTGCTGCGGCAGTGGCAGTACAGGCGCCTGATCTTGCGGTGGGCCATCTTGCTGGCCGTGAGGCTGGCCACCACGCCATTGGCAAAGGCCAGGGTGGCGTTCACGTAGTCGATGGGGCCGTCGCTGCTGCGCCCACCCGCTGCCGCCAGCCGCACCACGGGGGAAGCGGCCAGTTCGAGCACCAGGTCGATGTCGTGGATCATCAGATCGAGCACCACCGACACGTCATTGGCCCGGTCGGCATTGGGGCTGTGGCGCCGGGCCTCCAGCACCACCACCTCCTCACCGGCCAGCACCTTGACCAGCTCGCGAAAGGCGGGGTTGAAGCGCTCGATGTGACCCACCTGCAACAGGCGGCCACCACCCTCGGCAGCCCGGATCAGCTCGGAGGCTTCCTCCTGGCTGGCGGCAATGGGCTTTTCGATCAGCACGTGCACGCCGGCCTGCAGACAGGCCAGACCCACGCGGTGGTGCAACAGGGTGGGCACCGCAATGCACACCGCTTCCACCTCGCTGAGCATGGTGGTGTAGTCGGGAAACCAGCGGCAGCCAAATTGCTCCATGGCCAGCTTGCCGCGGGCCTCGGCCGGATCGGCCACTCCCACCAACTGGGCGTCCTTGAGGAGGCTCAGCACCCGAGCGTGATGCCAGCCCATGTTGCCGATGCCAATGACACCCACCCGCACAGGGTTCATGGCCCGGACTCCCGCGATGCGCGCATTATCAGCGATTACGCCTCACCGTTGAGTCGCTGGATCTGGACCCGCTCGATGCGGGGGCCATCCATCATCAGCACGCGGTACTGGTGGCCCTTCCAGCGCAGGGCTTCTCCGGGGGCCGGGATGTGCTGCAGCCGCTCCAACAAGAAGCCCGCCAGGGTGTGGTGGCCCTCGGCTTCCGGCAACTGCAGGCCCAGCTGGCGGTTGAGCTCAAAGATTTCCAGATCGCCGGCCACCGACCATTTGCCGGGGCCCATCACTTTGAGATCCTGAGCGGCCTCGATCGAATCGTCCTCTTCTCCGACGATCTCACTGGTGAGGTCGGCCACGGTGACCAGGCCTTCGGTGCCGCCGTGCTCATCGACCACCACCAGCAGGGGTTGGCCCGAGCGGATCAAGGGCAACAGATCGGCCAGGGAGGTGCTCTCCTGCACCAGCGCCACCGGTGTGATGTAGGGGGCCAGGGGGGTTGCGGCGGTGAGCTGGCCGCGGGCGATCGGTTCGGCCAACCGGCGCAGGTCGAGCATGCCGCGCACGTCGTCGAGGGAGCTACCGATCACCGGGAAGCGGGCGTGGGCGGTGGCATGCACCTCCTGCATCATTTCGGCGAAGGTGACCGCGAGCGGCAGGGTGACCATGCCCGAACGGGGCACCATCACCTCGCGCACCAGGGTGTCGCGCAGCGAAAAGACGCCTTCGAGGATGTTGCGCTCATCGGGCATCAGGCCGGTGACGCTGCCGGTTTCGATCAGGGTTTCGAGCTCACCGGCCGAGAGCACGGGCACCAACTGGTCCCAGTTGCGGGGCAGGCCCAGCAGCTGCAGGCCCAGGCCACTGAGCGCTTCGATCAACGAAAGCAGCGGGGCAAGGCCGCGGTTCACCGAATCGAGCAAGGGCGCCAGGGCCAGGGCCGAAGCCTCGGGCTGATGCAGCACCCAGGCCTTGGGCAGCAGCCCCCCCAGCAGGGTGGCCAGCAGGGCCAGCACCACAAACACGGCCGCATCGAGCCAGCCCACCGGCACCTGCAAACCGAGGCCAGCGCACCACTGGGCGGCCTGCTGGGCGAGGCTTTCGCCGGCCCAGCCCAGGGCCAGCAGGGCGAGCACGGCCCCCAGCTGGCAGGCCACCAACACCCGACGCAGGCGCCGCTGCAGACGGGCCACCGTGGCCGCCCCGGCCACGCCGCTCTCCAGCAGCTGCTGCACCCGCGAGGGTCGCAGCCTCACCAAGGCGAATTCAGCTGCTGCAAAAAAGGCCAGCAGCACCAACAGCAGCGTGGCCAGGGCAATCAACCGCATGGGTCGAGCTTAAAGAGCCTCGCCCGATCAGGCCCAGGCTTGAGGGTGGCTGCGGGCGATGGGGGATGGGCGATGGGCGTTGGCGATGGGGGATGCCGGGATCGAACCGGCCTGACTCCGATTATGAGTCGGGTGCTTTCACCAGATAGCTAATCCCCCAGGTAGGACCTGGCCTGGTCGTTGTCAGCTCGTGCCAGCTGCTGCCAACTGGCGCTAGCTGGTGCCAGCTGGCGGCATTATCCCCTCAGCGGGAAGGGCCCAGGCTGCCGCTGAAACCATTGGGAATGTCGCCGGTGCTCCAGGGAGCCGGAGCACTCTGGGCTTCGAGCAGCACCTGATAGGTGTTCTGCAGAGCGATTCCATCCCAGACGATCGTCTGATCTGGAAAACCAAAGGCCCGCAGGCTGTTGCCGGCATTGATCGAACCGGTGGCCACGCCCAACAGATCGCGCACCTGGCCGCGCAGGCTCACCCCCTCAGCAAAGGGAGCGGTATGGGTGAAAAAGCGCTGCTCCACCAGCTCGGGGGTGGTTTGCACCGCGCCGCAGCGGCTCACCTCCAGGGGAGCGCCTCCCGCCAAGGGAGCTTCCAGGGTGGTCGTGCAGACCACAGGCCCCGCCTGGGCCGCAGCCAGCAGCCCCAAAACTGAGGCCACGCTTGCCGAAATCACCCTTGCTGAAACCACTACAGCCGAAAGCAGCCTGAGGTCAAACTAGTCAGACCCAAGCCCGGGCACCAGCCCCCGGCCCCTGCTGCTTGCCGATGGCCTCCTTGCCTGCCCCCCTGCCCACCACTCCAGCGGCCATGCGGGCAGTCCTGCTGCCGCTGCTGGCCGAGCGGGCCTACCGCCACGGCCAGTTCACCCTGGCCTCGGGCCGCACCAGCAACCACTACGTCAATTGCAAGCCGGTGAGCCTGAGCGGCCCGGGGCTGGCCCTGCTGGGGGCCCTGATGCTCGAGGAGGTGGAAGCCGAGGCCGTGGCCGTGGCGGGCCTCACCCTGGGGGCCGATCCCCTGGTGAGCGCCGTGGCCCTGCAGGCGGCCCTAGCGGGCCGCGCCCTCGATGCCTTGATCGTGCGCAAGGAGGCCAAGGGCCACGGCACCGGCGCCTGGCTGGAGGGCCCCCTGCCCCCCGCCGGCAGTGTGATCACCGTGCTGGAAGACGTGGTCACCACGGGGGGGTCGTCGCTCAAGGCCGTGCACCAGCTGCGGGAGGCGGGCTACGTGGTGCAGCGGGTGGTCACGATCGTGGATCGCCAGGAGGGTGGCCTCGAGGCCATGACCGCGGCCGGCCTGGAGCTGCGCAGCCTCGTGCTACTTGATGCCATCGCCGCTCTGGCCGCCGCCCCGTTGGTGGGCCGCCCATGAGCCCCATGAGCCCTATGAGCCCCCAGAGCGGATCATTTGACCCCTGGGGCTGGCGGCCCCAGCAACCCAGCCGCCTGGAGCAGGCGGTGAGCCTGCTGCGGCTCAGCGGAGCCGACACCCTGCGGTTTCTGCATGGCCAAACCAGCCAGGCCATCGAGGGGGCTGCCCCAGGCAGCTGCCTGCCCACCTGTGTGATCTCTCCCACGGCCCGGATGCGCGCCCTGGCCGAGGTGCTGGTCGAGCCCAACGGCGCCCTGCTGGTGATCACCGCCGGCGACGGGGCGCTGGTGCGCGAGGCCCTCGATCGGGTGCTGTTTCCGGCCGATCGGGTGAAGCTGGGGCCGCTGTTGCCGGCTGTGCTGGTGGGGGCGGTGCCCGGCGCCAGCGAGGCGGCACCCCTGCAGGGCCAGCCCGACGTGGCGGCTGGCAGCTGGATAGCCCTCGACGACGAGGCCTGGCTGCTGGGCTCGGCGCCAGGGTCGGCGCCAGGGTCGGAGCCAGAGCCGGGTACAAGGCTGCTGCGGCTCGCACCCCAACCGGGCCTCAACGCCCAACCGCTGCCCCCCTGGCTGGCCGAGCGGCCGATCTTGGGCCCTGGGGAGCAGGAGCGCTGGCGGATCCAGCACGGCTGGCCAGCCAGCCCCGGCGAGCTCAACGACACCACCAACCCCTTTGAGCTGGGCCTGGCCGATTGGGTGAGCCTCAGCAAGGGCTGCTACGTGGGCCAGGAGACCCTTGCCAAGTTGTCGACCTACGACGGGGTCAAGCAACACCTGCGCCGCTGGCACGCCACCTGGCCCGGCCAGCAGCTGCAGCCGGGCCCACTCCTGCAGCCGGGCCAGCTCCAGCCGGGCCAGCAGCTGCTGGGGCCCAGCGGTGAGCGCGCCGGGGTGATCAGCTCAGCCCTTTGCCTCGAGGCGAACCTGGCCACCGGGGCCAAACCCGGAGCCAAGCCCGAGACCCACTGGATCGGCCTGGCCCTGGTGCGGCGCAGCGCGCTGGATCAGCCCGGCTTGCGGGCCGCCGGCGACGGTGATGGCGACAGTGTCAGTGACGGCGAATCGCCAGCAGCGGCGGCGGGCACCCCATGGCTGGAGCTCTCACTGCCGGGCTGATCGAGCAACCACCGCACCACCGCCCAGGTGGCCAGGCTGTCGTCGCAGTTGTATTGAAAGATGCGCTGCAATGAGGCCCGCGCGGCCTGGCCGCGGGCACCGGGCTCGTGGCGGTCTTGGCGCCACTGCCGCCACCACAGCAGGCAGCGGGCCCCATCCACCCCCGCCTGGCTCCAGCGAAAGCCCAGCCAGCTGGCCACCGCCTTGAGGCCATAGCTGCCCACCGGCAGCCGCCAGCACTGGCGCAAGCGGGCGTGCACATCGAGCAGGCGGGCGCGCAGGCGCTGGATCTCGGCATCGCTGGCCCCCTGGCGCTGGGCCAGGCGCACCAGCCCCACGGCTTCCGTTTCGCCGTAATGCAGCACCGGCCAGCCCGGATAGGCCGCCAGCAGCCGCCTTAACCGCAGCCAGAGCCGCTGCTCGCCGTGCTCATGCAGGGCCAGCAGCGGCTGATAACGACAGGTCTCGGCCGTGAGCTCGGCCAAGGCCGGCCAGCCGCCGGCCGCCAAGCGGGGCACCACCACAAATCCGTGCAGAAAGTCGTCGCGGGCGTCGGGGTCAGATTCGATGTCGTAGAGCAACACACCCGGGGCCTGGGCCAGCTCGGGCAGGGGTTCAAGGCGGGCGGGGTCTTCGAGCCGCTGGGGCACCCCAGAGGCCTGCACGCGGGCCTGGGCCACCAGCTCGGCGGCGATCGCCCGGTGCTGTTCGCCGTGCACCTCAAGCTGCTCGGCCAGGCGCTCGGGGTCTGAGCCCGCCAGCTGGGCCAGGCTGGTGATGCCCTGCTCCAGGAGCATTTCGCGGCGCTTGCCGCCGATGCCACTCACCTCACTGAGGTGACCCTCGGCCCGGGCCTCGGCGTCACAGAGCCCACGCCAGCTGCAGAGGGTGCATTTTTTGCGGTCATTGACCAGGGCCGGGGGGCTGGCGAGGGTCAGATCGGCCGCCAGCCGTTCGAGGCTGTCGTCGAGCTGGCGCTGCAGGCTGCTTGTGAGGGCCAGCCGCTCCTGCTGCAACTGGCGATCGCCGCCGGCCACCACCAGGCCATGGTCCACCGGGGCCTGCTGCAGCTCGCCGAGCAGCCGGCCCCACAGGGCCATCTGCAAGCGATGCTCCCGCGTCAGGCGATACCCCTGGCGCGCCAGCACAGGGCGGTAGCTGTAATCGCCCCAACGGCTGCTGCCTTCAATGCGCTCGAGCAGGGCCGGGTGGGCCTCGAGCGGCAGCCCCTGGGGCCCCCTGCCCTTGAGCCGCAGCCCCACCACGCCGGCTGCAGCAGCGGCACAGGCCGCCTCACCGCGGCCTGGCCTACTGGGAAGCAACGCTTGAAAACTGGCCAGCTGTTCCTGCAGGGCCAGGGCCCGATGGGCGCTCCATTGCCGCTGCTCAAACGGTCCGTGGCGATCCAACCAGGCCCGCCGCTTGCAGCGCAACCAACTGCGCAACAACCGGTCGGTAAGCGGAGGATCCATCACGCGAAATTCAGATCTAACGCCCGTGCACAACCGACGCTAGGCGGGGCTGTGGAGGGGAGTGGTCTCACCAGCGGCCGGCACCTTCGACGACCCAGCCAGGCCGTCAGCCTGCTAACACCCAGGGACGACTTTTTGGGCCCCGCGCCGCGTTGCTGATGGCCTCTGCTCCCCTGCCCCTGGAGGCCAGCCCGATTGTCTTTGGCACCGATGGCTGGCGCGGCATCCTCGGCGTCGACATCACCATCGAGCGCCTGCTGCCCGTGGCGGCGGCGGCGGCACGCGAACTGGAGAGTTCGGCCCCGGCCGGCCACGCCAACCGCGAGGTGGTGATCGGCTACGACCGCCGCTTTCTGGCGCCCGAGCTGGCCGAGGCGATCGGGGCGGCCGTGCGGGGCGCCGGCCTCGAGCCCCTGCTCTCCGACACCCCCACGCCCACACCGACCTCGAGCTGGGCGGTGGTGGAGCGGGGTGCCCTCGGGGCCCTGGTGATCACCGCCAGCCACAACCCACCCGAATGGCTCGGCCTCAAGATCAAGGGCCCCTTTGGCGGCTCGGTGGAGGGGGACTTCACTGGCCGCGTTGAAACCCGCCTGGCGGCTGGGGGCATCACCGTGCCAATGCCGCCGCCGGCCGCTGGGGGGGAACCCCGCTTTGATGCCATGGGCGCCTACGTGGCCGGCCTGCGGGCCCGGGTTAACACCGAAGCCCTGGTGGCCGGGCTCGAGCGGATCGGCCTCAAGGTGATCGTCGATCCGATGCATGGCTCGGCCGCCGGCGTGTTGCCGGCCCTCCTGGGCCCTGGCGCCGCCGGGGTGATCGCCGAGATCCGCGCCCAACGCGACCCCCTGTTTGGCGGCAACCCACCCGAGCCGCTGGCGCCCTACCTGACCGAGCTGGTGGCTGCGGTGCAGGCCAGCACGGCGGCCGGGCGGCCGGCGGTGGGGATTGTGTTTGACGGCGATGGCGACCGCATCGCGGCGGTCGACGAGCACGGCCGCTTCTGCAGCACCCAGCTGCTGATGCCGCTGTTGATCGATCACCTCGCCGGCGCCCGCCAGCTGCCCGGCACGGTGATCAAAACCGTGAGCGGCTCCGATCTGATGCAGCTGGTGGCCGAGGGGCTGGGCTGCACCGTGCTCGAAAAACCGGTGGGCTTCAAATACATCGCCGCCGAGATGCTCTCAAGCCAGGTGCTGGTGGGCGGCGAAGAATCGGGCGGGGTGGGCTTTGGCATGCACCTGCCCGAGCGCGATGCCCCCTTTGCCGCCCTGCTGCTGCTCGAAGCCCTGGTGGAGGGGGGCCAGCCGCTGGGGGCCCGCATCGATGCCCTACAGGCCCGCCATGGCGGCGCGGCCGCCTATGACCGCCTCGATCTGCGCCTGCCCACCATGGCCGCCCGCAGCCGCCTGGAAGCCCAGCTAGCCCAGGCCCCACCCCGCGAGGTGGCCGGCGCGCCGGTGCTGCAGGTGATCACCACCGATGGCGTCAAGCTGCGCCTGGGCCCGAGCCACTGGCTGATGCTGCGCTTCTCGGGCACCGAGCCGCTGCTGCGCCTCTACTGCGAAGCCCCCAGCGCCACCCGGGTGGCCGAGGTGCTGGCCTGGGCGCGCCAGCTGGCCGAGGGGATCTGATGGCGCTCAGCACCTTGGTGATCGCCAGCGGCAATGCCGGCAAGATCCGTGAATTCGGCCAGCTGCTGGGCGATCTGGCCCTGGAGATCCGGCCGATGCCCGAGGGGCTCGAGGTGGAGGAGACCGGCAGCACCTTTGCCGAAAATGCTCGCCTCAAGGCGGTGGCCGTGGCCCAGGCCACCGGCTGCTGGGCCCTCGCCGACGACTCGGGCCTCAGCGTGGCGGCCCTGGGCGGGGCACCGGGGGTGCAGTCAGCCCGTTACGCCAACACCGATGCCGCCCGCATTGCCCGCCTGCTGCAGGAGGTCAACGCGATCCATCGAGCCGCCCAGGAGCGCGGCGAGCCCCACGACCGCAGCGCCTGCTTCACGGCGGCCCTGGCGGTGGCCGATCCCAGGGGCGCCGTGGTGCTCGAGGTGGAGGGGATCTGCCCGGGAGAAATCCTCGAGACCCCGCGCGGCAGCGGCGGCTTCGGCTACGACCCAATCTTTTTCGTACCCGAAGCGGGCTTGAGCTTTGCCGAGATGGACAAAGCCACCAAGGGCCGAATCGGCCACCGCGGCCGGGCCTTCAGCCTGCTGGAACCCCAACTCAAGGCGCTGCTCACACAACAAACTGCCTGAGCTGGGCAGCGCCGCTTAGCCGGCAGACCTGCTCAGCTAGCAGCCCAGCTCAGCTAGCAGCCCAGCTGCCGTGCAGGCCGTAGGGAATCGCCAGGGGCAGCTCGATCACGGCGCACTCGCTGAGATCGGCCGCATCGAGGATCACCAGATCACTGCCGCAGCGGGCGCCGTTCCACACCGGCACCAGCACCCAGCCCTGGTCTTCGCTGCTGGCGGCGGGATGGGGCACCATCACCGGCTCGCTCACGAAGCCGCGGGGCGCCGCACTCCACACCCGACGCTCCCCGCTCACCAGATCGAGCTTTTCAATCGCCTGCAGGGGATCGTTGCCCCGCTCACGGCCGGCCACGGCCATCCAGGCGTAGCGGGCCGGCAGCCCCTGCTGGTTGGGATTCACCATGCCGAATTCGCAGCAGCGCTCCTCGAGCACCTCCACGGTCACCTTGACCTTCTCATTGGCCTGCTGGTTGGCCTTCTGGTTGGCCTTCTGATGGGCAGCGACGGTGGCCAGATCAATGCGGCAGCGCTGCAGGCGACCGGCGGGGATCGTCTCGAAATCGATCTCGCGGTAGTCGGTGTCGGGGCCGATCGAGGGGAAGTCGTCGTAGTAGATCGAATCGATCACCAGCTCGCCGCTCTGGGGATCCTCAAAGGCATTGAGGTGGTGAAACACAAAGCCCTCCGGGGCCTCCACCAGCACGGGCTTGGCCGCTGCCGCTGAGCCGCGCCCAGCACCACCAGCGCCAGCAGCAGCCCCGGCGCCCGGCCTCGGCACCAGCCAAAACTGCCCCGCCTCACCGGGCTTGGAGGCCAGGCACTGCGCCGCGCCCTTCTGGCCCAGCACAAAGGGCAGCGGGTTGAAGGCCACGGCGTTCTGCAGAAACACGGCCCAATTGGGGGTGATGGCGAAGTCGTGCAGGAAGGCGAAGCCCTTGAAGCTGTGGCGCTGCTCAGCCACCAGCTGCCCAGCCCGCACCCCGCGCGCTGCGTCCTCCGCAGCCGCAAACTCCATCACCCGCACGGTGCTGGTGGGGCCCGCCTTGACCCCGAAGGTCACCATGCGCTCGGGGCCGTGGTGGCCGGGGTCAAAGCGGGGGTGGGCACTGAAGGCCTCACCCTTTTTGAGCACCCCATCGAGCAGGGTGATGCCGTGGGTCTCAAGGGTGTGGGGGTCGAGCGCATGGGGCTCGGCCGCCTCCCAAAGGGCCAGCAGCTGATCGCCTAGGCGCACCACATGGGTGTTGGCGATGTTCTTGAGCCGCAGGTCAAAGGCATTGGCCACAGCGCCACCGGGCTTCTGGGTGCCAAAGACGCCGCGGTACACGTATTTGCCGGCCTTCTCCTCGGCCAGCCAGCCCTCGGTGCGCACAAAGCGGTTGCGCAGGCTCACCGCGCCCGCGCCAAAGCCCAGGGCCATGATCATGCCGTCGCCATCAAACGGGTGATGCACCCACTGCCCGCCCCGCTCCAGCCGCCCGGGCCCATTGCGGTACAGGGTGCCCGCGAGCTCGGCCGGAATCGCTCCTCGCGTTGCCGTGAGCTCCACCGCCTCGAGCTCCACGCCCACGTTGCGAAAGGCACTGGCCCAGTCGGCCCGGTCGTAACCAGGAGCACCAGCAGTCGAACCAGGTGCAGGAGACACAGAAGTAACAGACATCAACCAGATCGCGGGGGTACGGCAACG
Source organism: Cyanobium sp. NIES-981 (assembly GCA_945877595.1). Taxonomy (GTDB): domain Bacteria; phylum Cyanobacteriota; class Cyanobacteriia; order PCC-6307; family Cyanobiaceae; genus RGUW01. Next base: position 19,687 of record CAMDVN010000020.1, on the reverse strand, counting down.
AGGCCGCTGTGCGACCAACTCCCAGTATCGCGTAACAGACTGTTAAGCGTCGCGGGGCGACCCACGGATCCCCGTATCTCGCTGGGCACTTGCGACGCCATGCCACGAGTAAATTTGCATTGGTACATACCTGGTAAAATTCATCAATTAACGCCAGTTATTCGCCAGACCAGCTCTACATCTGCTATGACCATACGATCAAAATGACACCCTCATAAAAAGCGCCCTTAATCAGTATCAACAAGACGGCCTTATTCCGCTGCCGCACCGATCTTGCTGGCCCTCGTCACGCCTTGAACCGGCCTGCACAGTCAGTCTGCGGACAGTTGCTGCATCCAGCCTTCAACCCCAAGAACTGGTCCTCGAATTGGGGCAAGTGTTGCGGGCCACCAGCAACAAGTGGTCCCATACCGGAGTCACAACTCTGTAGACCACGGCTACAGCCTCAGCCTCAAGGGGCTGTCGCCATAGGGCTCGCCGGCCTACGGTCACCCCCTCGGCTTCAGGCTCCGGCGCGCTCGAGCACGCCCTTGCTGCTCGGCACAGCGCCAGCGCGGCGGGGGTCGATCTCGGTGGCCAGGCGCAGGGCACGGGCAAAGGCCTTGAAGCAGGCCTCCACGATGTGGTGCGAATTGACGCCATCGAGCTGGCGAATGTGCAAGGTGAGGCCGGCGTTGTTGGCCACGGCCACAAAGAACTCCTTGACCAGCTCGGTGTCATAGCTGCCGATCTTTTGGGCCGGGATCTGCAACCCATAGCTCAGGTGGGGCCGGCCGCTGCAATCGAGGGCCACCTGCACCAGGGCCTCATCGAGGGGGGCCACAAAGTGGCCAAAGCGGTGAATGCCGCGCCGATCACCCAGGGCCTGGGCCAGGGCTTGGCCCACGGCGATGCCCACATCTTCATTGGTGTGGTGGTCATCGATGTGGGTGTCACCGATGGCCTTGATCTCCAGGTCGACCAGCCCGTGGCTGGCGAGCTGGTGCAGCATGTGATCGAGAAACGGCACGCCGGTGCTCACCTGGCAGCGGCCCGTGCCATCGAGGCCGAGGCTCACGTGCACCTCGGTTTCGCCGGTCACGCGATCAATGGTTCCGACGCGGGCCATGGCGGCATGTGACCGAGCTATCGGCTCAATCATGGCCCTTGGGGCCATCACCAGCCATCCTGAGCCCAGCGAACCGGCCCAACGCCACAATGCCAATCCAGTGGCAAGCCGATACCTTCAGCCGCGTGGAGCGCTCGATCGCCGCGGTGCTGATGCCGGCCCAGGTGGTGATCGCCGGGCGGAGCCGGGCCTTTGCCTATTTGTTTGGGTTTGCAACCTTCAGCGTTGCACCCGATGGCTTCCTCGGGGCCGCCACCAACCAACGCGAGCTGCTCGGCCTGGTGGGGGAAGCCAAGGGGGAGTTGTTCGTCGTGATGCACGACGACATGATCGAGCGCTACGGCAGCGCCTTGATCGAGGAGATCCGCCAGGTCAAGGCCGATGCGGGGGTGATCGTGCTGGCCTGCCTGGAGGCCACGATCGTGACCGCCTGCAGCGGGGGCCTGGCCGCCGATGCCTTCATCGCCGAGCAAAACATCGGCAAGGGCTGCCTGATCCCAGCAATCCAGGCGATTCGCGCCGGCCAAACGCCCCACGTCGACCCGCTGCTGCACACGATCTACAGCCAAGACATTCGCGGTCGCCGTGACGTGAAGCCCCGCGAGCGCGAAATCCTGGCCCTGGTGGCCGCCGGCCTCACCAACAAGCAAATCGCCGCTGAGCTGTTCATCGCCGAAACCACCACCCGCGACTACGTCAGCGAGCTGATGCAGCGCTTCGAGGCCGGCAACCGCGCCGCCCTGGCGGCCGTGGCCGTGGAGCGGGGTTACGGCCGCGCGCCAGTCCACAACCCCGCCAGCGACCCCGTCATCGGCGGCCCATCCGCATGAACCGGGCCCAGCTGGGCCTGGTGGTGCTGGCGGGCACCGGGTTCCTGCTCTCCGCCGATCTCACCATGATGAATGTGGCGCTGGGCACGATCCAAACCGATCTCGGCGCCTCGACAAGCCAGCTCGGCTGGCTGATCGACAGCTATGCCATCGCCATGGTGAGCCTGTTGCTCTGTGCTGCCCCCCTGGGCGAACGGCTGGGGCAAAAGCGGGTGTTTCTGCTGGGGTTGGCGTTGTTTGGCCTGGGCTCGCTGTTGGGTGGGTTGGCGGCCCAGATCGGGGGGTTGATCGCGGCCCGGGTGGTGATGGGCGTCGGAGCCGCCTTGATGCTGGCGCCTGCCCAGCTGCTGACCACGGTGTTGTTTGCACCTGAGCAGCGCACGGCCGCCTTCGCCACCTGGTCAACGGTCGGCGCCCTGGGGCTGTGCATTGGCCCGGTGCTGGGGGGCCTGCTGGTGAGCGGCCCGGGCTGGGCGTGGATCTTCAGCGTCAACCTGCCGGTGGTGGCACTGGCGCTGCTGCTGGGCTGGCGGGTGCTGCCCGCGGTGTCACCGCGCCAGGGCACCACCCTCGACGGGCCCAGCCTGGTGAGCTCGAGCCTTGGCCTGATGCTGGCCCTCGGCGGGCTGATTCAAGCTCCCGACCAGGGCTGGGGCTCGCCGGCCATCGCCGCATCCCTGCTGAGCGGCTTGCTCCTTCTCGGCCTGTTTGTGCGGCGTCAGCTGCGGCTTCAGCAACCACTGCTGCAGCCAGCGGCCTGGCGGCAACCCAAGGTGCGGCGCGCCCTGCAGGCCCTGTTTGCCATGACGTTGTCGTTTAACGGAGCCCAGTTTTTGGCGGTGATGGCCCTGAATCAGGGGGGATGGACACCCCTGGCGATCGGGCTGCTGCTGGTGCCCTACGCCCTGGTGGTGTGGCTGGCCAGCCGCAGCGCCACCCGGCTGAGCCAGCGGCTGGGGGCGCAGCGGCTGATCAACGCCGCCTACGCCCCCCTGGCGCTGGGGTTTGTGCTGTTGGGGCTGGCACCCAGCAGCGGCCATCTGGGCTGGGGTATCGGCCTGGGGCTGGTGGTGGCAGGCCTGGGCCAGGGCGTGATCGGGCCGGTGGCCACCAGCGAGACCTACAACGCCCTGCCCGCAGAGCTGCTGGGCAGCGGGGCCGGCCTGGCGATGGTGTCGCGCTTTTTGGGTTCCAGTGTGATCGTGGCCGTGCTCGCTTCTGCATGGGCCAGCAGCGGCGCCGCCTGGGCCACAGGCCTATTGGGAGCCGGGCTCATCGCCCTTTGCTATGGGCTGCAGAGGTAGCAATCCGCGCCTCACTAGCCCTCCGGTGATGGCGGGACGCTCGATCCGATCAGGCTCCTGCCACTGCATCGTGGCTGTGCAGAACGCCCCCTCGGGCGACAGCACCACGCTGGTTTGGGCCTCGAAGACAGTTGTCACCGCCCCGATCCCGTGGCATTGCTCCAACAGCACGTGCAGCAACAGGGCTTTGTCGGCATGGCTGCCAGTGGAAAACTTGAGCGTTTCCTCGGGCATCGCCAGCCTGCCAGCGTCAGCAAAAATTGAGGTCTCACCAGCGATCGCAGCCACCACAGCGCGCGCAGCTGCAGGCGTTTGCAAAGCAGGTGTTTGCATAGCAGCCAGGGCCTGGCGCAGGCGCACCCCCTCACGAGCAGCCAGCAGCACCTGCTCGAGGTCAAGCCCGGCCAGATCACGGGCCATGGTGAGCACGGTGCGGGCGGCGTTGGCCAGAGGCTCTGCCTCCGCCAAAGCAGCGCGCAGCACCGCTTGCACCGCAGCGGCACTGGCACACCCCATCACCCGTTCAACCAACACATCCATCGGCGAGGCGGGCAACGGGATGAGCGCGCGGCGTTGTTGAGGCTCCAGCCCAGCTGGCAAACCACCAAAGAAGGCCTGCAGCCGTTGGCACATCGCCTCCAGCTCAGCAGCGGGAATCGAACTGGAGCCACTGGAGTGTTGCCAGCTGCCGCGACGGGTCACCAGCGTCGTGGGATCGGCAAGCCGCTGCTCCAGCGTCTCCAGGCCAACCGTCAAGAACAGCTCGTTCTTGCCGTAGAACCACCAACTCTGGGCACCGCACCAGCCAAACAAGCTGTAATGGCAGGGGTTGGCCAGCATGGCCACACCATCAATGCGCTGCCGCCGCTGGATCAGCAGCAGGGCCGCAAACAAGGCCACCTCATCAAGGCAACAGGTCATGCCGAAGGGACGGCGACTGGGACGACCCAGATACCGTCCCGTTGCAGCAATGACATCAACCGTGCCGTAGGTGTAGGCCGGGAAGCTGCCTGCAGCGATCAACGGCGCAAGGTCATACCGGGCTGGATCCAGTTGCCCGGAGGCCAGCGCCACGTTGATCATGGCCAGGATGCGTGCCGTGGTTTCAGCCACGGCGTGCTCGCCGAGCCGCTGGGCCAGGTCGGCCAAGCGAAGGCAGCCATTGGTTTCGGCCACCTCCAAGGGGCTCACGTGGGTGAGCATTCGATTCAAGCCAGCCTGCAAGGTTTGCAGCAACTCGACAGGCTCGGCTGCCGGGGTGTGCTCCTGTTGCTCACCAAGCAAGCGGTCCTTCAGACGCCAGAGCCGAGACGATGCTGCATTCGCCAAGACCAGGGGCAGGATCAGCGACGAATCGGCGGCCGCATCAAACAGCGTGGGGGTGATGCGGTTGATCTGGGGATGCTGAAGCGCCACCACGAAACCCTTACATCCCGGTGATGCAGTAGCCGGCGTCCACGTAGATCACCTGGCCGGTGATGCCACTGGAGAGCGGGCTGGCCAAGAAGGCCGCGGTGCTGCCCACCTCCTCCTGGGTCACGGTGCGGCGCAGCGGGGCCTTGCCTTCAACGTTGTGGATCATGTCGAGGATGCCGCCGATCGCGCTGCTGGCCAGGGTGCGAATCGGACCGGCACTGATCGCATTGACCCGCACCTGCTTCTCAGGGCCGAGCTCAGCGGCCAGATAACGCACTGAGGCTTCCAGGGCCGCCTTGGCCACGCCCATCACGTTGTAGTTGGGGATGGCCCGCTCGGCGCCCAGATAGCTCAGGGTGATCACGCTGCCACCGGGGTTGAACAGGGGCTTGGCGTAGCGGCACAGCGGTGCCAGCGAGTAGGCGCTCACCTCAAGGGCCCGGGCAAAGCCCTCGGGGCTAATCGCGCTGTAATCCCCGATCAATTCTTCTTTGCCGGCAAAGGCCAGGCAATGCACCAGCACGTCGATCGAGCCCCACTGCTCGGCCACCCGCGCAAACACCGCCTCGATCTGGGCCGGATCCTGCACATTGAGCGGTTCAAACAGGCTGGGTGCCAGAGGAGCGGTGAGCTCGCGCACCTTGCCCTCGAAGCGCCCCTTCTCATCGGGCAGGTAGGTGACGCCCAGCTCGCAGCCGGCCGCATGCAACTGCTGGGCAATGCCCCAGGCGATCGACTTGTTGTTGGCGATGCCGGTGACCAGGGCCTTCTTGCCGCGCAGATCGAGGAGCATGGGGGCAGTACGCCTGTGGCGTGTCCAGGAATGGGGCGATTCTCTCCCACCCCCGATGCGGGGCCACCCCTGCCGCCGCCAGTGGGCGCGGCGGCCAGCACTGCAGCAGCTGCTGCTACGGCGCCAGCAGCAGCGCCCTTTGTGGGCGGCCGGGTTGCCGCCGAAGCCTGGCTGGCGGCGCTGGATCCGGCTGCCTACGGTCGCAGCCGCAACCACCTCGGCGGGGCCGTCACCCGCCTCTCGCCCTACCTGCGCCATGGGGTGCTGAGCCTGGCGGAGGTGCGCGATGCGGTGTTTGCCTGGCTGGATCGCCAGGGCTACGGCGGCCCCGGGGTGGCACCGGCGCGGCAGCTTGAGGGCCAGCGCCTGGCCGAGCGGCTGATCTGCGAGCTGGGTTGGCGTGACTACTGGCAACGCCTCTGGTGGGTGCTCGGCGATCGCATCTGGAGCGACCTCGAACCGCTCAAGACCGGCATCCCGGCATCCGACTACGCCGCCGAGCTGCCAGCCGAGATCGCCGAAGCCCGCACCGGCCTGGCCTGCATCGATGCCTTTGCGGGCGAGCTGCTGGGCAGCGGCTGGCTGCACAACCACGCCCGCCTCTGGCTGGCCAGCTACGTGGTGCACTGGCGACGGGTGCGCTGGCAGGCCGGCGCCCACTGGTTTTTGAGCCACCTGCTCGACGCCGACCCCGCCAGCAACAACCTCAGCTGGCAATGGGTGGCCAGCAGCTTCAGCAGCAAGCCCTACATCTTCAACCGAGCCAACCTCGAGCGCTTTGGCGGCGGCGTTCACTGCCAGCACTGCCCAGCCGCCGCGGCCCACTCCTGCCCGTTTGAGGCCAGCTACGAGCAGCTGCAGGCCCAGCTGTTTGGAGCCATGCCGCAAGGTGCACTCCCCGCCGAGGCTGTAACAGCAGACGCTGTGACCGCAGAGGCTGTGACCGCAGAGGCTGTGACCGCAGAGGCTGCGACCGACGAGGCTGTGACCGCAGAGCTCCAGCCGTTGTCACCAGGCCCGCTGCAACGGCCCCTGGTGTGGGTGCATGGCGAGGCCCTCGGGCCCGGCAATGCGGCCCTGCTCGCCTACCCCGGCGCCCTGGCGGTGCACGTGGCCCCCAGTGAAGGCAGCGGCGCCTGGCCGATCAGCAGCAGCGCCCTGCAGCGGCGCTTCGAGGCCCAGTGCCTCAACGGGCTACCGGTATTGCAGCAGCGCGGCGCCGTGGTGGCCGAGGTGCTGGCCCTGGCCGCCGCCCACCAGGCCGATGGCGTGGTCACCACGGTGGCGGTGGATCCGCAGCTGCAGCGGCAGGCCCAGGCGATCGCCGCGGCCCTGCCGCTGCAGCGGCTGCAGGGGCCGCCCTTTGTGGCCCTGCCGCAGGCCCAGGGCAGCACAATCCCCCGCGAGCTGGGCCGCTTCAGCCGCTACTGGAAGCGCGCCGGGCCGCTGGTGTGGCAGCACTGGCTTACGGCTCAGCCACCCCAGGGGGATTGAGCAGCTGGCCCTCGCGGCGCTCCACCTCATTGGGATCGCTGAGCAGATCCTCGCCCTCGAGCATCGGATAGGCCCGGGCGCGCACCTCCTTCTCGTGGCGCGGCGGCTCCACCCAGCTGAAGCGGCTGCGGGGGGCCACGGCTTGGCAGAGGGCCTCGCTCTGCTGGCGTAGGGCCCGGCGCACGTCGGCGCGGGCCACCGCCGCAAAGAATTCACTGCGGCTGGCCAGCCCCGAGCTAAAGGGGGCCGTGCCGTTGCCGTTGAAGAGGCGGGCCGGATCCGGGCTCCAGCGGGGTTTGCACACCCCGGCATCCCTGGTGTCGGTATCCACCCAGATGTGCAGCCCATAGCCATCGGGCTGGCTCACCACCGCCAAGCCGTCGTAGGGCAGGCGGCGCTGCAACGCAAAGATCGACCAGCTGGGGTGCCGGTGCGCCGGCACACAGCCAGCCAAAACCATGGCCAGCACAGGCACCAGCCTGCGCAGCCGCCCCCTCGCCCGCCCCCTCACCACCGTGCCTCTTCAAGGATGGGACCAGCATTGCGCAGGCCCGCCTCCCCCCTTGGGGCGCACTTGAATTCGCCCCTGAATTCGCGCCTGAATTCGGGCGGCTTAATGTTGGCCGCATGAAAGTGCCCCCCTTCAGCCTCAGCGAGCAGATCCAGGAGCTCGGCGAGTCCCTTGATCAGGCCGTGCTCGAGGTGTTGCGGGGGGGGCAATACATCGGCGGCCCCGGCATCGCTGCCTTTGAGCAGGCCTTTGCCGAAGCCTGCGGCGTGGCCCATGTGGTGGGCTGCAACAGCGGCACCGACGCCCTGATCCTGGCGCTGCGGGGGCTGGGGATCGGCCCAGGGGATGAGGTGATCACCGCCTCCTTCAGCTTCTTTGCGACCGCCGAGGCGATCAGCGCCGTGGGCGCCACGCCGGTGTTTGTGGATGTGGAGGAGAGCACCTACCTGATCGATCTCGATCAGATGGAGGCCGCGATCACCCCCGCCACCCGGGCGCTGCTGCCGGTGCACCTGTTTGGCCGCCCGGTCGACATGGAGCGCCTCTGTGCCATCGCCTCACGCCATGGCCTCAAGGTGATCGAAGACTGCGCCCAGGCCACGGGCGCCAGCTGGGCGGGCCGTCCGGTGGGCAGCTGGGGCGATGCGGGCTGCTTCAGCTTCTTCCCCACCAAAAACCTCGGTGGTGCCGGCGACGGCGGCGCCATCACCTGCCAGCAGGCGGGCCTGGCCCAGCGCATCAAGGAGCTGGCCGTGCACGGCATGCCCCGCCGCTACCTCCACACCGCCCTCGGTTACAACAGCCGCCTCGACAGCATGCAGGCCGCTGTCCTCAACGTGAAGCTGCCCCACCTGGCCCGCTGGGTGGATCGGCGCCGCAGCATTGCCGCCACCTACCGCGACCAGCTGCAGAGCGCCGCGGCCACCGGCCGGCTGCATGTGCCAGAGGCCGGCCCCGATGGCCACAGCTGGAACCAATTTGTGCTTCGGGTGCCGTCGTGCCCCGGCGGCACCCAGGCCTGCGCGGGATCGTGCGTGGCCTCCTCCGACAGCGCCGACCACGGCCTGCCCGAGGCCTGCTGCCGCGACTGGCTCAAGCAGCAGCTCCAAGACGCCGGCGTGAGCACGATCATCTATTACCCCATTCCGATTCACCGCCAGCCCGCCTACGTGGAACTGGGCTACGGCCCCGGCAGCCTGCCGATCACCGAAAGGCTCTGCAGCGAGGTGCTCTCCCTGCCGATCTTCCCCGAGCTCAACGCCAGCCAGCAGGCCCGGGTGGTGGAGGTGCTGCACGCGGTGCTGGCCGCCTCCACACCAGCCGCCTCTCCGCCAGCCCCAGTGCCCGCCTAAGGGGCTTAACCCGCCGGGCGCGGCAGGCTGGCGTAGAGGGCCTTGAAATGGGCCTGCTGAACCTTGTGGTTCACGATCGGCTCGGGGTAGCCGCGGCGCTCCAGCGCACCGATCTCGCCTGAGATCAGCTCTTTGCTGCCCACGTGGCGCAGCTCCGGCAGCCAGGTGCGGATGTAGGCGGCCTCGGCGTCAAATTTGCTGGCCTGGGTGGCGGGGTTGAAGATGCGCAGGGGCTTGGGGTCCATGCCACTGCTGGCGCTCCACTGCCAACCGCCGTTGTTGGCGGCCAGATCGGCATCCACCAGCCGCTCCATGAAGATGCGCTCGCCCAGGCGCCAGTCACACACCAGGTCTTTGACCAGATACGAGGCCACGATCATGCGGCAACGGTTGTGCATCCAGCCGCTGGCATTGAGCTGACGCATGGCCGCATCGATGATCGGCATGCCCGTGAGCCCGGTGCGCCAGGCCTCCAGTCGCACGGGGTCGTTGTGCCAGGGGAAGGCCTTCCACTGGGGCCGATAGGGGCCCTCGGCCAGCTCCGGAAAATGAAACAGGGCCTGCTGGTAAAACTCGCGCCAGGCCAGCTCCTGCTCCCAGACGCCAATGCTCGCCAGGGCCTCCACGGCGCCGCCGGAGGCCTCCACCGCGATGCGGGCCTCCTGGGCGGCGGCCCAGGCCTGCCGCGGGCTCAAGGTGCCAAACCGCAGCGCTGCACTGAGGCCCGAGGTGCCCGCCTCGGCCGGCAGATTTCGGCCGCTCTCGTAGCTCCACACGGGCGGCCGCACGCCGCTGCAAAAGGCGGCCAGCTGGGCCGCCGCCGCCGCTTCCCCGGGCCGGCAGGGGCACAGATCCACCCCCTCAAACCCATGCGCGCCCAGCAGCTGGGTCTGGGCTTTGGGCTCGGCGAGCCGTGCGTCGAGCTGGGTTGCGAGCTGGGCCTCTAGGCGAGCTAGCAGCGCAGCATCCAAATCGAGCAGGGCCTCTGGGGCCGGCAGGGGATCCAGGCCACCCGAGGCGGCACTGCCGAGGGCGGCCTTCTGCTCCACCTGGGAGCGCCAATTGCGCAAAAAGGGCCCATAGACCCGGTAGGGGTCACCCGCGCCGGTCTTGAGGGCCTCAGGTGCCACCAGCAACTGATCCCAGTCGACCAGCACCCGGCGGCCATGGCCCTGCAGCGCCCGGGCCACGCAACGGTCCCGCTCACGGCTGGCGGGCTCCCCATCGCGGTTCCAGGCCACCACCGCCGCCCCACAGGCCTCGGCCAGCTGCGGCAGCAGCAGGACCGGATCCCCCGCCACGATCAGCAAGCGGCTGCCGGCAGCACGCCAGCTGGCGGCCAGCTCGGCGAGGCTTTCGGCCAAAAACCAGCGCTGGGCCGGCGCCAGCGGCAAGCTGAGGCCTGAATCTTGGCTTGAATCGTGGCCTGAATCGTGGCCCAGCCGCGGCTCCAGCACAAACACCCCCGTGACCGCCGGGGTGGCCCGGGCCGCCGCGGCCAGGCCGAGGTTGTCGGCGAGGCGCAGGTCACGGCGATGCCAAAACAGCCAGCGCTCAGGAGCCATGGCAAAAGTTCTCGCTGGGGTGAAGGGAGGCCGGCGGGGCCGCGGTGATCAACGGGCTCAAAACCCGAGCAGCTGCTTGGCCCGGTACCAGGCGGTGATGCTCTTGCCGTCGAGGTATTCGTTGCCGCTGGCCAGGGCGGCGTCGAGTTCGGCGGGCTCCATGAGCAGCACCTCGAGGTCTTCGTCGTCGTCGCCGGGGGGGCGCTCCGTCAAGACCGTGAGCTCGCGGGCCAAAAAGAGGTGAATCACCTCATCGGAATAGCCCGGGCAGGGCAACATCGCCCCCAGGCCATCCCAGCGGGCGGCGCTGTAGCCCGCCTCCTCCTGGAGCTCCCGCTGCATGGTGCTCAGGGGCGTCTCACCGGGATCGAGGGTGCCAGCCGGAAACTCCAGCAGCCGCGCCGCCACCGCAAAGCGGTACTGGCGCAGCAGCACCACCCGGCCATCGGCCAGCACCGGCACCGCCAGCGAAGCGCCGGGGTGCTTGATCAGCCCAAAGCTGCCCTCCACCCCCATGGGCAATTCCACCCGGTTGATCTCAAAGCGCAACTTGCGGGCATCGAGGGCCGCCGTGGTCTCGATGTGGCGCGCGGGCTCAGGCGAGGGCAGGGGCGCCATGGGCAGTCAGGAGGCCGGCCCAGGCCAGCCGATCAGGAGCCTCCCAGCATCGCGCAGCAGGCCCGCTGCAGACCCGCAGCAGGCCCAAAGCCCCTAGCCAGCCTCGGGCCACCCCGGCCGAGCGGCCAGGGGGCTGAGCCCCTCCCTGGGGCCCGCCTGCCCCAGCAGGGCCGCCAGGGGCGCCAGCACAAAGGCCCGCTCGCGCCAGTGGGGATGGGGCAACTGCAGCGCCGGCCTACCGCCGCTGGCCCCGCGCTGCAAAGCCAGATCGCCCCACCAGAGCAGGTCAAGGTCGAGGCTGCGGGCCCCCCAGTGCTCGCGCTCGGCCAGGGGGGTGCGGCCAAAGCGAGCCTCAAGGTCCTGCAACGCCGCCAGCAGGGCCAGGGCGCCGGCTGGCGTGGCGGCGGCTGGCGCTTCAACCAGCAGCACCGCATTGATGTAATCGGGCTGATCGGGCGGCCCCCCCACCGGCGCCGTGCAAAACAGCGGCGACCAGCGAATCCCGCAGCCGCCCAGCTGAGCGTCCTGCAGCTGGGATGCCTGCAGGTGGATTGCCTGAAGCTGTGTTGCCTGCAGCAACGCCTCCAGCTGGGGCCGCACGGCCACCAGGGTGGCGATCGGATCGCCCGCCGGGCTGGGCAGGTTGGCGCCCAGGGCAATCGCCAGGCTGGTGCGCCGCAGGGCGGCTGGGGCCAAGGCTTCGGCCTGATCAGCGAGACTGCTCTTCACCCCTGATGGCCAACACCGTTCCATGGTTGCAAGTGCAGCGGCCGCGCGCGCCTTTCCGCTGGCGGCGATCACCGGCCACGGCACCCTGAAGCTCGCCCTGTTGCTGGCGGCGGTGGATCCGGGCCTGGGGGGCGTGGTGATTGCAGGCGGACGCGGCACCGGCAAATCGGTGCTGGCCCGCGGCCTGCATGCCCTGCTGCCGCCGATCGACGTGCTCGATCTCGGTACAACGCCCAGCGGTCAGCCGGCATCCACCACCCTCAACATCGACCCCCAGCGTCCCGACGACTGGGACGACGCCATCTGCACCCGCATCACCGAGCTCGGCGGCGACCCCACCGGTGCCGACCCCAGCGCCCTGCTGCCCACCCGGGTGATCCCGGCGCCCTTTGTGCAGGTGCCGCTGGGTATCACCGAAGACCGCCTGGTCGGTTCGGTGGATGTGACCGCCTCGCTGGCGAGCGGCCAGGCGGTGTTTCAACCGGGCTTGCTGGCCGAGGCCCACCGGGGCGTGCTCTATGTCGACGAGCTCAACCTGCTCGACGACAACGTCACCAACTTGATGCTCGCCGCTGTGGGTTCGGGCGACAACCGGATCGAGCGGGAGGGGCTGAGCCTCAGCCACCCCTGCCGTTGCCTGCTGATCGCCACCTACAACCCCGAGGAGGGGGCGGTGCGCGATCACCTGCTCGATCGCTTTGCCATCGCCCTCAGCGCCAACCAGGTGCTGGAGCTCGACCAACGGGTAGAGATCACCAGCAGCTCCCTCGACCACGGCGAATCGAGCCAGGCCTTTGGCGCCCGCTGGCAAGAGGAAACCGACGCCCTGGCCACCCAGCTGTTGCTGGCGCGCCAGTGGCTCCCCGACGTGCAGATCGCCCGGGAGCAGATCGTCTACCTGGTGGCCGAGGCCCTGCGCGGCGGCGTCGAAGGGCACCGCAGCGAGCTCTATGCGGTGCGGGTGGCCCGGGCCCATGCGGCCCTGAGCGGCCGTGACCGGGTGGACGCCGACGACCTCCAGGTCGCCGTGCGCCTGGTGATTGCCCCACGCGCCCTGCAGCTGCCGCCGCCCGATCCCAATCAGCCCCTCGAGCCGCCACCCCCACCACCGCCGCCGCCCCAGGGGGAGCAGCCGCCCGAGGAGCCCGAGCCCCCAGAACCCCCCAACAACGACGACCAGGAGGACCCCGAAGACGACCCTGACGAGCCCGACGATCCCGAAGACGACGATCCCGAAGACAATCCCGAGGACCAGGCGCCGCCCCAGGTCCCCGAGGAGTTTTTGCTCGATCCCGAGGCGATCGCCATCGATCCCGACCTGCTGCTGTTCTCCAGTGCCAAGGCCAAAAGCGGCGGCAGCGGCAGCCGGGCGGTGGTGATGAGCGACTCGCGCGGCCGTTACGTGAAGCCGATGCTGCCCCGCGGACCGGTCAAGCGCATCGCCGTCGACGCCACGCTGCGGGCTGCCGCGCCCTACCAAAAATCGCGGCGGGAGCGGGAGCCGCACCGCAAGGTCATCGTCGAAGACGGCGATCTGCGGGCCAAGCAGCTGCAGCGCAAGGCCGGCGCCCTGGTGATTTTTTTGGTGGACGCCAGCGGCTCGATGGCCCTCAACCGCATGCAGAGCGCCAAGGGGGCGGTGATCCGTTTGCTCACCGAGGCCTACGAAAACCGCGATGAAGTCGCCCTGATCCCCTTCAGGGGGGAGCAGGCCGAGGTGCTGCTACCGCCGACCCGCTCGATCACCGCCGCGCGGCGGCGGCTCGAATCCATGCCCTGTGGGGGCGGGTCGCCCCTGGCCCATGGCCTCACCCAGGCGGCCCGGGTGGGGGCCAACGCCCTGGCCACCGGCGACCTCGGCCAGGTGGTGGTGGTGGCGATCACCGATGGTCGCGGCAACGTGCCGCTCAGCCGCTCCCTGGGCCAGCCCGTGCTCGAGGGCGAGGAGCCGGTAGACCTCAAGGAGGAGGTCAAGGCGGTGGCCAGCCGCTACCGGGCCTTGGGCATCAAGTTGCTGGTGATCGACACCGAGCGCAAGTTCATCGGCAGCGGCATGGGCAAAGACCTGGCCGAAGCCGCGGGCGGCAAATACGTGCAGCTGCCCAAGGCCAGCGATCAGGCCATCGCCGCCATCGCCATGGAGGCCGTTGCCTCCCTGTGAAGCTCAGCGGCTGTTGGCGGTGCGGCCCGGGTAGAGCTCGTCAAAGAACTTGCCCAAACCCACCGCCACGCTGCGCATCCCGTTCATGAATTCGGGATCCGAGGTGAGCTTGTTGACGTCGCCACCGACCGCCTCCCAGCGGGCGGTGAGCTGTTGGGCGTTGGCCACGGTGGCCTTCATCTCGGCCAGGGTTTTGGGGTTGTCGAGGGCGGCCACCACATGGCGCACGTGGGCGCTGGTGGCATCGAGGTTGGCGATGATCGGATCGACCCGCTTCACCGAACCGTCGATGTTGCGCACCAGCAGCTGACCGTCCTTCATGAACACCGAGGCCTCCTTGGCCGCCTTCTCAAAGCTGGCCACCGCCTTGACCATCTCGGGCACCAGCTTCTCGCGGTCGGCCTGATCCAGCAGGCTCTGCATCGTCGTCATCACGGTGTCGATGCTGGCCGAGGTGGCCCCGGCAATGCTGCTGCCGTTGCACACCACCAGGGCGTTGTTGCAGCCGGCCTGCCGCGGCCCCTTAACGCCGGCGGCCAGGGGTTGGCCGGCACTCACCAGGGCCACCTGGGCGTCGCCGCCCAGCAGGGAGGCGGCCCCCACCTGGGCCACGGTGGGCCGCGAGAGCACCAGGTTGGGATCGGTGATCTCGAGCTCGGCGAGCACCGCCTGGGGGGTCACCTTGATCGAGCGCACGCTGCCCACCATCACGCCGCGAAACGACACCGGTGAGCGCTCGGCCAGGCCGGCCGCGTTCTGAAAGCTGGCCTGGATCCGCCAGGTGGAGCTGCTCAGGGAAATGCCCCGCAACCAAAACAGCAGCCCCACCCCGCTGGCAATTGCAGCCAGCAGTGAAAAGCCCACCATCGCCTCGCGAATACTGCGTCGCATCGACTAGAGCTCAGCAGGCTGCATGGGTCCGCGCAGACTACCCGTTCGGAACTGCACCACATACGGGTTGTCAGTGCGGTTGAACTCAGCCAGCGAGCCTCGCCACTGGAATTGGCCGTCGTAGAGCAAGACCACCCGTTGGGCGCAGCGCTGGATCGTGCTCAGCACGTGGCTCACCACCACACAACTGGCCTCGGTGAGCTCGGTGGTGCGCACGATCAGGTCCTCGATCCGGGTGCAGGCCACCGGGTCGAGCCCGGCGGTGGGTTCATCGAAGAGCAACAGCGGTACTTCGTGGTCCGCCTTGGCGGGATCCTGAATCAGGGCGCGGGCAAAGCTGACCCGCTTTTGCATGCCGCCGCTGAGCTCACCGGGCAGCAGCTCCTCAATGCCCGCCAACCCCACCGCCTCGAGGGCCTGCGAGACCCGCGCGCGGATCTCGCGCTCGCTCAGGCGGCTGTGGCGATAGAGCAGAAAGCCGACGTTTTCGCGCACCGTGAGCGACCCCAGCAGGGCCGGGTTTTGAAACACCAGCCGCACATCGGGGGGATGGCGCTGATCGAGGCGCAGATAGGACTGGGGTTGGCCATGCAGCTGCAGCCTGCCGCTGCTGGGCAGTAACAGGCCGGCCAGCAGGCGCAAAATCGTCGATTTGCCCGCTCCCGAAGGGCCCACCACCATCAGGCGCTCGCCCGGCTCAACCGCGAGGTCCACCTGATCGAGCACCGGTTTGGGGCCCCAGCGCATCGTGAGGCCCTCCATCTGGGCCACGGGAGGGGGGCTTTCTGCGATGGATTGGGGAATCATTCGTACAGTTCAGCCCTGTCCCGCAGCGTCCCACGCACGCCCCTTGAGCGGCAACGGTCCGAACCAGTCTCCCCGCCGGTCGCGTTTGCGGCAGTTGCGGCGCTCCCGCCCCGGCTGGCTCGGCAAGGGAGACCTGCGCCGTCGTGACCTGATGAGCCGCTCCCGGCGGGCGGCCCGCTGGCTGCAGCCGGGCCTGGTGGTGAAGCGCTGGGTGGCCACCTCGGGGGTGGGCCTGGTGATGGCGCTGGTGGGGGCGGCCGTGTGGGCCGATCTCAAGCCGATCTACTGGACGCTCGAATCGATTGATTGGCTGCTCACCCAGCTCACCCAGGTGCTGCCCCGCGGCATCACAGGCCCCCTGGTACTGCTGATCGGCGCCGGTTTGGTGCTGTGGGGCCAGAGCCGCAGCTTCAGCTCGATCCAGCAAGCCCTGGCGCCCGAAAAGGACACCCTGCTGGTGGATGCCCTGCTGGCCCAGAGCCGCCTCAACCGCGGTCCCAACGTTGTGGCGATCGGCGGCGGCACCGGCCTCTCCACCCTGCTGAGCGGCCTCAAGCGCTACAGCTCCAACATCACCGCGATCGTGACGGTGGCCGACGACGGCGGCAGCAGTGGCGTGCTGCGCCGCGAGCTGGGGGTGCAACCGCCCGGCGACATCCGCAACTGCCTCGCCGCCCTGGCCCGCGAGGAGCCGCTGCTCACGCGCCTGTTCCAGTACCGCTTCAAGGCCGGCAGTGGCCTCGAGGGCCACAGCTTCGGCAATCTCTTCCTCTCGGCCCTCACGGCGATCACCGGAAACCTCGAATCGGCGATCACGGCCAGCAGCCGGGTGCTGGCGGTGCAGGGCCAGGTGGTGCCGGCCACCACGGCCGATGTGCGCCTCTGGGCCGAGCTCGAAAACGGCGAGCGCCTCGAAGGCGAATCGGCGATCGGCCAGGCCCGCAGCCCGATCGTGCGCCTGGGCTGCATCCCCGAACGGCCGCCCGCCCTGCCGCGGGCGATCGAGGCGATCGCCCATGCCGATCTGATCATCCTGGGGCCGGGCAGCCTGTACACCTCACTGCTGCCCAACCTGCTGGTGCCAGAGCTGGTCACGGCGATCGCGCGCAGCAAGGCGCCGCGGCTCTACATCTGCAACCTGATGACCCAGCCCGGCGAAACCGACAGCCTCGACGTGCTCGGCCACCTGCGCGCGATCGAGGCCCAACTGGCCACGATCGGGGTGCAGCAGCGGCTGTTTGATGCGGTGCTGGCCCAGGAGGCCCTCGGCGTCAGCGACGCGGCCCTGGTGGACCGCTACCGCCAAACGGGCTCCGAACCGGTGCGCTGTGACCCCCGCGAACTGCGCCGCCTCGGCTACGACGTGATGCAAGCCCCCCTCCAGGGCGCACGGCCCACGGCCACCCTGCGCCACGACCCCCGCAGCCTTGCCCTGGCGGTGCTGCGCTTTTACAAGCAAAAGCTGCGCAACTGATGGGACCTGCTCAGTGCAACTGATGAGACCTGCTCAGTAGGCGTCCTGCATTTCGTAGAAGTCGGGTTGCACGTAGTCCTTGCGCAGGGGGTAGCCCTTCCAGTCTTCGGGCATCAGCAGCCGCTTCGGATGGGGATGGCCCTCAAACTGGATGCCATACATGTCGAAGGTTTCGCGCTCCTGCCAGTCGGCACCGCGAAACAGGCCGTAGAGGGTGGGGATGGTGAGGGCGCCATCGCGAGCCAAAAACACCTTGAGGCGCACCTCTTCGGGCCGCACCTCAGGGCTGAGCTGCTGGTTCACCGCAAATTGATCGGCAAGGGCGCCCAGCTTCACCAGGTGGTAGAAGCTCACCAACTGGCCACCCGGACCCTCGTCATACCCCCCCTGGCACTGCAGGTAATCGAAGCCCGAGGTCTTAAGCGCCGTCGCCACCAAGGGCAAAAAGGCAGCCTCCACCCCCAGCACCTCAACGCCGAGATGATCGCTCGGAAGCACGGTGTGGTCGAAACCCTGAGCCTGAAGCCATTGGCTCACCGGCCCCGGAGCCTCAGGTGCCGCAAGTGCCTCAGGTGAAACTGCAGCTTGCGCAGCACCAGGAGAGGTTGGCTTTACTGGGTTGGCGTTCTCCTCAGGCATCGGTTCAGGCGTTCAAAGGGGTGGGGTTGGGTGGCGTGGCTCAGGCGTTGAAAAGGGGTTAGCCGCACTACTGGCTGAGTGATGGCTGAGAAATCTGAGACTCCAACTTCAGCCCGAAGGCCAAGCCGCTAAGGGCCCTGAAGCGGGCGGGGCGCCAGTTCAGCTGCCGACACCGGGGCTCCCATCGGCAAACCAGCGGCAGCCTCCAGGGCTTTGCGCTGGGTTTCGGCGCGCAGGTAGGCCCCGTTCACGATCGGCTCCACGGCCTTCATCTGGTGGGAGATCGTGAAGTAACGGTGGGTGGGGCGCAGGTTGCCGCGCTCGGCGAGGGCTTCATTGCCCACCTTCTTGCGCAGCTTGATCACCGCATCAAAGATGGCTTCTGGGCGTGGCGGGCAGCCGGGCAGGTAGAGATCCACCGGGATCAACTTGTCGACGCCGCGCACGGCGGTGGTCGAGTCGGCACTGAACATGCCGCCGGTGATCGTGCAGGCGCCCATCGCGATCACATATTTGGGCTCGGGCATCTGCTCGTAGAGACGCACCAGAGCCGGGCCCATCTTCATGGTCACGGTGCCGGCCACGATCAGCAGATCGGCCTGGCGGGGGCTGGAGCGGGGCACCAGGCCAAAACGGTCAAAGTCAAACCGCGAGCCGATCAGGGCTGCAAATTCGATGAAGCAGCAGGCGGTGCCATAGAGCAGCGGCCAAAGGCTGCTGAGCCGGGCCCAGTTGTGCAGGTCATCGAGGGTGGTGAGGATCACGTTCTCGGAGAGGCCCGAGGTGACCGCTGGAGCACCCACCGGGTTGCAGCTGGCTTCCCGCAGATCCCGCAGGGCGCCAATGCTGGGCGCCTCGGAGCCGGCGGCCAACTGTGAAGCCTGCGGAGTTTGGGGTGTCAAAGGGGTCGGTGTTGAGGTCATGGCAACAGCTCCTTCAGCTCCACTCGAGGGCACCCTTGCGCCAGGCGTAGGCCAGGGCGAGCACCAGGATGGAGATAAAAATCAGGGCCTCAATGAAGGCCAGCAAACCCAGTCGGTGAAACGCCACCGCCCAGGGATAGAGGAAGACGGTCTCGACGTCAAAGACGACGAAGACCAGGGCAAACATGTAGTAGCGGATGTTGAACTGAATCCAAGCGCCCCCGATCGGCTCCATGCCCGATTCGTAGGTGAGCTCCCGCTCCCCCTGCCGGCTCTGCGGCGAGAGCAACTTGTTGGCCACCAAGGCCAGCACCGGTACGGCCGCTGAGATCAGCAGAAAGCCGAGAAAGGCGTCGTAGCCGGAAAGCGCAAACATGCGGGCTATCACGTCCTGGGGGGCAGTCTGGCACCTTCAGGCGCCCCATTGGGTCAAGGCGCCATTGGGTCAAGGCCCGCGCCCCTGGCCAGGCTCGCGCCCCTGCGGCCACGGCGCGATGCGCCTCCGGTTGCAGATCCAGCTGCAGAGGCTGTTGCGGTGTGGGTTGAGGTTGACATTTCAGCTGCAGCTGCAGTGGCGGTGACAGCAGTTGATGCCAGCGGTGCTCGGCTCAGGACCTCTTCGAGCTGCAGCCAGTGGAGTTTCCAACCCGTTCCCCACATGGCTTCCATCGGCAAGCGGCGCCCCAGGGTCACCAAAACGCCGTTGTGATGGCGGGCCAGCGCCAGCAGCATCAGGTCATCCATGACGTCACAACCAGGCACACCCGCCCAGAGCAACAAGGGCTGTTGACGCAGCGGATCCACAGCATCTGGCCAGAAGGTGTGGCCTCCCCAGAGGCGCGCCTGCCTGAGCCGCATCGAAACTGCCCCCAGCTCCAGCCGCCCCGGGTAGTGCGGGTGAGACATCACCTGGAACACGGTGCGTTCACTGCTCGCGCAGGTGGCCCAGCCCCTGGGCAGGGCCTCGGCCCTGAACCAGCGCTGCAGGCGGCGATGCTGACAATGCTGCGGATCGATCAACGCAATCAGCGTGTTGGGATCCAGCAGGAAGGGCCCCGTGGGCACCTCCAGG